>NZ_MUKA01000113.1 GCF_002150735.1 Streptomyces africanus
CCTGCTGGCCGCGCTGGCGCTGCCCGCCGCCTTCGCGGGCGGCGGCACCCGGCGCTGGTTCGGCGGTCGTGCCGAGAGCCAGCGGGCCGAGGCACAGGCCGCGAAGGACGCCGCCGCGGCCGCCTTCTACGAGCTCGACACCGCGCAGCGCGACCTGCGCATCTCGATCGAGACGATCACCGCCGTCGACAACTCCCCCGCCGCCCGGCACGCCGTCGCCGACTTCGACGCGCTCGGCCGGCGCATCGACGAGGCCAGCAGCCAGTACATCAACGCCGTCGACGCCCACGACCTCGACCGCGACGACCTGGAGGCCTCGGCCGCCTCGCGCGCCCGCACCGAGCTGACCGCCGCCAAGGAGGAGCTCGGCCGGGTCAAGCAGGAGCTGGACCGGTTCACCGAGGGCCTCGGCCCGCTGCTCGGCAAGGCCGAGACCCAGCTGGCCCGCCTCGCCCCGGCGGTCGAACGCGCCCGCCAGGCCCTGCTCGCCGCCTCCAACGCCCTCGACTCCGTACGGGCGACGGGACTGAAGGCCGACGACCTCGCCGCCCGTCTCGCCGCCCTCTCCCCCGAGCTCACCAAGCTGAACCAGGGCGCCGGGCAGCACGGCGTACCGCAGACCCTGGAGCGGGCCGAGCAGGTCACCCGGGGGGCCGAAGCGGTCCGTGTGGAGGCCGAGCGGCTGCCGGAGCGCGCCGCCGAGATCGATCACCGTCTGGTCTCCCTGCGCACGCGCGCCCAGGCCCTCACCACCCGCTCCGAGCAGGTCGAACCGATCCTGAGCGAACTGCGCCGCCGGTTCAGCGTGGCCTGCTGGCAGGACCTGCAAGGCGTCCCCGGCGTCGCCGCCGAGAACGTACGCCAGGCCGAGAGGAAACTGGCCGAGGCCCAGTCCGCCCGCGACGAACAGCGCTGGCCCGATGCCACGGCCCTGCTGTCGACCGTACGAGCCCTGCTGAACGCCACCGACGAGGCCGTCTCGGCCGCCGGCGACCGCCTGCACCGCCTGAACGCCGTGCAGAAGGATCCCCAGCAGGAGATCGAGCGGACCCGCTTCGCCATCCGCGACGCCCAGCGCCTGGCCATGGCCGGCCGCAACACCCCCGACCCGCGCCACGCCCGCCCACTGGACGACGCGGTGGCCCGCCTGGAACGCGCCATCGCCACCCTCGACGGCCGCCACCCCGACTACTGGCACTTCCTCACGGAGACGGAAGCGGTCCGCCGGACGGTGGCCCACGTGGTCTCCGAGATCCGCGAGGAACGCGGTGCCGGGCATTGACCGTGCCGGTCACCTGACCGTGCCGGTTAATCTGTGGGCATGCCTCGCTACGAGTACCGCTGCCGGACCTGCGGCGACACCTTCGAACTCAGCCGTCCCATGGCTCAGTCCTCCGCTCCCGCGGCCTGCCCCTCGGGTCACGACGACACGGTGAAGCTCCTGTCCACCGTCGCGGTGGGCGGCTCGGCCTCCGGCCCGGCACCGGCACCCCGCTCGGGCGGCGGTGGCGGTGGCGGCTGCTGCGGAGGCGGCTGCTGCGGCTGACGCCACTCGTCAGGCTTCCTCAGGCTTCCTCAGGCTTCCTCAGGAGTTCTTCAGCTTCGGTTTCCTAGCGTGGCCGGCATGACAGCCATCGCAGCGGACACCGGGCCGCAGTGGGTCAACGACCTGATGGACGCTCTGGGCGCCCCGGGTGCCGGTCTCGCCATCGCCCTGGAGAACCTGTTCCCGCCGCTGCCCAGCGAGGTCATCCTGCCTCTCGCCGGCTTCGCCGCGAGCAGCGGCCGGATGGGTCTGCTCGCGGTCCTGCTGTGGACGACTGCCGGCTCGGTGATCGGCGCCCTCGCGCTGTACGGCATCGGCGCGCTGCTCGGCCGTGACCGGACGGTGGCGATGGCGGCCCGGCTGCCGCTGGTGAAGGTCTCCGACATCGAGCGGACGGAGGCGTGGTTCCTGCGGCACGGCACCAAGGCGGTGTTCTTCGGCCGGATGATCCCGATCTTCCGCAGCCTGATCTCCGTGCCGGCGGGCGTGGAACGCATGCGCCTGCCGGTGTTCCTGGGCCTGACCACCCTGGGCAGCGCGATCTGGAACACGGCGTTCGTCCTCGCGGGTTACGCGCTCGGCGCGAACTGGCACCAGGTGTCGGACCTCGTCTCCACCTACTCCAAGGTGGTCCTGGCTGTGGCCGCCGTGGCGGTGGCGGCGTTCATCGGCGTACGGCTGCTACGACGCCCCAAAGGGGCGCGGGGAACTGCGCGACAAGCCACCGCGACGCCGCACCCGCACGACGACCAGGACACCCGAGTGCTCAGGCGCCCCGTACTGCCCCCAGAAACTCCCGCAGGATCCGCTCCCCCGCAAGGACGCCCCGCTCGGGAAGCGCCCTGATCGCGGGAGCCGTCCAGCCCGTGTCGGCCAGCTCCCCGTGGCCCGGGCGCCAGCCCTGGTCGGCCGCGAGGAGCAGGTCGGCGTCGAGCAGGGAGTCGCCGGCGGCGAGGGTGAGATCGGCGCCGGTCCGCCGGGCGACCTCGCGCATCGCCGCGCTCTTGGTGAGCGGCTTGGGCACGGCGTAGATCTTGCGGCCCTGGAGGGACACGGTCCAGCCGCGGTTCTCCGCCCAGACCGCGAGTTCCTTCACCCAGTCCTCGTTGAGCAGTTCACGCTCGACGACGAGGTAGGCGAAGAGGTCGTCGGCGACGCGGTGCTTGCGCACCCAGACCGGGTCGGCGGCCCTGAGCAGGTGTTCCTGCACCTCGGCCAGGGGCGCGCACTGTTCGGCCAGCCGCGCGGTCACAGTTGCGTGCCAGTCGGGGTCGGACACGCCGTCCACCAGGATGTGGCCGCCGTTCGCGCAGATCGCGTAGGCGGGCGCGGGGCCCGGCAGGTTGATGCGCAGGTACTGCTTGCGCGTGCGGGTCGTCGTCGGCACGAACACGGCCGCGTCGCCCAGGTCGGTGAGGAGCTGGGCCGCCGTCTCCGTCATGTACGACAGCGGTCTGCTCTCGTGCACCTCCACGCACAGCAGCCGGGGCGCCCGCGCGTCCGGCATGGTCAGCGCCAGAGCCGCGGCGGAGTAGATCAGGGTGCGGTCGAGGTCGCTCGCGACGAGTGCGGGCATCAGACCGTCACCGCCTTGCCGTCGGCGCCGGTCGCGCCCCGGGTGTACTGGGGGTGGATCAGGCCGACGCAGGTGTACGGCAGTTCGGCCACCTCCTCGACGGGCACGCCGCGTTGCCCGGCCAGCAGGCGGACGTGGTCGAGGTCGCTGCCCGCCCCGGCGCGTGCCAGGACCTTCCAGGGTACGCGGCGCAGCATCACCCGGGTGGTCTCGCCGACGCCGGGCTTGACGAGGTTCACGTCGTGGATGCCGTACTCCTCGCTGATGCGCTCGACGGCGGCCCAGCCCTCCCAGGTGGGCGAGCGGTCGGCGGCGAGCAGTTCCTTGGCCTCGGCGCAGGCGGCGTCCGCGACCTCGGGGAAGCGGGCGGAGACGGCATCCAGGAAGGTCACCGAGACGTCGGCGCCGGCGAGTTCGCGGTAGAACTTGGCGCCGTGGTAGTCGTGCGGTCCGACCAGGTCCGCCCGGAGCACGGTCCGCGAGATCAGGCCGGACACGGTCGAGTTGAGGCAGGCGGAGGGGATGAGGAAGTCCTCGCGGGTGCCGTAGGTCCGTACGCAGGAGCCCGGGTCGGCCAGGACGGCGATCTCGGGGCTGAAGCCGGTGATGCCGTCGGACTTCTCGAACTCCTCCAGGGCCTGGGCGAGTTCGCGGGTGATGGCGCCCTTGCCGGTCCAGCCGTCGACGAAGACGACGTCCCGGGGGTCGTGGTGCCCGGCGAGCCAGCGCAGGGCGTTGGCGTCGATGCCGCGGCCGCGGACGATCGACACGGCGTAGTGCGGCAGGTCGAGGCCGTGCCGGTGCTGGGCCCAGCGGCGCATGAGGATGCCGATCGGGGTGCCCGCGCGGGCCAGGGAGACCAGGACCGGGCGGGGCGACCGCTCGGCCAGGACGGTCTCGGTGACCACGCCGACCGCCTGGGCGATGCGGGCCGCCGAGTCCTCCAGTGCGGCGTGGAACAGCTCCTGGTACCGCTCGCTCGGCTGGTACTCCACGGGCAGCGACTCGGCGTAGTGCGCGCCGCCGCTCTGGATGGCCTCCTCGCGCTCCTCGGTCGGCGCCTCCAGCGTCACGTCCGAGAGGTCCTGGAGCAGCCAGCCGACCTCCTCGGGCGCGTACGAGGAGAAGGCGGGGCCGCGGAGGGGCTCGGGCAGCATGGAGGGCCTTTCGGGGGCGTGCGGGGCCGTTGGGGCGTACGACGGTACGACGGCGAGGAGAACCCGCGGCGTGTGTGCGGCGAGCCGGGCGAGGAGTCCGTCGGGAGCGTGCAGCGCGGGGGTGTCCGCAGCCGAGTCGACGACGGCGACGACGGCGTCGAAGCCGGCGCCCGCGACGTTGTAGGCGTACCGATCGCCGGGGCCGTCGGCGGGGTCGTCATGGGCGGGGAAGACCAGGCGGGTGCGTATCGCGTAACCCGGGTCGTCGACGGCGAGGACGGGCGAGCGGGTGGTGGTCGAGTAGCGGACCTCGACGTCGGTGCTCTGCTCCAGCTCGCGCGCGAGCCTGAGCGGGGCGTACATCAGCTCCTCGAAGCCGAGGACGAGGACGCGGCGGGCGCCCTGGGGCAGCGCGTCCGCCAGGCGGCGGGCCATCGCCGGGAGGGCGTCCTCCAGGCGCTCGCGATGCGCGGGGGTGAACCCGTGCCGGCCGCCGTCCGGCAGGTCGGCGGGCCAGTGCAGGTCAACGCGGGTGACGTGGGGGTCGGTGCCGTTGCCGTCCGGGTGCGGGCCGGTGGGGGCTGTTCGCGCAGTTCCCCGCGCCCCTTGGGGGCGTTGCCCCAGGGGCGCGGGGAACTGCGCGACCGGCCACGACGCTGCCGCAGACGACGAACCACCCTCCGCGGCAGTCTCGGACTCGTACCGCGCAACCAACTTCCGCCCCTTCTCCAGCACCCCATCGGGCAGCCGCACGGTCCCCGAGGCCGCCGCGACCAGGTCTACCCGGGCTCCGATCTCACGGGCGAACTCCTCCAGCCGACCGGCATCTGCCGCCGACCGCATGTCCACCAGCGCCACCACGACATACCGCCGCCGCGGATACCGCGCATGAAGATCCCGGACGGTGTTCAGCACCGTGTTCCCCGTGGAGAACTCGTCGTCCACCAGGACCAGCGGCCCGTCGCCGCTGAGCAGCGCGGGGTCCTCCGGCAGCAGCAGGTGCGAGGTCGCGTGCGAGTGGGACTCCTCGAAGCCGCCGGCCGGGGCGAGACCGGCGACGGGGCGGCGGGTGGAGTGCAGGTAGGGGGCGAGGCCCAGACCGTCGGCGACAGAGTGGCCGAGGCCGGTCGCGGTCTCCGCGTAGCCGAGGACGACCGCGCGGCGCGCCTCCTCGGCGCCCAGCAGTGCCCGCACGCGGCGGCCCAGCTCGAAGCCGTGGTCGTAGACCACGGACGGTGACTGCGGGACGTGCTTGCCGAGCACGTTCGACACCAGCAGGTGGGCCCGCTTGGGGTTGCGGCGCAGGGCCAGTCCCAGCAGGTCGGTCAGCCGGTCGTCGCCGACGAGTTCGACGCCGAGCCGCTCGGCCACCCAGCTGCCCGACCAGACGCCATCGGCACCGCCGGCCGTGCCAGCCTTCCCCGAATCCCCGTAGCCGTGGCCGTCGCCGTCGCCGTCGCGCACCTGGTCGTGCACCCCCTCGTTCACTGCCTTCTCCATGAATTCCCTGCGTCGAAGTCGCCGGTCTCCCCGGCGATCCTGCGGTCCTTGGATGCGGTGCGTTCAGTCGAGCAGGCCGGCCGCGAGCAGCTCCACGAAGCCGATGTCCTCGTTCGCCACGCCGAAAACCTCGGCACGCAGCAGGGTCCGCTCGGCCCAGGCCCGATGCGGCTTCACCTCGTTCATCTTGTTCGTGTACGCCGACCTCAGCACACCCCCGCCGCCGCGCTCGGGGCGCAGGATGTCCTGGGCGTCCGAGAACTCCTCGTGGCTGACGACCGACAGGGCGTGCACGGGCAGCACGTGCGAGGGGTGGATGCAGGTCTTGCCCAGCAGTCCGTTGGCCTGGTCCAGGGAGATCTCCCTGAGCAGGCCGTCCATGGCGTGCTCAATCAGCTTCTCGCGCAGTTCCGCGGCCTGCACCTCAAGGAAGGGGCTCTGCCGCAGCAGCGGCTTGAACATGCGCTCCTGGACCCGGAAGTACTCCCACACCGGCCCGGTCACGGTGAAGCCGGTCCCGTCGGCGCGGCCCAGCATGTTCACCACGTCGGCGATCACCGAGGCGACGATCTGCACGTCGTAGGCCGTCATGTCGGGGCCTCTGCGCAGCCCGTACGAGGAGCAGAAGTCCGTCACGCCGAGGCGCAGGGCGAGGACGCGGTCGCGGTACTTGTCGACCGCCCGGGAGATGCCCTCCAGGGTCGCCACGCGCGACTCGCGGTAGAGCAGCTCCGGCGACTCCAGTACCGGCATGGCGAAAAGCCGCCGGCCGCCTTCGGCCTCGGCGCTCGCCAGTGCCTCCAGGAAGGGGATGCCGCGTTCCTCGGTGAACTTCGGCAGGACGAATCCGGACAGCAGCCGGGCGGCGGGCCCGAGGCGTCGCACCAGGTCGGGGATCTGCTCGGGGACGCGGACCCGGATGAAGAGCAGCGGCAGGTCCGCGCCCGGGCGGTCGGCGAGGGCCGTGAGCTGGCGGACGAGGTTCTCCTCGCCCGGGCCGACCTCGGCGTCGTCGATCGAGTCCTCCAGGCACAGGACCATGGAGACCACGCCGCGACCGGCCTGTTTGAGGATGTCGTCGGCGAGGCGGGTCCGGGTGGCCGGGCTGTAGAGCGTGGCGCCGAGGGCGGCCGAGAGCAGCCGGGCCGGCGAATCACCGGTGAACGTACACGGCTCGCGGTAGAAGAGACGCTTCCGCACCTCAGGGGCGATGTGCCCGAAATGCCGCATGGAACTCCCCCGTGGTGGTTGTACGACCTGCGAATCGTCGAAAGGTGGCCGGTAATAGTACGTAGAAGGCCATGGCAGAGGTTCCCATCAGGCATGAATTTCAGGTAACGCGGGCAAGCACAGCCGGGCCCGGCCATGACGACGGTAGTCCGCGAGGGCCGTCGGCGCCGCTCGGGCACCGCGGGCCCCGCGTTGTCGTGAGCAGGACCGAGAAGGCAGGATGACCGCATGACGCACGCGATGCTGAAGGGGTCGAACGTCCCGCTGGAAGCCACCACGGTGCGCGCCGTGCTGCGCTGGACATCCGGGCAGGGGGTTCCGGACGTCGACGCCTCCGCGCTGCTCCTCGGCCCCGACGGTCACGTGCGCTCCGACGAGGACTTCGTTTTCTACAACCAGCCCCGGCACCCGTCCGGGAAGGTGTGGCGGCTCGGCAAGAAGCGGGTCTCCGAGGGCCTCACCGACACGATCCAGACAGATCTCGCCGGTGTCGAGTCGGGGGTCAGCCGGATTCTGCTGGTCGCTTCGGCGGACGGCGTCACGTTCGACCGCGTACGAGCGCTGCGCATTCTGCTGTACGACGCGGCGGGCACCGGCGCGGAGGCTCTGGCGTACTTCGACGTCAAGCCGGAGACGGGCCAGGAGACCGCGCTGATCTGCGGCGAGCTGTACCGGCGCGGCGAGGGCTGGAAGTTCCGGGCACTGGGCGAGGGCTATTCCAACGGGCTTCAGGGGCTCGCGACCGACTACGGCATCTCGGTGGACGAGTCGGAGGCGATGGAGGAGGCGGCCGGACAGCCGGCGACCGCCGACCCGGCACCGTCCACGACCTCCGCCACGACCCAGCAGCCCCCGGCCGCCGCCCAGCCCTCCCCCGAGGTGTCCCGGCCGCTGCCGCCGGAGCAGCCGACCGTGGTGCCCGCGCAGCCCGGGTACGGCTATCCGCCGCCCCAGCAGCCCCCGGCGACCCAGCCGGCGTACGGCTATCCGCAGCCCACCGGCCAGCCCGCGTACGGCTACCCCCAGGCACCGGCGACCGCGGGCGTCACGGGCGCGCAGTCCGGCTACGGCTACCCGGAGCCGGTCGCGGCCGCGGCCCCCGACCCGGACTTCCGCCTGCCCCCGCAGGGCCCGCAGTTCATCGGACGCTAGGCGGGACCGGCCCTCGGGGGTGTCCGCCGAGGGCGGGTACGCCTAGGGCCTGTCGTTTGGATCACGTCGCAGACGCGGGGTCTGGCACGCGCATCTGCGGCGTTGTCGTCAGTCGCCAACTCCCCCACGCTCGGCTTCGCTCGCGCGGGCGGTGCCCCCATCGCGTTGACTCCCTCCTCCGCCTTGCAGCTGCACGCACCAGACCCCGCTCACCGGCGCTGATCAGCTCTGTCGGTTCCCTGCGACCTGATCCAAACGACAGGCCCTAGCGCTCGACCTTCGTCTTGTAACCCCGCCCCCACTGGAGCCCCCACCCGTACAACCGGTCCAGCTCGGCCTGGAACCCGTAGACGAACTTCACCTCGCGGCGCACGATGATCTCGTTCTTGACCTTTTCGATCATGACGACGGCGCAGGAGCGGGCCTGCGGCTGGCGTTCGTCGAGGTGGATCTCGATGCGGGGGCCGTTGCTCGGGTAGAGCGTGACGATGGCGTGGGCACGGTCGAAGGCGGGTGTCGCGTCGTAGATGTAGACGAAGACCAGGAGCCGCTTGATGGCGTCGCGGTGGTCGAGGTTGATGTACATCGTCTCGCCGGACGCGGAGCCGAAACGGTCGTCGCCGCTGAGCTTGACGTACGGCGGGGCGTTGACCTCACCGAAGTAGCCGCCGAGGGGCTGGACGACGCCCTTGCTGCCGTCCTGGAGTTCGTACAGACAGCCCAGGTCGAGGTCGACGTTGACCACGCTCTGGCTGTGGCCGATGACCTCCGGCGGCTTCAGGGCCCTGAAGGGGTGCCGCAGCAGGCTCTCGCGCTGCGGGCCGCCGATGTCGGAGGTACGCATCCGCCAGCTCAGGTTGACCCGGAGATGGCCGGTGGCCGCGTCCTGTTTGGTGAGTGATATCTGCGCGCGCCGCTTGGTCAGTTCGATCGCGTTGGTTGCCGCGTGCCCCGAGTCGAACTGCACATCGCGCCCACGCCGGAGTCCGTCGAACAGGCCCATTCCGCCCCCACGTTCCCTTGGTGACCGCGGGTCCTCGCCGTACCCACGGCCCTTGACGACCGACGGGGCGGCCCCGAGGAGTCACCTCGGTGGCCGCCCCGCACAGAGCGTTCCTCACCCGGAGGGGTGTCACACCCCGGACGAGACCTCAGTCTTCTCGTCCGAGCCGGCTTTTCCCTCGGCCGCCGCGATCGCCTTGTTGCGGCGCACGGAGGACCAGAAGGAGGCGGCGATCAGGATGACGCCGATGGAGCCGGTGATGAACTCGTTGATCTGGTACTGGATGGTGACGAGCAGGACCATGGCGAGCGCGCCGATCGCGTAGTGCGCGCCGTGCTCCAGGTAGACGTAGTCGTCGAGGGTGCCCTGGCGGACCAGGTAAACCGTCAGCGACCGGACGTACATGGCGCCGATGCCGAGGCCGAGGGCCATCAGGACGATGTCGTTGGTGATGGCGAAGGCGCCGATCACGCCGTCGAACGAGAAGGACGCGTCCAGGACCTCGAGGTAGAGGAACATGAAGAAGGCGGCCTTGCCGGCCAGCTGGACCGCCGAGCGGGGCTTGCCGGTGCGTTCGGCCTCTTCCTCGGCCTCTTGCTCGCGTTCCTCCTCCTCTTCGAGCTTGTCCTCGAAGTAGCCGGAGAGACCGCCGACGATCATGTAGGTGATCAGACCGGCGATACCGGAGAGCAGGACCGTCTCCGCCTTGTCGGCGTGCGCGCCGCCGTGCTGGTGGGCGTTGGCCGCGAAGGTCAGCGCCGAGATCAGCAGGACGATCAGCGCGATGCAGACCGACAGCATGTCGACCTTGCCGAGCTTGGCCAGCGGGCGCTCCAGCCACTGGAGCCACTTGATGTCCCGGTCCTCGAAGATGAAGTCCAGGAAGATCATCAGCAGGAACATGCCACCGAAGGCGGCGATCGCCGGGTGGGCGTCCGTCACCAGCTGCTGGTACTGCTCCTTGTCGTTCAGGGCGAGTTCGACGGCCTTGATCGGGCCCAGCTGGGCGCTGAGCGCGACGATCACGACAGGGAAGACCAGCCGCATGCCGAAGACGGCGATCAGAATGCCGACCGTGAGGAAGATCTTCTGCCAGAAGGCATTCATCTTCTTCAGGATCCCGGCGTTGACCACCGCGTTGTCGAAGGACAGCGAGATCTCGAGGACGGAGAGGATCGCGACGATGCCGAGCGCGGTCCACCCGCCGAACAGGACCGCCGCGACCAGGCCGAGCGCGGTGACCGCGAACGACCACCCGAAGGTTTTCAGAACCACTGGCTACCCAATCGTGTGTGTACGGGGCTCCCCCGCGCCGTACCCGGCTTTACGAACTTTTGAAGCCGAAGTCTAGTCGGGCCCCCGCCGCACCCCACTGGCCCCTGGATTTTGCTCATAACGCGTTATGAGACGTTGACCCCGAAGTCCAGTGCGATGCCCCGCAGCCCCGACGCGTACCCCTGCCCGACGGCCCTGAACTTCCATTCGCCCTGGTAGCGATAGACCTCGCCGAAGATCATCGCGGTCTCCGTGGAGGCGTCCTCGCTGAGGTCGTAGCGGGCGAGTTCCTGGCCGTCCGCCTGGTTCACCACGCGGATGAAGGCGTTGCTGACCTGGCCGAAGGTCTGGTTCCGCTCGTCGGCCATGTGGATGGAGACCGGAAAGACGATCTTGTCGCACTGGGGCGGCACCTTGGAGAGGTCGATCAGGAGCGACTCGTCGTCGCCGTCGCCCTCACCGGTGAGGTTGTCACCGGTGTGCTCCACGGAACCGTCCGGGCTCTTGAGCTGGTTGTAGAACACGAACCACTCGTCCCCGAGCACGCGCCCGCCGCTGCACAGCAGCGCGCTGGCGTCGAGGTCGAACGGGGCTCCGGTGGTGGAGCGCGCGTCCCAGCCGAGCCCGATCATCACCTGAGTGAGGTTCGGTGCGGCCTTGGACAGGGAGACGTTGCCCCCTTTGGCGAGCGTGACGCCCATGATGCTGTCCCTCCCCGGGTGGTGTTTCTCAGGTGGTCCTGCACGTCCGGCGCCGCACGTAAACCGTGCGGCGCCGGACAGGAAGACCTGGGGGCCCTGTCGTCAGGGCCCTTCGGATGGCTCAGACGTTCACGCCGAAGTCCTGCGCGATGCCGCGCAGGCCCGAGGCGTAGCCCTGGCCGATGGCGCGGAACTTCCACTCCGCGCCGTGCCGGTAGAGCTCACCGAAGACCATGGCGGTCTCGGTGGAGGCGTCCTCGCTCAGGTCGTAGCGGGCGATCTCGGTGCCGCCGGCCTGGTTCACGACGCGGATGAACGCGTTGCGCACCTGGCCGAAGGACTGCTGGCGGGTCTCGGCGTCGTAGATGGAGACCGGGAAGACGATCTTCTCGACGTCGGCCGGGACCGTGGCGAGGTTGACCTTGATCTGCTCGTCGTCGCCCTCGCCCTCACCGGTGAGGTTGTCGCCGGTGTGCTCGACGGAGCCCTCGGGGCTCTTGAGGTTGTTGAAGAAGACGAAGTGCGCGTCGCTGGCGACCTTGCCGGAGTTGTTCAGCAGCAGCGCGCTGGCGTCCAGGTCGAAGTCGGTGCCGGTCGTGGTGCGGACGTCCCACCCCAGACCGACGATGACCGCGGTCAGGCCCGGCGCCTCCTTGGTCAGCGATACGTTGCCGCCCTTGCTGAGGCTGACTCCCACGAGTCCTCCATTGGTGTCCGGGGGCGGGATGCCCCGTTGTGCTCGGATGTCGGATCAACGAATCGATCCTAGTGACGGGTTCCCGCCCCACGCAGGCCCTGAAGCCGACAAATCAGCGGGTGTCGAGCGCATGACGCCCGACCGGCGTCACAGGGTGTCGAGCGCCTTCACGTAGTCGTTCAGGTCGCGCGCGTCCGGCAGGCCGTTGACGACCGTCCAGCGCACGACGCCCTCCTTGTCGATGACGAAGGTGCCGCGCACGGCGCAGCCCTTGTCCTCGTCGAAGACGCCGTAGGCGCGCGAGACGTTGCCGTGCGGCCAGAAGTCCGACAGCAGGGGGTACTCCAGGCCCTCCTGCTCGGCGAAGACGCGCAGGGTGTGGATGGAGTCGTTGGAGACGGCGAGCAGCTGGGTGTCGCGGTCGGAGAACTGCGGCAGGTTGTCCCGCAGCTCGCACAGCTCGCCCGTGCACACGCCGGTGAAGGCGAAGGGGTAGAAGAGCAGCACCACGTTCTTCCGACCGCGGAAGTCGGACAGCTTCACGCTCGCGCCGTGGTTGTCCTTGAGCTCGAAGTCGGGGGCCTTCTCGCCGACCTGGATCGCCATCGTTGTGGGTGTCCCTTCGTGGGGCTTCTCGAATGGGCCCCACCCTACGCAGGGACCGGCGCAGACCGGTGGGCGGGCCGACGATGCCGGCCCGCCCCGTCCGTACGGCTGACGTGTGGACGTGCCGTACGGCTAACGCTTCGACTTGGCGGCTTTGGGCGTCGCCAGCCGGCTGCCGCTCCAGTCCTTGCCGACGCTGACGCTCTTGGACGCCGTCAGACCCGCCGTGGTGGCGGCTTCCGAGATGTCGCTCGGCTCCACATAGCCCGAACGGCCGGTCTTCGGCGTGAGGAGCAGGATCGCGCCGCCCTCTTCGATGTACGTGGTGGCATCGACCAGCGCATCCGTCAGGTCGCCGTCGTCGTCACGGAACCACAGCACAACGGCGTCGGCCACGTCGTCGTAGTCCTCGTCCACCAGGTCGCCCTCGACGATGCCTTCAATGGCCTCGCGGAGTTCCTGGTCCACGTCGTCGTCGTAGCCGATCTCCTGGACCACCTGCCCGGGCTGGAACCCCAGCCTGGCGGCAGGGTTCGTCCGCTCCTCCGCGTGGTCCGCGGTCGCGCTCACGGGTTGCCTCCTGATCATTTCTTGGGATGTCGGTACCCCCTGCTCCTGTGAGCTCGGGGGAATCTCAGCCACGCGCGTGCGCGAAGCATTGGCCGTAGTCCACACGGGCGGGGCGGATCGCGCAAGTACCCGGCCGTTCAGACCGCCGAAACGGTGACGATCCTGGCGGTGTCACCGCAACTCCAGGCACACCATCATGGCCCGAGGTGACGCACACCACACCTTTCTGCCCTGTTTGGGCGTTTGGGAATCGTCTGGGGGTACGAGACTCGAAGGTATTCACCCCATACGTCACGGAGCTGGTCCCACGCCCGGGTTACCGATGGGTAGAGATGACGTTTACGGCCCCGAGGTGGACCATGGGGAGCGGCGCGGCCCAAGCGACAACGCCCGGCGACGACAGCGAAACAGCGGCCCTCGCAGGCCCTCTGACAGGTAAGGAACAGCGTGGCTTCCGCATCCGATCGCAACCCGATCATCATTGGCGGCCTTCCGAGTCAGGTTCCTGACTTCGATCCCGAAGAGACGCAGGAGTGGCTCGACTCCCTCGATGCCGCCGTCGACGAGCGCGGCCGGGAGCGCGCCCGTTATCTGATGCTGCGGCTGATCGAGCGGGCCCGCGAGAAGCGCGTGGCCGTGCCGGAGATGCGCAGCACGGACTACGTCAACACCATCCCCACCAAGAGCGAGCCGTTCTTCCCGGGCAACGAGGAGATCGAGCGGAAGATCCTCAACGCGACCCGGTGGAACGCGGCGGTGATGGTCTCCCGGGCCCAGCGCCCCGGCATCGGCGTGGGCGGCCACATCGCCACGTTCGCGTCCTCCGCCTCCCTCTACGACGTCGGCTTCAACCACTTCTTCCGCGGCAAGGACGAGGGCGACGGCGGCGACCAGGTCTTCTTCCAGGGGCACGCCTCGCCGGGCATCTACGCCCGCGCCTTCCTGCTGGACCGGCTCAGCGAGCAGCACCTGGACGGCTTCCGCCAGGAGAAGTCGAAGGCGCCGTACGGCCTGTCGTCCTACCCGCATCCGCGGCTCATGCCGGACTTCTGGGAGTTCCCGACGGTCTCGATGGGCCTCGGCCCGATCGGCGCGATCTACCAGGCGCGGATGAACCGCTACATGCACGCGCGCGGGATCGCCGACACCTCGAAGTCGCACGTGTGGGCGTTCCTCGGCGACGGCGAGATGGACGAGCCGGAGTCGCTGGGCCAGCTGTCCATCGCCGCCCGCGAGGGCCTGGACAACCTCACGTTCGTCGTCAACTGCAACCTGCAGCGCCTCGACGGCCCGGTGCGCGGCAACGGCAAGATCATCCAGGAGCTGGAGTCGATCTTCCGCGGCGCCGGCTGGAACGTGATCAAGCTGGTCTGGGACCGCACCTGGGACCCGCTGCTCGCCCAGGACCGCGACGGCGTGCTGGTCAACAAGATGAACACCACGCCGGACGGGCAGTTCCAGACGTACGCCACGGAGACCGGCGCGTACATCCGCGACCACTTCTTCGGCGACGACCACCGCCTGCGCGCGATGGTCGAGGGCATGACCGACGACCAGATCCTGCACCTGGGGCGCGGCGGTCACGACCACCGGAAGATCTTCGCGGCGTACAAGGCGGCCGTGGAGCACAAGGGCCAGCCGACGGTGATCCTCGCCAAGACGATCAAGGGCTGGACGCTCGGCCCGAACTTCGAGGGCCGCAACGCCACGCACCAGATGAAGAAGCTGACGGTCGACGACCTCAAGCGCTTCCGCGACCGCCTGCACCTGCCGATCTCGGACAAGGAGCTGGAGTCCGGCGCCCCGCCGTACTACCACCCGGGCCGGGACTCGGAGGAGATCCAGTACATGCACGACCGCCGCAAGGGCTGCGGCGGTTACGTCCCGACGCGTGTCGTGCGGTCCAAGCCGCTGCCGCTGCCCGAGGACAAGACGTATGCGACCGTGAAGAAGGGCTCGGGCCAGCAGTCCATCGCGACGACGATGGCGTTCGTCCGGCTCCTCAAGGACCTCATGCGGGACAAGGAGATCGGCAAGCGGTTCGTGCTGATCGCGCCCGACGAGTACCGCACGTTCGGCATGGACTCGTTCTTCCCGAGCGCGAAGATCTACAACCCGCTCGGCCAGCAGTACGAGTCGGTCGACCGTGATCTGCTGCTCGCCTACAAGGAGGCGCCGAACGGCCAGATGCTGCACGACGGCATCTCGGAGGCGGGCTGCACGGCATCCCTGATCGCCGCCGGCTCGGCCTACGCGACGCACGGCGAGCCGCTGATCCCGGTCTACGTCTTCTACTCGATGTTCGGTTTCCAGCGCACCGGCGACCAGTTCTGGCAGATGTCCGACCAGCTGGCCCGCGGTTTCGTCTTGGGCGCGACCGCCGGCCGGACGACCCTGACCGGTGAGGGCCTCCAGCACGCCGACGGCCACTCCCAGCTGCTGGCCTCCACGAACCCCGGCTGCGTGGCGTACGACCCGGCGTTCGGCTTCGAGATCGCGCACATCGTCAAGGACGGCCTGCGCCGCATGTACGGCGGCTCCGAGGAGCACCCGCACGGCGAGGACGTCTTCTACTACCTGACCGTCTACAACGAGCCGATCCAGCACCCGGCCGAGCCCGAGAACGTGGACGTCGAGGGCATCCTCAAGGGCGTCTACCGCTTCAGCGAGGGCACGGGCGGCTCGATCCCGGCGCAGATCATGGCGTCGGGTGTCGCGGTGCCGTGGGCGGTCGAGGCGCAGAAGATCCTCGCCGAGGAGTGGAACGTCAAGGCCGACGTCTGGTCGGCGACCTCCTGGAACGAGCTGCGGCGCGAGGCCGTGGCCTGCGAGGAGCACAACCTGCTGCACCCCGAGGAGGAGCAGCGGGTGCCGTACGTGACGCGGAAGCTGGCGGGCGCGGAGGGTCCGGTCGTGGCCGTGTCCGACTGGATGCGGTCGGTCCCGGACCAGATCGCGCGCTGGGTCCCGCAGACGTACCAGTCGCTCGGCGCGGACGGTTTCGGCTTCGCGGACACGCGGGGCGCGGCCCGCCGCTTCTTCCACATCGACGCGCAGTCGATCGTGGTGGGGGTGCTGACCGAGCTGGCCCGTGAGGGCAAGGTCGACCGGTCGGTGCTCAAGCAGGCCATCGACCGGTATCAGCTGCTCGACGTGTCGGCGGCCGACCCGGGGGTCGCGGGCGGCGACGCATAACGCGCCAGACCCTGTCAAGGGGTGGTGAGCCTCACGGGTACACCGTGGGCACACCACCCCTTCACCTTTTCTACGATTCGGCCATGCAGCAGAAGTCGACCCGACTCCGTTGGGAACAGCACACGCAGCGGCCGTTGTTCGGCCTGGCCCTGGCCTTCGCCGTCGCCTACGCGGTGCCGATCGTCCGGCCCGACGCGAGCCGGGACGTGGTGGAGGTGTGCACGGCGGTCGAGTGGGTGGTGTGGGGCGCGTTCGCGCTCGACTACGGCATCCGGCTCGCGCTCGCCGAGCAGCGGCTGGTGTTCGTACGGACGCACTGGCTCGACCTGGGCGCGGTGTTGCTGCCGATGTTTCAGCCGATGCGGTTGCTGCGGATGGTGTCGACGCTGCTGCTGGTCGGGCAGCGGGCGCGGATGGCCTCGCAGATAAGACTCACGACGTATGTCGTGGGTGCGGTGGTCGGGCTGCTGATGTTCGGGTCGCTGGCGGTGCTGTCGGTGGAGCGGGACGCGCCGGGCGGGAACATCCGGACGCTGGGTGATGCGGTGTGGTGGTCGTTCACGACGATGACGACCGTGGGGTACGGGGATCATGCGCCGACGACCGGGCTGGGGCGGATGCTGGCGGTCGGGCTGATGCTGTCCGGGATCGCCCTGCTGGGTGTGGTGACGGCGAACATCGCGGCCTGGTTCATCGCGCGGTTCGAGAAGGACGATGCGGAGGAGCGGCGGCAGACGGAGGCGATACGGGAGCTGACGGAGGAGGTTCGGGCGTTGCGGGGGGAAGTGGCGGCGTTGCGGGGGACGTCCGTTGAGTAGTGCACCGGGTTCGTGCCCGGGGCGGGTGGGTGCGCAGCCCGGCGGAGCGGGGTGCCGCTGCGCCCACCCGTGCCGCCTGCGGGCACCTCCCAGGCCCTT
>NZ_MUKA01000642.1 GCF_002150735.1 Streptomyces africanus
GGTGGAAAGGTTGCCGGGTCTGAACACGATCGTGTGAAGGGGGGCGGTGGCCGGGGTGCATGGCGCTGTGGTGCGGCTACAGTGTGACCATGGCAGACAACACGACCATCCAGGTGTCCCGCCAGGCCCGAGACCATCTCGCGCAGGTGGCCAAAGAGCGTGGGGTGACTCTGGGGCAGCTTGTGGAGCAGTTGGCTTCGGAGCAGCCGACGGCGGCGCAGCTGGCGGAGCGCGTTGCGGCTGACCGGCAGGTCGTCCGTGACGTGATCGGTGTCGACATCAGTGACGAGGAGTTCGAGAAGGCGCCCGACGTACTCGGCAACATCTACAAGATCGCCGCTGAGAAGGCTCGCGCGGCCCGGGGTGCGGACGCGTGATCATTCTCGACACCGGTGCCACCCGGGCGCTGGCCGACGGCCACAAGACGCTGAACCTCCTCGCCGGGAACATGGCGCGCACCCCGGGTGACTTCCTCCGGATTCCCGCGCTCTGCCTCATGCAGGCCGAGTCGGAGGACGAGGGCGCGGCGGGGCGGGTGCTCGCCTTCTCGTCGGTCGTCGTCGACGACCTCACGACGGTTTCCGCGGTCACCGTCGGAACGATGGTCAGGGACGGCTACGGCGGCTCGGACAGGTGCCACGCCCTGTACTGTGCGCTGCCCCGGGCCGAGTTCACGGGGATGTCGATCCTGCTGACGGACCGAGAGGATGCCTATCCGCCGGGAGTCGTCACGGTGGACATCGACTCCCCCGGGATGCTCGGCTTCCACTGACCTGTCACACCTCGTGCTCGGGGATGCGCTCGCCCCGGCTGACCGCGACACGCAGCACGTCTCCCAGCGACTCCAGGGCCCTGACCAACGCGAAACGCAGGGCGCGTTCACCGGCCTTGGCGTCGCGCAGTACGGCCTCGGCGCCGGCCTGGACCTGTTCGGCGGAGGCGAGCTGAGCGGCCTCGATGTCGTCGGCGAGCCGCGAGAGGAGGCTGTCCGGGTCGTCGGTGCTGAGGTAACAGGGCTTGCCGTCGGTGCCGGTCCAGGGGAGCAGCCTCATGCGAAGACCTCCGTGGCGTGGAGGTACGGCCGTACGAGCGGGGTGTCCATCAGCAGGGGCTCCTCGGCGGCGATGGGGAGAGGGAGGGCACTGCGTGTCGGCGGGGGTGGGGCCGACGTGGCTCGGTGACGCCCCCGGGCGGGCAGCAGGATCCGCACGAGGAAGAGCAGGACCGACTCGCAGAGTTCAGCGGTACGCAGGCGCACGGAAGTGTCCCTTCTCAGGGCAGGGCAGGCAGGGTTTGACGAGCGGTGATTACCGTTCGTGGCTTTATCGTCACTGGTCGCGCGTACGCGGCGGAAGGGGCCAGGTGTTGCCTGGCGCTCCAGGCAACGGTGAGGGGTGACGTGGGCGAAGTGGTTGACGGGGAGCGGGAGTCGGGGCGGGCTGCGCTCGGCCGGACGCTGAGGTTCCTGCGTGAGCAGGCGGGCAAGTCGCTCGGGCAGTTGTCCGAGGACACGGGGTACGACAAGAGCTACTTGAGCCGCCTGGAGAAGGGGGAACGGCTCTCCAAGCGGGCGGTCATGGAGGACCTGGACAGTTACTACGGGTCCGGTGACCTGCTGGTTCGTGAGTGGCGGGACGCGCGCCGCGAAGTCATCAAGGACAAGTACAAGGCGTTCATGGACCTTGAGGCCACGGCCGAGATCATGTGGATGTTCCAGCTGCGCGTGCCGGGTCTGTTGCAGACCGAGGACTACGCCCGTGCGGTGTTGTCAGGGTTGTCTGGCGCCCAGACAACAGCAGGCAACAGCGAGGAAGTCGAGGAACAGGTGGCTGCGCGGATGGGGCGGCAGGAGTTGCTCTTCCGCGAGTCGGCGCCGGACGTACGAGTGATCCTGGACGAGGCGGCTCTGCGGCGGCCCGTTCCTGATGCGAAGGTGTGGGCGGAGCAGTTGTCGCACCTGCTGGATGCGGCCGAGTTGCCGAACGTCGCGATCCAGGTACTGCCCTTCGCGGTCGGGGTGCACGACCTCATGGACAGCCACCTCTGGCTCTTCTGGCAGCGCGTCGGTGACCCGGTTGCCTGGACGGAGGGCAACGGTTTTGGTGCACTGATCCAGGATCCGGACAAGGTTCTGCACTTCCGCTTGTCCTACGATCGCGTCAGGGACGCGGCGCTGACTCCCGTGGAGTCGACGGCGTTCATCAAGCGCCTTCTGGAGGAGTGCAGAGAATGAACCGAGCCCCTGACCTCACCACCGCCATGTGGCGCAAGTCGTCCTACAGCGACGGGGGCGGAACGAACTGCCTGGAGGTCGCAGACGGCCACCCCGACACCGTCCCCGTCCGCGACAGCAAGCAGCCCGACGGCCCGATACTCGTGTTCGGCGCAAGCCCCTGGGCCTCATTCCTCACGTACGTCACGAAGTAACTGTCGGGGCCGCCCGCTTCTTTGCCAGTGTCGTGCTTCCACGGCCTGCCTCAAGGGCGCTTCGCGTCGCCTTCGGCGATGGCCCTCCGGGCCACCCTTGACCCAGGCCGCTCCAGCACGGGAGAGAAGCGAGCGAGCGGCCCGGGGAAAGCGGGGGCCCAGGGCAGTCGACCCTCACGTCCCTCGAGAAGCCGGCCGGCGGGGAGGGGCGCGGCAGCGCCTCGCCAGCACGCCGGG
>NZ_MUKA01000643.1 GCF_002150735.1 Streptomyces africanus
CCACCGAGCCGGGCCGCCCCCGCCCCGGCACCCGAACCCGAGAAGCCGAAGAAGCCGAAGAAGCCGCAGGACCCGGACCTGTGCGTGCCGGTCATCGGCGTGTGCGTGGATCCGCTGGACTGAGCGCCCTCCGGCCGGCCGCGTCGGCCTCGTCAGCCGATGTCCCGCCGCGTGAGCAGCCACGGCTCCACGACGCCCAGCCCACGCACCGGCCGCTGCCACATCGGCTGCAACGCGAACCGGTACGTCGGCGGCTCCTCGCCCTCCTTCTCCGCCGCTGCGGCCTCCTCGGCCGCCTCCGCCTCAGAGGAGGGGGCGTCCTGCGTGCGGATCAGCTCCTCGGCGAACGCGGTGTCGACGAGTACGGCGTCCTTCGGAGCTATCGAGGTGAGCCGGGAGGCCAGATTCACGGTCGTACCGAACACATCCCCCATACGGGTGGTCACCGTCCCGAACGCCATGCCGACGCGCAGCTCCGGCATCGTCTCGTCGTGCGCC
Source organism: Streptomyces africanus (assembly GCF_002150735.1). Lineage (GTDB taxonomy): Bacteria > Actinomycetota > Actinomycetes > Streptomycetales > Streptomycetaceae > Streptomyces > Streptomyces africanus. The sequence goes on from NZ_MUKA01000643.1 coordinate 499, forward strand.
ATGGTCTCGATCAGCCGCAGGGCGATCTCGGCGGCCGTGCCCGCGTCGTCGGCGGCGTACAGCACCTCGTCGCCGAGGGTCTTGATCAGCCGGCCGCCGTTCGCGGCGACCAGGTCGGCGGCGGTGGTCTCGAAGGCCTCGACCAGCTCGCCGAGCTCCTCCTCCTCCATCCGGCGGGTCAGCCGCGTGAACCCGACCAGATCGGCGAAGCCGACCGCGAGCCGCCGGTCCACCATCTCCTCGTCGTCGGCGGCCTGCACGACCCGTCCGGCCGAGGCGGCGAGCTGCCGCCGCCAGACGTAGACCAGGAACTCCTCCAGCTCGGGCAGGAGCAGCTCGACGATCGGGTACGTCACCTCGGTGCGCGTCATGCCCGGCTCGGGCGGCTCGGTCAGTCCCTCCAGGAAGGAGTCGATCTGCCATTCGGCGAGCCGTGCGGTGGTCTGCCCGGTGGACCGGGCCACCTGGACGGCCATCGCCTCGCTCAGCAGCCCCGCCTCGACGAGACCGGCCAGACGCCGCAGCGCCAGGACGTCCGCCTCGGTGAGGGCCTTGGCCTGCCCGATGTCGGCGAAGCCCATGGCCCGCCAGAAGCGGGAGGCCAGTTCCATGGAGACGCCGGCGCTGCGGGCCGCCTGGAACGGGGTGTAGCGGCGCTCGGCACCCAGGATGAGCCCTTCGAGGCGCAGGGCGAGCGGATCCTCGCCGGAGTCGGCGCCCTGCGCGTCCTCGCCGGAACCCGAGTCGTCGACGGTCACGCGTGCTGCCCTTCCGATCTGTCACGGTCATGTATCGACCGGCCTCAACTCTACGGCAGGTGTGCGCCAGCTCACTCCGTTAGGTTCAGCCGGGGGGTGAGGTGAGGTACCCGGCGTGTCCGAGGCCCCCGGCGTTGTCCCACCGCCCCAGGGGGCTCCGCCCCCTGGACCCCCGATCGGCCTGAACGGCCTCGTCCTCAATCGCCGGACGGGCTGGGTTGGCTGATCGAGCCGCCCAGCTGCGGGCAGTCGTGGCCGCCCTAGCTGCGGGCAGTCGTGCCGCTGGGGCGGCACGGGTGGGCGCAGCGGCACCCCGCGGCGCCGGGTTGCGCACCCACCCCACC
>NZ_MUKA01000114.1 GCF_002150735.1 Streptomyces africanus
CACGACGTCGTCGCCCACCACATCGCCCTGGTCAACGTCCAGGCCGGAGTCGCCGCGCACGTCATGGACAAGCGCCCCGACCAGGCCAAGGAGGCCCTCGCCCACGTCCGCGAGGCCAGCCGCTCCGCGCTCAACGAGCTCCGCGCCACCGTCGGCCTGCTCAGACAGTCCGGCGACCCCGAGGCCCCCACCGAACCCGCCCCCGGCCTGGACCGCCTCGACGAACTCACCGGCACCTTCCGCAACGCCGGCCTGCACATCGAGGTCGCCCGCGCCGACCAGGGCACCACCCTCCCCGCGGCCGTCGACCTGGCCGCCTACCGGATCATCCAGGAGGCCCTCACCAACGTGCAGAAGCACGCCGGGACACAGGCCAAGGCCGAGGTCAGCGTCGTACGGGTCGGACCGAACATCGAGATCACCGTCCTCGACGACGGCACCGGCGAGAACGAGACCCGGGACGACAACGGCGGCGGGCACGGGCTGCTCGGCATGCGCGAACGCGTCACCGCCCTGCGCGGCACCCTCACCACCGGTCCCCGCTACGGCGGCGGTTTCCGCGTCCATGCGATCCTGCCGGTCAAGAACCGCACACCCGGGGAGGACCCCGCATGACGATCCGTGTCCTGCTCGCCGACGACCAGGCGCTGCTCCGCAGCGCCTTTCGCGTACTCGTCGACTCCGAGCCCGACATGGAGGTGGTGGGTGAGGCGTCCGACGGCCTGGAGGCGGTGCGGATGACGAAGGAGCAGCGCGCCGACGTCGTCCTCATGGACATCCGGATGCCGGGCACCGACGGTTTGGCGGCGACCCGCATGATCAGTGCCGACCCCGACCTCGCCGGCGTCCGGGTGGTCATCCTGACGACGTTCGAGGTCGACGACTACGTCGTGCAGTCACTGCGCGCCGGTGCCTCCGGCTTCCTCGGCAAGGGCTCCGAGCCCGAGGAACTGCTGAACGCCATCCGGATCGCGGCCGGCGGCCAGGCCCTGTTGTCCCCGGCGGCCACCACCGGTCTGATCTCCCGCTTCCTCGCCCAGGAGGACCCGGCCGACGACGACCGCGACCCGGCCCGGGGCGAGCGGCTCGACTCGCTCACCGTCCGGGAGCGCGAGGTGCTGGTCCAGGTCGCGGGCGGCCACTCCAACGACGAGATCGCCGAGCGGCTGGAGGTCAGCCCGCTGACGGTGAAGACCCACGTCAACCGGGCCATGGCCAAGCTCGGCGCCCGGGACCGGGCCCAGCTCGTCGTCATCGCGTACGAATCCGGCCTGGTCCGTCCAAGGGTGGAGTGAGCTCTACCCGGGCGTACTGCGGCCGGAGTATGCGCCGCATAAGGAACGGGACCTGGGGCCTACGGATCGGGCCCCGCCGATGGCTCAGGGTGTAAGGGCGGGCGCTCATCTGCGCGCCCCCTGCCGCTTCTGCCGCTAAACAGAAGAGAGACCCTGACCCATGTCCTGGCTGTCGAGATTCAGCCTCGCGCAACGGGCCCTGATAGGGCTGATGTCGATCATCGCGCTCGTCTTCGGGGCGATCGCGATACCCCAGCTCAAGCAGCAGCTGCTGCCCACCATCGAACTGCCCATGGTGTCCGTGCTGGCGCCCTACCAGGGCGCGTCCCCGGACGTGGTCGAGAAGCAGGTCGTCGAGCCCATCGAGGACAGCCTCGAAGCCGTCGACGGCATCAGCGGCGTGACCTCCACCGCCACCGAGGGCAACGCCGTGATCATGGCGTCCTTCGACTACGGCAACGGCACCGAGCAGCTCGTCGCCGACGTCCAGCAGGCCGTCAACCGGGCCCGCGTCCAGCTCCCGGACGACGTGGACCCGCAGGTCGTCGCCGGTTCCACGGACGACATCCCGACCGTCGTCCTCGCCGTCACCTCGGGCCGGGACCAGCAGGCCCTGGCCGACCAGCTCGACAAGACCGTCGTGCCGGACCTGAAGAGCATCGACGGCGTCGGCCAGGTCACCGTCGACGGTGTACGGGACGTTCAGGTCTCCGTCACGCCCGACGAGGCGAAGCTCGCGAAGGCGGGCCTCACCTCGCAGTCCGTCGCCCAGGCGCTCCAGGCGGGCGGCGCGACCGTCCCGGCCGGCTCCTTCGACGAGGGCGGCGCCAACCGCACGGTCCAGGTCGGCGGCGGCTTCACCTCGCTGCGGCAGATCCAGGACCTGATGGTCACGGGCGAGCCCGGCAAGGGCGAGCCGGTGCGCCTCGGCGACGTCGCCACGGTGAAGCAGCAGGAGGCCCCGGCCGACTCCATCACCCGCACGGACGGCAAGCCCAGCCTCGCCGTCACCGTCACCATGGATCGCGACGGCAGCGCGGTCGCGATCTCCGACGCCGTCCAGGACAAGCTCCCCGACCTGCGCAAGGACCTCGGCTCCGGGGCGACCCTCACGGTCGTCAGCGACCAGGGCCCTGCCGTGTCGAAGTCCATCAAGGGCCTCACCACCGAGGGCGCGCTCGGACTGCTCTTCGCGGTCCTGGTGATCCTGGTCTTCCTGGCCTCGATCCGCTCGACCCTGGTGACCGCGGTGTCCATCCCGCTGTCCGTGGTCCTCGCCCTGATCGTGCTGTGGACCCGCGACCTGTCGCTGAACGTCCTCACGCTGGGCGCGCTGACCATCGCCATCGGCCGGGTCGTCGACGACTCGATCGTGGTCCTGGAGAACATCAAGCGGCACCTCGGCTACGGCGAGGAGCGCCACTCCGCCATCCTCAGCGCCGTGCGCGAGGTCGCGGGCGCGGTGACGTCCTCGACGCTCACCACCGTCGCGGTGTTCCTGCCGATCGGCCTGGTCGGCGGCATGGTGGGCGAGCTGTTCGGCTCCTTCAGCCTGACCGTCACGGCCGCGCTGCTGGCCTCCCTGCTCGTCTCCCTGACGGTCGTGCCGGTCCTGTCGTACTGGTTCCTGCGGCCCCCGAAGGGCACGCCCGAGGACGCGGACGAGGCCCGCCGGCTCGCCGAGGAGAAGGAGGCCAGGAGCCGCCTGCAGCGCATCTACGTCCCGGTCCTGCGCTTCGCGACCCGCCGCCGGCTCACCAGCGTGGCCCTCGCGATCGTCGTCCTGGTCGGCACGTTCGGCATGGCGCCGCTGCTGAAGACGAACTTCTTCGACCAGGGCGAGGTCGAGGTCCTCACCGTCAAGCAGGAGCTGAAGCCCGGCACCAGCCTGGAGGCGACGAACGCCCAGGCCAAGAAGGTCGAGCGGCTCCTCGACGGCACCAAGGGCGTGAAGGACTACCAGGTCACGGTCGGCTCGTCCGGCTTCATGGCGGCCTTCGGCGGCGGTACGGACACCAACCAGGCCTCGTACCAGGTGATGCTGGACGATTCGGCGTCGTACGAGGACGTCCAGGACAGCATCGAGAAGGGTCTGGCCGGGCTGAAGGGCATCGGTACGACCACCATCTCCGCCGGTGACGGCTTCGGCGCCCAGGACCTCAGCGTGGTCGTGAAGGCCGCCGACGCCGACGTCCTGCGCACGGCGTCCGAGGAGGTCCGCAAGACGGTCGCCTCGCTCGACGACGTCACGGACGTCTCCAGCGACCTGGCGACCAGCGTGCCCCGCATCTCGGTGAAGGCCAACGACAAGGCGGCCGCGGCCGGTTTCAACGACCAGACCCTCGGCGCCGCCGTCGCCCAGGCCGTTCGCGGTACCCCGGCCGCCAAGGCCGTCCTGGACGACACCGAGCGCGACGTCGTCATCCGCTCGGCCAAGCCCGCGACGACGCTGAAGCAGCTCCGCGACCTGCGCCTGGGCCCGGTGAAGCTCGGCGACATCGCGACGGTGAAGCTGGTCGACGGCCCGGTGTCGATGACCCGTATCGACGGCCAGCGCGCCGCCACCATCACCGCGAAGCCGACCGGCGACAACACGGGCGCGGTGAGCACCAAGCTCCAGTCGAAGATCAACGCGCTGAAGCTCCCCGACGGCGCCACCGCGTCGATCGGCGGTGTCTCCGAGGACCAGGACGAGGCGTTCGCCAACCTGGGCCTGGCGATGCTGGCGGCCATCGCGATCGTCTTCATGCTGCTGGTGGGCACCTTCCGGTCCCTGGTCCAGCCGCTGATCCTGCTCGTCTCCATCCCGTTCGCGGCCACCGGCGCGATCGGCCTGCTGGTGGCCACCGGCACGCCGATGGGTGTCCCCGCGATGATCGGCATGCTGATGCTGATCGGCATCGTGGTGACGAACGCGATCGTGCTGATCGACCTGATCAACCAGTACCGCAAGCAGGGCTACGGCGTCGTCGAAGCCGTGATCGAGGGCGGCCGGCACCGTCTGCGCCCGATCCTCATGACGGCCCTGGCGACGATCTTCGCCCTGCTCCCGATGGCCCTCGGCATCACCGGCGAGGGCGGCTTCATCGCCCAGCCGCTGGCCGTGGTCGTGATCGGCGGCCTGGTGACGTCGACCCTGCTGACCCTGCTGCTGGTGCCCACGCTGTACGCGATGCTCGAACTCCGCAAGGAGCGCCGGGCGAAGAAGCGGGCGGCGAAGAAGGGGCTTCCGGGCCAGCGCACGGAGTCGGCCGAGGAGCCGGAGCCGGCGCAGGTCTGACCCTCGTACGGCACGCAAGGCACCGACACACAAGGCCCCACCCGGACACCGGGTGGGGCCTTCGCCGTGCGGAACGGCCGTTACGGCAGCGCCAGCATCCGCTCCAGCGCCAGCTTCGCGAACGCCTCGGTCTCCTTGTCGACCTCGATGCGGTTGACCAGGTTGCCCTCGGCCAGCGACTCCAGGGTCCAGACCAGGTGGGGGAGGTCGATGCGGTTCATGGTCGAGCAGAAGCAGACCGTCTTGTCGAGGAAGACGATCTCCTTGCCCTCCGGCGCGAAACGGTTCGCCAGGCGGCGGACCAGGTTCAGTTCCGTGCCGATGGCCCACTTGGAGCCGGCCGGGGCGGCCTCCAGGGCCTTGATGATGTACTCCGTCGAGCCGACGTAGTCCGCCGCGGCCACGACCTCGTGCTTGCACTCGGGGTGGACCAGGACGTTCACGCCCGGGATGCGCTCGCGCACGTCGTTCACCGAGTCCAGGCTGAAGCGGCCGTGCACCGAGCAGTGGCCGCGCCACAGGATCATCTTCGCGGCGCGCAGCTCGTCGGCGGTCAGGCCGCCGTTCGGCTTGTGCGGGTTGTAGACGACGCAGTCCTCCAGGGACATGCCCATGTCCCGCACGGCCGTGTTCCGGCCCAGGTGCTGGTCGGGCAGGAAGAGCACCTTCTCACCCTGCTCGAAGGCCCAGTCCAGGGCCCGCTTGGCGTTCGAGGAGGTGCAGATGGTGCCGCCGTGCTTGCCCGTGAACGCCTTGATGTCGGCGGACGAGTTCATGTACGAGACGGGCACGACCTGCTCGGCTATGCCGGCCTCGGTCAGCACGTCCCAGCACTCGGCGACCTGCTCGGCCGTCGCCATGTCGGCCATCGAGCAGCCGGCGGCGAGGTCGGGCAGGACGACCTTCTGGTCGTCGGACGTCAGGATGTCCGCGGACTCCGCCATGAAGTGCACACCGCAGAACACGATGTACTCGGCCTCCGGACGCGCCGCCGCGTCCCGGGCCAGCTTGAAGGAGTCCCCCGTGACGTCGGCGAACTGGATGACCTCGTCGCGCTGGTAGTGGTGGCCGAGCACGAAGACCTTGTCCCCGAGCTTCTCCTTCGCCTTGCGGGCGCGCTCCACCAGGTCCGGGTCGGACGGCGAGGGCAGGTCGCCGGGACACTCCACGCCGCGCTCGCTCCTGGGGTCGGCCTCACGGCCGAGGAGCAGCAGGGCGAGGGGCGTCGGCTGTACGTCGAGCTCCTGGGTTTGGGCGGTGGTCACGACACGCACCCTTTCTGTTCCGCGACTTTTCGTCGAATTGACGCTATTTATCATAACCGCTTCACGTCACTTTGACGATGGCCATAGCGTCTGTGTGACGTGAATCCCGGTGAGTCGCCGTTCATTCCCGGGAAGGCCGGGAAAGAGCCGTTTTCCGGTTCCGGGCGCGTGTGCGAGCATGAAGAGGAGCCGAGATCGAGCGCCCGGCCCGGAATGAATCCGCGGCCCCGCCGGTTGCAACCGTCGGCAAGCAGTCTCCGTACAACCCGGGAGAGATGTAGATGTCCGTATCGGACGAGACCAGCACCGTCACCGACGGCATCATCCTGACCGACGCCGCCGCGTCCAAGGTCAAGGCGCTGCTCGACCAGGAAGGCCGCGACGACCTCGCGCTGCGCGTCGCCGTCCAGCCCGGCGGCTGCTCCGGCCTGCGCTACCAGCTCTTCTTCGACGAGCGTTCCCTCGACGGTGACGTGGAGAAGGACTTCGGCGGTGTGAAGGTCGTCACCGACCGTATGAGCGCCCCCTACCTGGGCGGTGCCACGATCGACTTCGTGGACACGATCGAGAAGCAGGGTTTCACGATCGACAACCCGAACGCGACGGGCTCCTGCGCCTGCGGCGACTCCTTCAGCTGAGCCCGCCGAGCAGCTGAGCCCGCCGAGCCGCTTCCCGCGGTCGCGGACATGACGAAGGCGGCGGCCCCCCTCCGAGGGGGACCGCCGCCTTCGCGCTGTGCCGTACTACGTGCCGTCCTACCGCGCCCGCGTCGGGGGAGCCGGCAGCCGCGCGCCCTCCTTGGCCAGCGGGACTCCCTTGCCGTCCGAGCCCACGACCGCACGGTCGCCGAGCGGCTCGTCCAGCTGCACGGTCTTCTGGAACTGCTTCGCGATCATGATGCAGATCTTGCCCCGCCACGGGGTCGAGGTCACCGTGACCTTCACCTCGTCCCCGTTCTCGCTCGCCTTCACGTCGTAGTCGGAGCACACTCCGCCCTCGAAGGTCACGGTCAGCTCCGAGCCCTCGGCCCGGTAGCCCTCCACCTTGACGTCACGAGGCTCGGGAGCCGCCGTCGGCTTGTCACTCGGCCCGCTCGGCGTCGAGGAGGTCAGGTACTTCGGGTCGACCGCCGGGTACGTCACCGTGAACGGGTCCTTCGCGCCCGGCGCCGTCACCTCGAACAGCCAGGACGGCACCAGCGCCTGCCGCCCGTCCACGAAGTGGGAGGCCAGCCCGAACACCGCGCTCTCCACCGTCGCCACGTCCTGCTCGGGAGCGCCGCTCGCCGACGACCCGCAGGGCTGCTCCAGCCGGTCCTTCAGCGGCACGGGGCTCGCACAGCCGCCGATGCCCATGCGGTGGTCCCCCGCCGGCCGCTTCTCCATCAGCTCCAGCGCCTTCGCGGCGCCGACCACGGGGTAGGTGTCCCCCTTCACCGGCGTCTTCAGCTGACCGCTGCCGCCGACGACCTCACCGTCCGAGCCGACCGTCACCCCGGTCGTCCAGCCGTGCGTCGGCAGTCCGCCGACCTCGGGAGCGGCGTTCACCACCCGCTGGGCGCCCATGACCTGGCTCGCGTCGCGCTTCGCGTCATCCTGACCCAACGCCTTCAGCACCGGCGCCGCGGCCTTCTCGGCTTCCGCCTCGCTCACCGGGCTGCCGCCGGACCGAGGAGCGGTGCAGGCGTCGGTGCCCTTGCAGTCGTCGGTGCCCGGGGCGTACCGGCTGAAGGTCCAGGCGCCCGGCGCCTGCTTGTTCACCTGGAGGCTCGGCCCCGAACCGTCCCGACCGGCCCCGACCTTCCAGGCCTCGCCCTGCGCCACCGGCGTCCCCTCGACCCCGAGGGCCTTCGCCAGCCGGGCCACGTCGTCCTTGGTGACCTGGCCCCGCGCCCGGTACACCGGGGCCTCGCCGGGACCGTCGGGCAGCGGGCCGTCGACCCGGTAGGTGGTGCCGTAGGGGTTCGGCTCACCGGGCGCGATGCCGTTGCCGCCCGGCGTCGATTCCGCGTACCCGTCGAGCGCGAGCGGCGGGGGAGTGCCGTCCCCACTGGGCGCGCCGGGCGTCGCACCGCCGCCGGAGCCGCCGGAGGCGTTGGCCGCGAGCCAGGCTCCGCCACCGCCGATCAGCAGCACGGCGGCGGCCACGGAGGCGATGATCGCGGGCGTCCGCGACCGCCCACTGCCCGGACGGACCAGGTGCTCTTCGTCGCGGGGCAGGTCGCTGTCGGGGGCGGGGGGTGTTTCCTCGTGGGCTTCCGGGGCCGGGCCGGTTTCCTCGGCGTCGGCACTGTGCGTGCCGGCTTCGTCGGTGCCGGTGTCCCGGCCCTCGGGCGCGTCACTCTTCTCGGCCGCGGTTTCCGGTGCGCTGGTCTCTTCGGCCTCGTCCGGCGTGTCGTCCGTCGTCTGCGCCTCAGCGGCCCGCGCGTCATCACCCGACGTCCCGGAAGCCTCGGTGGCCTCGGTTGCCTCAGCGGTGTCTGCCGAACCCCGCTCCTCGACCTCCGGGGTGTCGGCGGATCCGGCGCCGCCCGCTTCCCTGGCGTCGTCGTCGTTGTCGGGTCGCTCGGTGTTCACCGCATCGCTCCTTCGGCTGCACAGCTGTCCCATGGGACCCGGCCCGGGTCCGACACGGGCCGCTGTCGGGTCGTATCCCGCCTCCCCTTTACGGGGGACAGCGATGGGACGCAGCGGGGGAGCGCACGGTTCCCTTCAGTGCGCCGCTCAGTCCCCGTAGTCCGACATCGAGTCGAGCAGCCGCGCCGACGCCGGGGGTACGGTCACACCGTGGATCAGGGCCGGGGAGACCGGCCGGGAGGCGACCCGGTCGGGAACCGCCCAGTGGGGAGCCATCCGGGCGCCGTCGCCGGGCAGCGACGCCAGGTCGCCTTCGAGATCGACCGGAACGGGTACCTGGACCTTGAGGTTCGTCATATCCGCACCGTAGGCACGCCGGACCTCACGGAGAAAGATCTACTATCGGGTAGTTTCGATGCCTTCAGAGCGGCCCCGCCCACCCGATAGCGTGAAGCGTCAAGGTCCGCCTCCCTCAGGAGAGTCCACGCCGTGCGCATCGCAGTCACCGGCTCCATCGCCACCGACCACCTCATGACCTTCCCCGGCCGCTTCGCCGACCAGCTCGTAGCGGACCAGCTGCACACGGTCTCGCTGTCGTTCCTGGTCGACAAGCTCGACGTCCGCCGCGGCGGCGTCGCCGCGAACATCGCGTTCGGCATGGGACAGCTCGGCACCCGCCCGATCCTGGTCGGCGCCGCGGGCGCGGACTTCGACGAGTACCGGGCCTGGCTCGACCGGCACGGTGTCGACACCGACTCCGTCCGCATCTCCGACACGCTGCACACCGCCCGCTTCGTGTGCACCACCGACGCCGACCACAACCAGATCGGCTCCTTCTACACCGGCGCCATGAGCGAGGCCCGCCTCATCGAGCTGAAGACCGTCGCCGACCGTGTCGGCGGTCTCGACCTGGTCTCCATCGGCGCGGACGACCCGGAGGCCATGCTCCGCCACACCGAGGAGTGCCGCTCCCGGAACATCCCGTTCGCCGCCGACTTCTCCCAGCAGATCGCCCGGATGGACGGCGAGGAGATCCGCATCCTGCTGGACGGGGCGACGTACCTCTTCTCCAACGAGTACGAGAAGGGCCTCATCGAGTCCAAGACCGGCTGGACCGACGCGGAGATCCTCTCCAGGGTGGGCCACCGGGTGACCACCCTCGGCGCGAAGGGCGTGCGCATCGAGCGGGCCGGCGACGACCCGATCGAGGTCGGCACCCCGGACGAGGAGCGCAAGGCCGACCCGACCGGCGTCGGCGACGCCTTCCGCGCCGGGTTCCTCTCGGGGCTCGCCTGGGGCGTGTCCCTGGAGCGTGCCGCGCAGGTCGGCTGCATGCTGGCGACTCTCGTCATCGAGACGGTGGGGACGCAGGAGTACCAGCTGCGGCGCGGGCATTTCATGGAGCGGTTCACCAAGGCGTACGGGGATGAGGCCGCGGCGGAGGTGCAGGCGCACCTGGGCTGAGAGCCGGGCATTTCGTGTGCGGGTGCGTGGGGGCTGGTCGCGCAGTTCCCCGCGCCCCTGAGTTGGTCAGCTCACCCGGCGGACCAAGTACCCCGTCCCTCGGTCCGCCGGTTCCTCGCCCACGTACTCCTGGCCGCGCATCTCGCACCACGCCGGGATGTCCAAGCGAGCCGCCTCGTCATCCGACAGCACCCGGACCAGGCCGCCCACCGGTACGTCGTCGATGACCTTCGCCAGCTCGATCACGGGGATCGGGCAGCGCTTGCCGAGGGAGTCGACGACCAGGACGTCCTCCTCGCGGGCGGCCTGCGTGGCAACCGGCGCCCCCAGCTTCTCCCGCACCGCCGCCACGGCCCCGGGGAGGACGGTCAGGAACCGCTCGACCTCCTCCTCCGCCGTCCCCGCCGGCAGCGAAACCCGTACATTCCCCTCACTGAGTACGCCCATCGCCCGGAGCACATGGCTCGGCGTCAGCGTGCTGCTCGTGCAGGACGATCCGGACGAGACGGAGAAACCCTCCCGATCCAGCTCGTGCAGCAGGGCCTCCCCGTCGACATAGAGACAGGAGAAGGTGACGACGCCGGGCAGCCTGCGCACCGGGTCGCCGACCACCTCGACGTCCGGCACCGCCTGTGGCACCCGCACCCGGATCCGCTCCGTCAGCTCCCGCAGCCGCGGGGCCTCCTGGGCGGCCTCGGCCCGTACGGCCCGCAGCGACGCGGCCGCCGCCACGATCGCCGGGATGTTCTCAAAACCGGGTGCTCGCCCCGATTCCCGCTCGTCCACCGGCCCTTGCGGCGCGAATCGCACGCCCTTGCGGACGACGAGCAGTCCGACCCCCGACGGCCCGCCCCACTTGTGGGCGCTGGCCGTGAGCAGCGACCAGTCGCCCGCCACCGGCCCCCACCCGAGTGACTGTGCCGCGTCCACCAGCAGCGGCACGCCCGCCGCCCGGCACGCCTCGGCCACGGCCGCGACGGGCTGCTCCGTCCCCACCTCGTGGTTCGCGGACTGCAGACAGGCCAGCGCCGTGTCCGCGCGCAGGGCGGCCGCGTACGCCGAAGGCTCCACCAGCCCGGTGCGGTCCACCGCGATCTGCGTGACGGTCCCCCCGGCGGACTCGTGGAGCTCCGCCGCATGCAGGACCGAAGAGTGTTCGACCGCCGACACGATCAGGTGACGCCCGACCCGCCCCCGCCCGGACAGCGCCCCCGCAATCCCCGTGTGCACGGCACGCGTTCCGGACGAGGTGAAGACCAGTTCGTCCGGCCGGCACCCCACGGCCTCGGCGGCAGCCTCCCGGGCCGCGTCCAGCAGCATCCGGGCCCGGCGTCCCTCCCTGTACAGACGTGCCGGATCCGCCCACCCCTCGTCGAGCGAGGCCAGTAGCGCCTGCCGGGCGACGGGATGAAGCGGAGCAGCGGAAGCAGCATCGAAGTAGGCCACACTGCAACGCTAGAACGCCCACCAGGGAGACGTCCTCCAGGGGCGCGGGGAACTGCGCGAACGGCCACGACGAATGCCGCACCCGCCAATCAAGCGAACACCCCGACTCAGTAGGCACCCCTCCTCGAGAACCCCCGGAGGGCGTCGGCTAGGGTTTGGTCCGCATAAACATCCAAACCCCTGCCCGACGCAGGGCGGCGACCGACCAGCGAGAAGGCCAGGCCGCAGCCGATCCGCGCGGGCGAGACTCTCGGGAAGGCGCTACGTGAGTCCCAACGGCTCCGACCGCTCGCCGCGGCGCCCGATGCGGCGGAAGCTGCTGCAGGCACTGACCGCGGGCCTGGTCTTGGCGACAGCCACCGGTTGCTCGTACAACTGGGAAGACTTCCCCCGCCTTGGTATGCCCACCCCGACCACGGAAGAGGCTCCGCGGATCCTCTCCCTGTGGCAGGGGTCCTGGGCGGCTGCGCTCGCCGTTGGCGTGCTGGTGTGGGGTCTGATCCTGTGGAGTGCTTTCTTCCACCGGCGCAGCCGCACCAAGGTCGAGGTTCCTCCGCAGACCCGGTACAACATGCCCATCGAGGCGCTGTACACCGTGGTCCCGCTCATCATCGTCTCGGTGCTGTTCTACTTCACCGCCCGCGACGAGTCCGAGCTGCTCAGCCTCAAGAAGAAGCCCGACGTCACGGTCAACGTGGTCGGCTTCCAGTGGAGCTGGTGCTTCAACTACATCGAGCCGGTCGCCGGTTCCACCGGGGACGCCAAGAAGTCCCCGGACCTGAACGCGATCCCGGACCGGTTCAAGAAGGACTTCCCGGCAGGTGCCGGCGGCGTCTACGACTGCGGCACCCCCGGCACGCGGAACCCGCAGACCAACAACCCGGGTCCCACGCTCTGGCTGCCCAAGGGCAAGACCGTCCGCTTCGTCCTCACCTCGCGTGACGTCATCCACTCCTTCTGGGTGGTGCCGTTCCTGATGAAGCAGGACGTCATCCCGGGCCACACCAACGCCTTCGAGGTGACCCCCAACAAGGAGGGCACCTTCCTGGGCAAGTGCGCCGAGCTCTGCGGCGTCGACCACTCTCGGATGCTGTTCAACGTGAAGGTCGTCTCCCCCGAGCGCTACGAGCAGCACCTCAAGGACCTCGTGGACAAGCAGCAGACCGGTTACGTTCCCGCCGGCATCGCGCAGACGAGCCACGAGAAGAACCGGGAGACGAACAACCTGTGAGCATCCTCAACGAACCCCAGGGTGCCGCGGCAGCAGGGTCCCACTACGAGGACGAGCTGCCGGTCAGGCGCCAGAACCGCGGCAGCGTCGTGGTCAAGTGGCTGACGACGACGGACCACAAGACGATCGGCACGCTGTACCTGGCGACGTCGTTCGCGTTCTTCGTCATCGGCGGCGTGATGGCGCTGCTCATGCGCGCCGAGCTCGCCCGGCCCGGTCTGCAGATCATGTCGAACGAGCAGTTCAACCAGGCGTTCACGATGCACGGCACGATCATGCTGCTGATGTTCGCGACGCCGCTGTTCGCCGGCTTCGCGAACTGGATCATGCCGCTGCAGATCGGCGCGCCGGACGTGGCCTTCCCCCGGCTGAACATGTTCGCCTACTGGCTGTACCTGTTCGGCTCGCTCATCGCCGTGGGCGGCTTCCTGACGCCGCAGGGCGCGGCCGACTTCGGCTGGTTCGCCTACAGCCCGCTCTCGGACGCGATCCGCTCCCCGGGCATCGGCGCCGACATGTGGATCATGGGTCTGGCCTTCTCCGGCTTCGGCACCATCCTCGGCTCGGTCAACTTCATCACCACGATCATCTGCATGCGCGCCCCGGGCATGACCATGTTCCGCATGCCGATCTTCACCTGGAACGTGCTGCTGACCGGTGTGCTGGTCCTGCT
>NZ_MUKA01000644.1:0-426 GCF_002150735.1 Streptomyces africanus
CGGCGCCGTGCAGCACGCCCTGGCGCCAGCGGTTGCGGCGGGCTATCCCGACGAGCACGACGACCGTGAGGCTGACCATGCCGGCCGGAACCCAGCCGTAGAGCAGCAGCACGGCGAGCGTGAGGGCGGCGCCCGAGCCGGTGCCGCCCCACCAGCGGGAGCGGCCCAGCATGACGAGGTGGCCGACGATGACGCCGGTCAGCACGGCCAGCGCCCAGCCGGNNNNCGGCCGCGGGCAGCGCGGGCCAGGAGTGGTGCCGTCCGCCGTCCGCGTCCTCGCCGGCCAGTCCGGAGGTCTGTTCGGTGATCGGCTGTGCGCCGGGGCCGTCGGCGGCGCGCCCCGCGCCGGCACGCCCGTCCGGGGTGTACTGTCCGACGGCGCGCACTTCCGCGCCCGGACGCCCCGCCGGCCGGCCCGTCCCACGG
>NZ_MUKA01000644.1:435-681 GCF_002150735.1 Streptomyces africanus
CCGCGTTGGAATACCCTTCCCCGCGCTCCGCGAGCACGAAGATGCCCCGACCGCAGCTGGGCACGGCAGGCGCACATCTCAACAGTAGGCCGCAGAAGGCTTCCACGGGCAGCGGTCGCCGACGGTTGCCCGAATGCGCCCCGGCCACCCGTATGCATCTGGTATGCGCCGAACGGGTGGCCTTCAACCGCTACTCCTCGGCCGAAAGAGCGACTTCGGCCGCCGCGTCCGGTCCTTGTTCCAGCA
>NZ_MUKA01000115.1 GCF_002150735.1 Streptomyces africanus
CCCCCGGCGCGGCCCCGACCCACCACCCAGCGTCAGGCGTACGACGCGGCACCCCCACCCCGCTCAGCGATGCACGAGACGCCAGAGAGGCCCGTGAGCGGCCTGCTGCCGGCGCCGCAGCACCCCGACGGTCACCACCACAGCTCCCGCAGCCGCCCCGGCAACCAGCACCGGCTTGGGATGCTGCACCCCGGCCCGAACGACATCCCGCACCGGCCGAGGCCCCGCCTGCGTCACATGCGTCGCCTTGTCGTGCACCGTGTGCCCGGCCTGCGCGGCGCTGCTGCGCAACTGCACCGTCATCGCCCCGGCCTTGTCCCGCAGATCGGCCGCCCGCGCACGCGCGCGCCCCTTCACATCCGCCTTCCCCGCCAACTCCTCCACCGTGTTCCCGAGTTCCCCACGGGTCCGCTCGATCTGCTGCCGCAGCTCATCGGGCCCCTTGGCCCCACCCGTCGCTTCCGTCATCGATGTGCCCTTTCCCTGATCTCCTCCACGTCCGCCCTGACACTGCCGAGAGCCTCCTCAGGCGTGGGAGGCGTGGCCCGGCGCAACTGCGCCCGGCCGGCAGCGCCCAGCACGGCCGCGATCACGAACAGCACCCCCGTCACGATGAGCGCCGCGGCCCAGACGGGCAGCACCAGCGAGAGGGCGGCGACCCCCGTCCCGGCCAGCGCGAGCAGCCCGGCGTAGGCGACGGCACCCGCCGCACCGAGCAGCCCACCGCCACGCCCCGCACGCCGCCCCTTCTCGGCCAGCTCCTCCTTGGCCAGAGCCACTTCCTGCCGCACGAGCCGGGAGAGCTGCTCCGCGGCCTGTGAGACGAGCTCACCCACGGTGTGGTGCTCGTCGTGCACGGCCCGATGATCGATGGTCCCGGTCACGGTGTTCCGCCTCCTCTCGAAGTAGGAACCCCCGAGTACCCCGGCCACGCCGCCCGCACCCCCCGAGACGACCGGAAAGCATCCCTTACGAATACCAGGTAGCAAAATTAACTAGAGCTACACAGTCATGCTGCCGACACTACTCACATGACTCACATGACGCCCCCCTTCGGCCGCGCCCTGTGCGCCATGATCACCCCGTTCACGACGTCCGGCGCACTGGACCTCGACGGCGCTCAACGCCTCGCCGCCCACCTGGTCGCACAGGGCTGCGACGGCCTCGTCCTGTCCGGCACGACGGGCGAGTCGCCGACCACCACGGACGCCGAGAAGTCGGCCCTGATCGCAGCCGTCCGCGAGGCCGTGGCCGGCCGGGCGACGATCGTCGCGGGCATCGGCACGCCCGACACCCGCCACACCGTCGACCTGGCCCGGGAGGCGGAAAAGGCGGGCGCGGACGGCCTGTTGGTGGTGGCGCCGTACTACAGCAGACCCCCGCAGGACGCGATCGAGGCCCACTTCCGCGAGATCGCCGACGCCGCCGAGCTCCCGCTCATGCTCTACGACATCCCGAACCGCACCGGCGTCCGAGTCGAACCGGAGACGATCCTCCGCCTCTCCGCGCACCCCAGGATCGTCGCGGTCAAGGACTGCTCCCACGACTTCCTGGCCGCCCAGAAGGTGCTGGCCCGCACGGACCTGGCGTACTACGCGGGCTGCGACGAGCACAACCTTGCCCTGTACGCGGTGGGCGGGGCCGGCTACGTCAGCACGGTGTCGAACGTGATCCCGGCCCGCCTGCGAGCGGTCCTGGACGCGTTCGACGCGGGAGACACGGCACAGGCGGCCCGCCTCCAGCAGGAGGCCACACCCCTCATCGAGGCGATCATGTCGGCAGGCCTCCCGGGCACGGTGACGACGAAGGCGCTCCTCACCGCCCTGGACCTCCCCGCCGGCCCGGTCCGCAGCCCCCTGCGGCCCGCCGACGACCAGACGACGAACGGGCTCCTGTCGCTCTTCAGGACCCTCACCACCACCTGACGAAGGCAGCAACGGGCCCGCTCACCGCTCCACGAACACCGGCTCCCACCGCCCTTTCGTGTTGTCCTTGGGCGACCGGAAGCCACTGACATGGAACCCGGTCCGGTACGACTTCATGAACGGGGCGTTCCAGCGGGGCGGACCCGCTGCCCGCCCCCGTACCCCTTGTGACGCGCGCGGGAGCCTCCCGCTATGCCACCGCCGGACACGAAAACGGGCCGGGGCCCGTACCGCACGTGCTTGCGGTACGGGCCCCGGCCCGTCCAACTGCCGCTCAGTTCCAGGCGTACCCGTCGCCGAACAGCAGCGTGTGCTCCAGCACGTCCTCCGCCGGGTCGTCGATCTGGCCGACGTGGACGTTGGCCAGACCGAACCGGTGACCGTTGTGCGAGCCCGTGCTGGTCTCGTCGGCGTGCGCGGCCCCAGCCTGGAGCCAGCACACCGCCAGCGCCGCGGCCGCCCCGGCCAGACAGCGCGCCACGGTCCGCCCCCACACGTTCTTCATGTCCCGGTCCTCGTTTCGTCGGTTCGGCGTCTGATCGGACACTGCGTCCACCGGTTCATCTGCCGAAACGGCTGCGAGGTCACGCCGGACAACTCGTACGTGGCCTGGTTCGGGGTGTGGCTGGAGCTGAAGCCGGTGGACACTGGGGGTCCGAAGGCACACGGGGAGAGTGCCTGGCAAGGCTGAGGGGGGGCCGGAACGCATGGACCTGCGCGGGCGCAAGCGGCGGCAGGCCGGAGAACTGCGGGCCAAGTACATCGCCAACCGGGAAAAGGTCCGGTCCTGGAGGACGAGTTGGGACTGCCCCGAGGTCGAATGGCCGCGCTTTCCCCATGTCCCGTCTCCCTGGCTGGTCCGGCCGGACGAACAGGACCGGTGGCTGAAGCACACGGCGCCCCACATGGACGCGTACGAGTGGGTCCTCCCCGCCCGGCCCCTCGCTCAGGGGATCAGCGAGTTACAGGCCAGGTGGGCCTTCCACCAGGGTCACGAGTTCGAGAGCCTGACCATTCGCTTCCGGAGCGTGCTCGATCCGGACTACCTGGCCGAAAAGATCGCCCTCGGCATCCACGCCGCCGCCCTCAAGGGCTGGAGGGACGACGACCTCCATAGCCTGTACGACTGGCTCCGGGAAGGCGTGACCCACTGCACGAACTCGGGCAGGGTCACCGGCACGCACCGCTCGGGCTTCCTCCTGTTCAAGATCACCTGTGCCATCGTGAGCCGCACGGAAATGATCACCGAGGTCCGCACCACCCTCACCGACACGTCCCTGGACGGCGCACCGCTGCACGCCGACGGCAGCAGCTAGCTCTTCAAGTCTGCCCCGTCCGCCGCTCCGGTGGCACCATGGGGGCACATGGGCACCACGGGGGAAGGGAAGCCGATGATCGACTCGATGGCGGCGCTCGCCGCTGCCGCCTCCACAGCGCTGGTCGGGGCGATGGCCACGGACACCTGGCAGGTGGCCCGGGACGGACTGGTGCGAGTGTTCGGGCGCGGCCGGGAGGACGAACCGGCGCAGCTGGCCGCACGGTTGGACGAAGAGTCCGCGCTGGTGAGCGCCGCGGACGACTCCGATGCGGCGCGGCGGAGTCTGCTGCCGGGCTGGCGACTGCGCTTGGAGCAGTTCCTGCTCGCCCACCCTGAAGCCGTCGACGAGCTGGGCGAGTTGACCCGGCATCTGAGCAGCACGCTGCCCCGAACGCAGCAGAACTGGGTTCAGCACGTCGACGCCCGGGACCACGGCCAGGCCTTCGGGGTCCAGGGCGGGAACCTGGTCATCCATCAGCAGCAGCCGGCCGATCGGCCCGACCTCCAGCCGTGAGCGCACAACACGTCACGGCCACCGGTGGGTTCGCCTACGGAGCCATCGGCGCGGACATCCACGTCTTCGGAGACGGCACGCCCCTCTACCTCCTGCGCACCTGG
Organism: Streptomyces africanus; assembly: GCF_002150735.1. Lineage (GTDB taxonomy): Bacteria > Actinomycetota > Actinomycetes > Streptomycetales > Streptomycetaceae > Streptomyces > Streptomyces africanus. The sequence continues at coordinate 3,862 of NZ_MUKA01000115.1, forward strand.
TGCGCCCCGGAGGAGCCCGACTCGGAGTGGATCCGTGAGCAGCCCAGCCGGATGCTCAACGCCCGTTTCGCCGTCGTCCCCTTCACCGGCCGCGAGAACGAGTTGGCTTCCCTGCGTACATGGTGCACCGGCGGGCCACCACGAGCGGCACGCTGGCTGCACGGCCAGGGCGGTCAGGGCAAGACGCGACTGGCTCATCAACTCGCCCACGAGCTGCGGTCCCTGGGCTGGAAGGCGGTCACCGCCGTGGAGGGGCCGGGCAGCGTCCTGCCCCCGCCCGGAAGTCAGGATCTGCGCCTGACGGACGCGGCCGGTCTGCTCCTTGTGGTCGACTACGCCGACCGATGGTCGCTGACCAGCCTGACGTGGCTGTTCAGCAATGCTCTGCTGCACCAGCCCGGAGTGCCGACCCGCGTCCTTCTCCTGGCGCGCGACACGACGTCCTGGCCGGCGCTGCGCGCGGCCTTGGCCAACGAGCAGGTGTCCACGTCCACCCAGGAACTGTCGCCGCTCTCACCGCCCGGCCCCGAGGAGCGGCTGCACGGGACGGACGGGAGACGGGAGATGTTCCACGCGGCCCTGCACGGATTCGCCGCCCGGTACGGTCTCGATCCGCCGTCCGGACAACCGGACCTGACGCACGCCGATTTCGGCCTCACGCTCGCCGTGCACATGGCCGCGCTGGTCGCGGTGGACGCCCGGGCCGGCGGCCGACGGGCACCACAGGACCTGGCGGGCCTGACCGTCTACCTGCTCGACCGGGAGCAGCTGACCTGGACGCTGCTGCACGACAAACGGGGTCAGGCGCGGATCGCCACGCCGCCCGCCGTGATGAACCGGACCGTTTTCGCGGCCTCCCTGGGCGGTGCGCAGCCTTCCCTGCGGGGCGCCGCGCTGGTGGACGACCTGGGGATGGGCCGGCCGACCGCGGGCATCCTGGCCGACCATGCCGTGTGCTATCCACCGCCCGCCGCGGCGGGCGACACCGTCCTCGAACCGCTCTACCCCGACCGCCTCGCGGAGGACTTCGTCGCCCTCACGCTGCCCGGCCATCCTGCCGACTACCCCGCCCAGCCATGGGCGGCCGACACCGCGGCGACCGTGCTGCGGCACGGCTCCGGGCCCGCCCGGCCGGTCATGGCTCTGGCGGCCGCGGCGGCCAGGTGGCCGCATGTCGGACCCACCTGCCTGTACCCGTTACTGGCCGCCGACCCCGGCCTCGGCGTCTCGGCCGGCGGCGCCGCCCTCACCGCCCTGGCCGGACTGCCCGACATCGAGGCCGGCCTGCTCGAGGACATCGCCTCGCACCTGCCCGATCCTGCCCCGGCGGACCTCGCCGTCGGACGGGCGACCGTTCTGGTCCGCCTGCTGGAACACCGGCTCGGCTCGACCGGCGATCCGGCCGTCCACGCCAGGCTCTTCGTCAATCACGGCAACCACCTCGACGATCTCGGCCGGACCGAGGAGGCTCTGGAGGCCACGCAGCGCGCCGCGGCCCTGTTCGGCGAACTCGCCGCGGGCGATCCGCGCCGCTACGAGGAACACCTCGGCCGGGCCCTGACGAACGTGGCGGGCTTTCTGTCCGACCTCGGACGGCGAGCCGAGGCCCTCAGCACCCAGGAAAGAGTGCTGGAGCTGTTCGAACGCCTCACCGCCACGGACCCCGAGACGTACGAGCCGCACCTCGCCACAGCTCTCGCCAACCTCGCCGCCCACCAGGAGGGGGCCGGCCGGTGGGAGGAGGCCCACCAGGCCAATGAACGAGCGGCAAGGATCTATCGGGCTCTCGCCGAGCGAGATCCCCAGTACCGTCGGGGCCTGGCGATCGCCCTGACCAACGCCGCCGCCCTGACCTTCACACGGCCGGACGAGACCAGCACCCTGCGGGAGGCCGTCGAGCTCAGCCGGCAGCTGGCGGCCGAAGGCCTGCTGATCGAGGAGACGACACTCGCCGACTCGCTTCTCGCGCTGTACCGGGCGCTCTCCCGTGACGGCGACGTCGAGGAGGCCGTCGGTGCCGCGCGGGACGCGGTCGCCATCACCCGGCGGCTGGCCGAAGCCCACCCTCTGCGCTATGCCGAATCTCATGGCCGTGCCCTGGGGTCGCTGCGGTCCGGCCTCCTGGCCGCGGGGCGTTCCGAGGAAGCGGTGTCGGTGGGCGAGGAACAGGTCGCCCTGTGGCGACGGCTGGCCCACGCGGCGCCCGACACGTACGAGGACCACCTCGTGGGCGCGTTGCACGAGCAGAACACGGCCCGCCTGGCGGCCGGTCTTCCGGAGGATCCCGAAGCGAGGGCTCGTTCCCGGGAGGTCGACCTCGATCGCCTCACGGTCCGTGTGCCCACCATCGTCCCCACCGTGCACCGCTCTGCGATGCCGCCGTTCCCCCGGCGTCCGCGCCCGGCCCGGCGACTCGGCTCCGAGGCTCGCGCGCTCGCCCGCGCCCGGGACTGGTCACAGTACTGGGCGCTGCTGCGCGAGGCGCCCCTGGTGGACGCCGCGCGGATGGCCCGACGCATACCCCGTCGCGGCTGGCTCCCTGCGGACCCCGAGGACCGCGACCTGCTGGACCGGCTGCGTGCCACGTCCGCGCGCCGCAGCGCGGCCCTGATCGATGACGCCGTGCGGGCCGCCACCAGGCCGCTCCCTGAGGACCTGCACCTCTACTCGGCCAGGTACTGCTCCTTCTCGCGCCGCCCCGGCAGCGCGGTCCTGGCGGTGGCGAGAGTCGAGGTCGGTCGCGGGCAGCGGTCGAGTGACAGGCGCGAGATCATCGAGACACTCGACCTCGATTCGGGGCGCCGTAGGGTGCTCTCCCATGGCCCGGCGAACCACGGGTCCCTGGCCTGCCTCGGGTCTTCCGAGGTGGTGGCCGTACGGTCGCACGGAGGCCGCGACCCCGAACGCGAACTCGTCCGCCACGGGCCCGACGGCACGACGGTGCTGGCCCGTGATGCGATGCTCACGGGGATGAACGTGGTTGCCACGGCCGACGGGTTCGTGGGCGGGCTGGCACTCGCACCGGCCGCGATCGTGCAGGACTCCGCCGGACGCTTGCGCAACGTGAACCTCGGCGACTGGGGTCTGACGTCGGCCCGCCTGGTCGCGGTGGCGCCCGGCGGTGACCGGCTGGTCCTGTGCGACGGATACCGGCTCGTCGCGACGGACGCGCGGTTCTCCGAGGTGCTCGCTGCCGCGTCCGCGGACCACACGGAGGTGAGAGAGCTGATCTTCGCCGATGAGGATCTACTGCTGACCACCGGCTCCCGCGGCGGTGTGGTGCTGTGGCAGTGGGACGGCCTCGGCCTGCATCCGCTCCACCGGCTGGACACACCTCCCTTGTCGGAGCTCGCCGCCGTGCCGGTCTGGGGAATCGTCTGCGGTATCGCGAGCAGCAAGGACCGTGTCCGCTTCTTCGACACCACCGACGGTCTCAGACGGTGCCCGGCCCCGGATCTCCTCGTCGGTGACGGCACCGTGCTCAAGACGGTGGCCGCCCCGCCCGGGGGACGTTTCGTCGCCTACTCCGGTTGGCGGCACCGGTCCTCGGCCAGAGTCACCCGGGTGCACGACCTGCACCACCCCGCCTCGGTCCTTCAGCGCCCGCTCGTCCCGCTCACCGACCCGGAGCGGTCCGCCCTCGCCCGCGCCCACAGCGACGAACCCCGGCTGGCCGAGCTGTTCGGCTTGGCGCATGCCCTCGCCGACAGGCCCGCTGGTTGACGAGGCGACCAGCGGGTCACGGCCGCCGATGATCAGTTGTGGCTGTGCAGGATCTCGTTCAGCCCGCCCCACACCGCGTTGTTCGGCCGGGCCTCGACGGTTCCGGTGACCGAGTTGCGGCGGAAGAGGATGTTGGAGGCGCCGGACAGCTCGCGGGCCTTGACGATCTGGCCGTCGGGCATGGTGACGCGGGTGCCGGCGGTGATGTACAGGCCTGCCTCGACGACGCACTCGTCGCCGAGCGCGATGCCGACGCCCGCCTCGGCGCCGACCAGGCACCGCTCGCCGACCGAGATGATCACGTTGCCGCCGCCGGACAGGGTGCCCATGGTCGAGGCGCCGCCGCCGATGTCCGAGCCGTCGCCGATGACGACGCCCGCCGAGATGCGGCCCTCGACCATCGACGTGCCGAGCGTGCCGGCGTTGAAGTTGACGAAGCCCTCGTGCATGACGGTGGTGCCCTCGGCGAGGTGCGCGCCGAGGCGGACCCGGTCGGCGTCGGCGATGCGGACGCCCTTGGGGGCCACGTAGTCGGTCATGCGGGGGAACTTGTCGACCGAGGTGACCTGGAGGTGCAGGCCCTCGGCGCGGGCGTTCAGCCGCACCTTCTCCAGGTCGTCGACGGCGACCGGGCCGAGTGAGGTCCAGGCGACGTTGGCGAGGAAGCCGAAGATGCCGTCCAGGCTCTGGCCGTGCGGCTTGACCAGGCGGTGGGAGAGCAGGTGCAGACGCAGGTAGACGTCGTGCGCGTCGATCGGCTTCTCGTCGAGCGAGGCGATGACCGTGCGGACCGCGACCACCTCGACGCCCCGGCGGGCGTCCGGGCCGATCGCCGCGGTCGCACCGCCGCCGAGCAGCTCGGCGGCCTGCTCGGCGGAGAGCCGCTCCGTGCCGGACGGGCCGGGAGCGTCGGCCAGCTCGGGCGCGGGGAACCAGGTGTCGAGGACGGTGCCGTCGGCGGCGATGGTGGCGAGGCCGGCGGCAACGGCGCCGGTGGTGCGAGGAGCAGTCGTGTCGGTCATGAGGGCAACCTAACCGGCGGACAGTGGTCGATGCGAACCGGTACGGGGGCGTCTCACGTGCCGGGCGGTACGCCCCGCCGCAGGTCGGCGCCACACGGCGGTGGTCGGGACGCCACCACGGGCCCCACTCCTCCTGCACGCCGGTCGCGCGTCACCCGACATCACTCCCGCGCCCCCGGGACGGCCCCCGCGACCACCCGCCCCAGCACCTCCCGGGCATACGCCTCGTCATACGGCACCCCGGTCAGCAGCACCTGGAGGCAGATGCCGTCGACGACCGCCACCAGCGCCCGCGCGGTCACCGGATCCGTACGCCGGGACAGCAGCTCGGCGACCCCCTCGGCCCACTCGGCGGCGACGGGCCGCAGGGCGGGCCGGCGCAGGGCGGCGAGGTACAGCTCGTACTCCAGCTCGACGCCCGTGCGGTCGCCCGCGAGCCACTCCCCCATCCACCCGGCCAGCTCGGCCGCCAGATCGGTCCGGGGGTCCTCCAGCCCGCCCCGGCCCGCGACGACCTTGGCGAAGCCCTCGTTGGCCTGCCGCAGCGCGGCGACCAGCAGTTCGTCGAGGGTCTTGAAGTGGTAGGTCGTCGAGCCGAGCGGCACATCGGCCTCGGCGGCGGCCGTGCGGTGGCTCAGCCCGGCGATGCCCTTGGCCCCGACGACCCGGATCGCCGCGTCGATGATCCGCTGCCGCCGCTCGGGGTCGTAGCGCCGGGGCATCAGTGGGCACCTCCCAGGTTCAGCACCACGACCCCGACGATGATCAGCGCGATCCCGGCGGCCTTGGCGACGGTCATCCCCTCTCCCAGGTAGACGAACCCGATCGTGGCGATGGCGGCGGTGCCGACGCCGGCCCAGATGGCGTAGGCCGTTCCGACGGAGACGGTCTTCAGCGTCTGCGCGAGCAGCGCGAAGGAGACGAGGTAGCCGAGGAGTGTCAGCAGCGAGGGTCCGAGCCTGCTGAAGCCCTCGCTGTACTTCATGGCGGTGGTCGCACCCACTTCGGCGGCGATGGCCCCGGCCAGCAGCAGATAACCCATGTGTACGAGCGTACACAACATCTGTACATCCGTACGCAACGAGAGAAGAGATACCGGTTTCAACAAACGCCTCCCAGTGATCCGTGCGGTCCACTACGGTGTCAGCGATCACAGACCGGGCGACCGCAACCGCGCCGCGTCAAGGGTGCCCGCCGGAGGAAAAAGCGCATGTCAGAAGAGAAGTCCCGGCCCCCGCTGGACCGCCTTTGGGAAAGCGGCTGGGCCCCGGACACCACCCGGGCACCGGGAACGCGACGGCTCTGGCTGGCAGGCGCCCTCGCCCTGGCCACGGTCACCGCGTGCGTGACGGCGATCGCCGTGATGGACAACCGGACCGGCGAGCCGACTCCTTCGGCGGCGCGGCCGACGGCCCTCAGCAGCTCGGCACCGGGCGGCCTGATCTCCTTCGCGACGCCCTCCAAGACGGGGAAAGCGCCCGCCGAGCACCACAAGCGCCCGTCCCCCACCCCCACCAGAAGCACCTCGCCCCGCCCCGACGCCAGTCCGGAGCCGCACACGAAGGCGCCGAAGCCCCCGGCGTCCCACAGGACGTCACCGCCGGCCAAGCCCCCGGCCGCGAAGACCGGGACCTCCATACGGTCCGTCAACTACCCCGACCGCTACTGGCAGACCAGCGGCGGCTACGTCGCCCTCGGCCCGGCCGGCTCGGCCTCGGCCCGCCGCAACGCCACCTTCGAGCGGGTGGCGGGCCTGGCCGACTCCTCCTGCTACTCCTTCACCACGGCCGACGGCGGCTACCTCCGCCACCGCAACTTCGTCCTGCGCGCGGAACGCGACGACGGCTCGTCCCTCTTCCGCAAGGACGCCACCTTCTGCCCCCGCCCCGCCGGCTACCCGGGCGCGATCATGCTGGAGTCGGCGAACTACCCGGGCCGCTTCCTGCGCCACCGCAACTTCCAGCTCCGCCTCGACCCGTACCAGTACGACGGGGTGTACCGCGCGGACTCGGCGTTCCGGCTGGTCGCCGGCCTGGACTGACACACGCGAAGGGGCGGCACCCCGGGAGGGTGCCGCCCCTTCGTCAGTCAGTGGATCTCAGACGTTGAACCCGAGCGCCCGAAGCTGCTCCCGCCCATCGTCCGTGATCTTGTCGGGGCCCCACGGCGGCATCCAGACCCAGTTGATGCGCAGCTCGTTGACGAGGCCGTCCGTAGCGGACTTCGCCTGGTCCTCGATGACGTCCGTCAGCGGGCAGGCCGCGGAGGTCAGGGTCATGTCGACGGTCGCGATGTTCGACTCGTCGACGTGAATGCCGTAGATCAGGCCGAGGTTGACGACGTCGATGCCCAGTTCGGGGTCGACGACGTCCATCAGGGCCTCACGGAGTTCTTCCTCCGAGGCCGGCTTCATCTCCACGGTCTCGCTCATGCCGTCGTCTCCTTCTCGGCGTCGGCTCCGCCCAGCACCTGGGCCGTCGCGTCCTTCCAGGCCATCCAGCTCAGCAGGGCGCACTTGACCCGGGCCGGGTACTTGGACACCCCGGCGAACGCGACCGCGTCCTCCAGGATGTCCTCCATCGCGTCGTCGGGTTCGAGCTTCCCCTTCGACTGCATCAGCTCCAGGAAGGTCTCCTGGATCTTCCGCGCGTCGGAGAACTCCTTGCCGACGAGGAGTTCGTTCAGTACGGAGGCCGAGGCCTGGCTGATCGAGCAGCCCTGGCCCTCGTACGAGACGTCCTCGATCTTCGTTCCGTCGTACTTCACGCGCAGTGTGATCTCGTCACCGCACGTCGGGTTGACGTGGTGCACCTCGGCGTCGCCATCCCGCAAGCCCCGCCCGTGCGGGTTCTTGTAGTGGTCCAGGATGACTTCCTGGTACATGGAGTCCAGTTTCACCGTTCAGCACGCCCTTCAGCCGAAGAAGTTCCGTACGTGCTCCAGGCCGTCGACCAGCGCGTCGATCTCGGCCGGCGTGGAGTACAGATAGAACGACGCTCGCGTGGTCGCAGGAATTCCGTACCGCAGGCAGACCGGCCGCGCGCAGTGGTGGCCGACCCGGACCGCGATGCCCTGCTCGTCGAGGACCTGGCCCACGTCGTGCGGGTGAATGTCCCCGAGGGTGAAGGAGATCGCCGCTCCGCGCTCCTCGGCCGTGGTCGGGCCGATGATGCGCAGGTCCGGGACTTCCAGCAGCCGCTTCACCGCGTACTCGGTGAGCGCGTGCTCGTGCGCGAGGATCTTCTCCATGCCGATCGCGTTGAGGTAGTCGATCGCCGCGCCGAGACCGATCGCCTGGGAGACCGGGGGCGTGCCCGCCTCGAACTTGTGGGGCGCCGGGGCGTAGGTGGAGGAGTGCATCGAGACCGTCTCGATCATCTCGCCGCCGCCGAGGAAGGGCGGCAGGTCCTCCAGCAGCTCCTGGCGGCCCCAGAGGACGCCGATGCCCGTCGGGCCGCACATCTTGTGGCCGGTGAAGGCCACGAAGTCGGCCTGGAGCGCCTGCACGTCCAGCGGCATGTGCGGCGCGGCCTGCGAGGCGTCGATGCAGACCAGCGCACCGACCTGCTGGGCGCGGCGCACGATCGCCTCGACCGGGTTCTGGGTGCCCAGGATGTTGGAGACCAGCACGAAGGAGACGATCTTCGTCTTCTCGGTGATGACCTCGTCGATGTTGGACAGGTCCAGACGGCCGTCGTCGGTGAGGCCGAACCACTTCAGCTTCGCGCCCGTGCGCTGCGCGAGCAGCTGCCACGGCACGATGTTGGAGTGGTGCTCCATCTCCGTGATGACGATCTCGGTGTCGGAGTCCACGCGGTAGGGCTCGTCGGCCCAGCCCAGCATGTTCGCCACGAGGTTGAGCGACTCGGAGGCGTTCTTCGTGAAGATCACCTCGTCGCGCGAGGGCGCGTTGATGAACTCCGCGACCTTGTCGCGCGCGCCCTCGTACAGCGCCGTGGCCTCCTCGGCGAGGACGTGCACGCCACGGTGGACGTTGGCGTTGTGCTGCTCGTAGTACTCGGAGAGCACGTCGAGCACCTGGCGCGGCGTCTGCGAGGTCGCCGCGTTGTCCAGGTACACGAGCTTCTTGCCGTCGTGGACGACGCGGTCCAGGATCGGGAAGTCCTTGCGGAGCGCCTCGGTGTCGAGGAGGCCCGGCAGCTGTGTCACGCGGATGCGCCACCCTTCGTGTATGCCTCGTAGCCCTCTTCCTCCAGCTTGTCGGCGAGCTCGGCACCGCCGGACTCGACGATCCGGCCGCCGGAGAAGACGTGCACGTGGTCGGGCTTGATGTAGCGGAGGATGCGCGTGTAGTGCGTGATCAGCAGCGTGCCGACCTCGCCCGACTCGCGGACGCGGTTCACGCCCTCCGACACGACGCGCAGGGCGTCGACGTCCAGGCCGGAGTCGGTCTCGTCGAGGACCGCGATCTTCGGCTTGAGCAGCTCCAGCTGGAGGATCTCGTGGCGCTTCTTCTCACCGCCGGAGAAGCCCTCGTTGACGTTGCGCTCGGCGAAGGCGGGGTCCATGTTGAGGCGCTCCATGGCCTCCCGGACCTCCTTCACCCAGGTGCGCAGCTTGGGGGCCTCGCCGCGGATGGCGGTCGCGGAGGTGCGCAGGAAGTTCGACACGGAGACACCCGGGACCTCGACCGGGTACTGCATCGCGAGGAACAGACCGGCGCGGGCCCGCTCGTCGACGGACATCTCCAGGACGTCCTCGCCGTCGAGGGTGACGGTGCCGCCGGTGATCGTGTACTTCGGGTGTCCCGCGAGGGAGTAGGCGAGGGTCGACTTGCCCGAGCCGTTGGGGCCCATGATGGCGTGCGTCTCGCCCTGCTTCACGGTGAGGTCGACACCCTTGAGGATTTCCTTCGTACCGTTCTCGACCTCGACGGTGACGTGCAGGTCTCGGATTTCAAGCGTTGCCATGGGTGCCTCAGGACTCCTGGGTGAGGGAGACGAGCACGTCGTCCCCTTCGATCTTTACGGGGTATACGGGGACGGGGCGCGTCGCGGGAAGGGCGTCGGGCTTGCCGGAGCGGAGGTCGAAGCGCGAGCCGTGCAGCCAGCACTCGATGTGGCAGTCGTCGACCTCGCCCTCCGACAGGGAGACGTTCGCGTGCGAACAGATGTCGTGGATCGCGAACACCTCCCCCTCGGTCTGCACGATGGACAGGGGCGTGCCGTCGAGTTCCACCCGCTTCGGGGTGTCCTCCTCCAGCTCGCCCAGTCCACAGGCGCGTACGAAGGTCATGCGACCGCGGCCTCCAGCTCCTCCTCGATCTTGGCGATCAGGCGCTCCTCGATGTCGGGGAGGCCGATCTGCTGGACCAGCTCGGCGAAGAAGCCGCGGACCACCAGTCGGCGGGCGTCGTGCTCCGGGATGCCGCGGGCCATGAGGTAGAAGAGCTGCTCGTCGTCGAAGCGGCCGGTGGCCGAGGCGTGGCCGGCGCCGACGATCTCGCCGGTCTCGATCTCGAGGTTCGGAACGGAGTCCACGCGGGCCCCGTCCGTGAGGACCAGGTTGCGGTTCATCTCGTACGTGTCCGTGCCCTCGGCCGCGGCCTCGATGAGCACGTCGCCGATCCACACCGCGTGCGCGTCGTCGCCCTGGAGCGCGCCCTTGTAGACGGCGTTCGACTTGCAGTGCGGGACGTTGTGGTCGACCAGGAGGCGGTGCTCCTGGTGCTGGCCCTGGTCGGTGAAGTAGAGGCCGAACAGCTCGGCCTCGCCGCCGGGGCCGGCGTACCGCACGCGCGGGTGCAGCCGGACGACGTCGCCGCCGAAGGTGACGACGACGGACTTGAAGGAGGCGTCGCGGCCGACGAGCGCGTTGTGCTGGGCGACGTGGACGGCCTTGTCGTCCCAGTCCTGGACGCAGACGACGGTCAGCTTGGCGCCGTCGCCCAGGAGGTAGTCGACGTTGGCGGCGAGCACCGCGTCACCGGTGTGGTCGATGACGACGACGGCCTCGGCGAAGGCGCCCAGCTCGATCACCTGGTGGCCGAAGGCGGTGCCGCCCTCGCCGTGCACCGCGATGCGGATCGGCTCGGTGAGGACGGTCTCCTTCGGGACGGTCACGACCGAGGCCTTCTCGAAGGCCGAGTAGGCCTGGGCGGCGACGCGGTCCACCGGGATGCCCGCCTTGCCGAGCCGCGCGTCGTCGCGGCCGACGGCCTCGACGACGACGCCCTCGGGGGCCTGGATGTCGACCTTCACGCCGTTGCCGTCGGCCACGGCGGTGCCGTCGTGCAGCCCGCGCAGGCGCTCCAGCGGGGTGAACCGCCACTCCTCCTCACGGCCGTGCGGAACGGGGAAGTCCGTCACGTCGAAGGAGGGGGGCGCGCTCATGCGGGTGGCGACGGTCGACTCGGCCGCCACCGCGATCGAGCCGGTGGTGGTGGAGCCCACCGGGATGTTCTGAGCCTCAGCCATGGCTGTCGTAGTGCTCGCTTTCCGTTGCGTAAGGGGCTTGATGGGGACGGCGGGTGGCTGGGTCAGCCCACCGCGCCTTCCATCTGCAGCTCGATCAGCCGGTTGAGCTCCAGCGCGTACTCCATGGGGAGCTCCTTGGCGATGGGCTCCACGAAGCCGCGCACGATCATCGCCATCGCCTCGAACTCGCTCAGACCGCGGCTCATCAGGTAGAAGAGCTGGTCCTCGGAGACCTTGGAGACGGTGGCCTCGTGGCCCATGGACACGTCGTCCTCGCGGACGTCCACGTAGGGGTAGGTGTCCGAGCGGGAGATCGTGTCGACCAGCAGCGCGTCACAGAGCACGTTCGACTTGGAGCCCGCGGCGCCCTCGCCGATCTCGATCAGACCACGGTAGGACGTGCGGCCGCCACCGCGCGCGACGGACTTCGACACGATGTTGGACGACGTGTTCGGCGCCATGTGGACCATCTTGGCGCCCGCGTCCTGGTGCTGGCCCTCGCCGGCGAAGGCGATGGACAGCGTCTCGCCCTTGGCGTGCTCGCCCATCAGGTAGACGGCCGGGTACTTCATCGTCACCTTGGAGCCGATGTTGCCGTCGACCCACTCCATGGTCGCGCCCTCGTAGGCCACGGCGCGCTTGGTGACCAGGTTGTAGACGTTGTTCGACCAGTTCTGGATGGTCGTGTAGCGGCAGCGGGCGTTCTTCTTGACGATGATCTCGACGACCGCGGAGTGCAGCGAGTCCGACTGGTAGATCGGCGCGGTGCAGCCCTCGACGTAGTGCACGTAGGCACCCTCGTCGACGATGATCAGCGTCCGCTCGAACTGGCCCATGTTCTCCGTGTTGATACGGAAGTAGGCCTGGAGCGGGATCTCCACGTGGACGCCCGGCGGCACGTAGATGAAGGAGCCGCCCGACCACACGGCGGAGTTCAGCGACGCGAACTTGTTGTCACCGACGGGGATGACGGTCCCGAAGTACTCCTTGAAGAGCTCCGGGTGCTCCTTCAGGGCCGTGTCGGTGTCGAGGAAGATGACGCCCTGCTCCTCCAGGTCCTCGCGGATCTGGTGGTAGACGACCTCCGACTCGTACTGCGCGGCGACACCGGCGACGAGGCGGTTCTTCTCGGCCTCGGGGATGCCCAGCTTGTCGTACGTGTTCTTGATGTCCTCGGGCAGGTCCTCCCAGGAGGCCGCCTGCTTCTCCGTGGAGCGCACGAAGTACTTGATGTTGTCGAAGTCGATCCCCGACAGGTCCGAGCCCCAGTTCGGCATGGGCTTCTTCTCGAACAGGCGCAGACCCTTGAGGCGGAGCTTGGTCATCCACTCCGGCTCGCTCTTCTTCGAGGAGATGTCCCGGACGACGTCCTCGCCCAGGCCGCGACGCGCCGACGCACCGGCATCGTCCCGGTCGGCCCAGCCGTATTCGTACTTGCCCAGGCCCTCGAGCTCGGGGTGGGCAGTCTCCGTGGGGAGAGTCATGCGGGGTTCCTCCCGGCCGTGCTTGCAGATGCGTTGTGGGAAATCTTGGGGATGAACGTCGTGCAGACGCCGTCGCCGTGCGCGATGGTGGCGAGCCGCTGTACATGCGTACCGAGCAGCTCGGCGAAAAATTCCGTCTCCGCCTCGCACAGCTGCGGGAACTGCTCGGCGACGTGGGCGACCGGGCAGTGGTGCTGGCAGAGCTGTTCACCCTTCTGCGGGTGGGGCGCGCTGCGCGCGGTAGCAGCGTACCCGTCGGCGCTCAGGGCCTTGGCCAGGGCTTCCGTCCGCTGGTCGGGCGCGGCGGCCTCGACGGCCGCGCGGTACGCGCCCGCCTGCGCGGCGATCCTGGCGCGGGCGAAGGCGGCGATCGCCTCGTTGCCGCCCTCGCGGTCGGCGATCCAGCGCAGCGCGTCCGCAGCGAGCTTGTCGTACGACTGGTCGAAGGCGTCCCGGCCGCAGTCGGTCAGGGCGAACACCTTGGCCGGCCGGCCGCGGGTGCGCGTGCCGTAGACCCGCTGCTTGCGCGCCTCGACGACACCGTCGCCCGCGAGGGCGTCGAGGTGCCGGCGTACGGCCGCCTGGGTGAGGCCCAGCCGCTCGGCGAGCTCGGCGACGGTCGACGGGCCGTGGTCCAGGATGGATCGCGCGACTCGGTTGCGGGTGGACCGCTCCCCGGTCGCGAGTTCCTCCTGAGGGGACCCCGTGGGGGTCTCCGGAACCTCGCCGACGTTTTTCACAACGCCATTGTTGCGTAATTCATCGGGGCCGGGCAAGCCGCGTCCGCGCAACCTCGTGGTGCCCTGCATCACTTAGGTAAAGCTAACCTGACCTGCGGAAACGATCTCCGATCGATCAAAACGGTGGCATGGCGCAGCCGCGTGGGGGACACTCCCGAACCATGGCCACACCCCCTCCGACCGGCCCTCTTGTCACCCGGGACACCCTTCGCGCGCAGCTGCGCGAGCTGGGCGTGCGCCCCGGCGAGACCCTCCTCGTGCACTCCTCGCTCAGCTCCCTCGGCTGGGTCAACGGCGGCGCCGTCGCGGTGGTGCAGGGACTGCTCGACGCGCTCGGCCAGAAGGGCACGCTGGTGGTTCCGACCCAGACCGGCGACCTCTCCGACCCGGCCCTGTGGGGCAACCCGCCCGTACCCCCGGACTGGTGGGAGACCATCCGCGCCACCATGCCCGCCTACGACCCCCGGATCACGCCCACCCGCGGCGTCGGCGTCGTCCCGGAGACCGTGCGCACCTGGCCCGGCGCGCTGCGCAGCGCCCATCCGCAGACCTCCTTCGCGGCGGTCGGCCCGCGCGCGGCGGAGGTGATCGAGGGGCACGCGACCGACTGCCGGCTGGGCGAGCGCAGCCCGCTGGCGAAGCTGGAGGCCATGGGCGCCCGGGTCCTGCTGCTCGGCGCCGGCTACGCCTCCTGCACCAGCTTCCACCTCGCCGAGTACCGGATATCGTCCCCGCGCGTCGCCGTGGACCGGCCGGGCCCCGACGGCTGGGAGACCGTGACCGAGGTGTCGATCAGCTCGGACCGCTTCGACGAGCTGGGCTACGACTTCGAGCGGGACCGTCCCGTCGTACGCGGGAAGGTCGGGGCGGCCGAGGCGCGGCTGTTCCCGGTGGCGGACGCGGTGGCCTACGCCGAGCGCTGGCTGCCGGTGCACCGCCCCCGTGAGGAGGAGTTCCAGCACCCCCAGGTCTGAGAGCCCGCACACGAACCTAGACTCTGGACCCATGCGAAGTGAGCCCGTGGTCCAGGTCCAGGCCCTGGTGAAGCGGTACGGCACGAAGACCGCGGTGGACGGGCTCGACCTGGTGGCCCGGGCGGGTGTGACCGCCGTGCTCGGCCCCAACGGGGCGGGCAAGACGACCACGGTCGAGACCTGCGAGGGGTACCGGAAGCCGGACTCCGGCACGGTGCGCGTGCTGGGCCTCGACCCGGTCGGACAGTCCCGGGAGCTGCGGCCCCGGATCGGCGTGATGCTCCAGTCCGGCGGCGTCTACTCGGGCTCCCGCGCCGACGAGATGCTCCGCCACGTGGCCAAGCTGCACGCCCACCCCCTGGACGTGGGCGCGCTCATCGAACGCCTCGGGCTCGACTCGTGCGGCCGTACGACCTACCGGCGGCTGTCGGGCGGGCAGCAGCAGCGGCTGGCCCTCGCGATGGCCGTGGTCGGCCGCCCCGAGCTGGTGTTCCTGGACGAGCCGACCGCCGGACTCGACCCGCAGGCCCGCCGCGCCACCTGGGACCTGGTCCGGGACCTGCGCGCCGACGGCGTCAGTGTGATCCTCACCACGCACTACATGGACGAGGCCGAGCAGCTCGCCGACGACGTGGCGATCATCGACGGGGGCCGGGTCATCGCCCAGGGCTCCCCGGAGGAGCTGTGCCGGGGCGGCGCCGAGAACACGCTCCGCTTCAGCGGCCGTCCCGGCCTGGACGTCGGCTCGCTGCTGAAGGCCCTGCCCGCCGACTGCTCGGCCGCCGAGCTGACGCCGGGTTCGTACCGGGTCGTCGGCAAGGTCGACCCGCAACTGCTCGCGACGGTCACCTCCTGGTGCGCCCAGCACGGCGTGATGCCGGAGAAGATCTCGGTGGAGCGGCACACCCTGGAGGACGTCTTCTTGGAGCTCACCGGTAAGGAGCTGCGTTCGTGACCGCCACCGGCACGGGGATGTACACGCCGAAGCCCGGCGCGGCGCCCCTGACCCGCATGATCGCGGCCCAGGCCGCGCTCGAGACGAAGATGCTGCTGCGCAACGGTGAGCAGTTGCTGCTCACCGTCGTCATCCCGACCCTGCTCCTGGTGCTCTTCAGCACCGTCGACATCGTCGACACGGGCGCGGGCGAGGCCGTCGACTTCCTCGCCCCCGGCATCCTCGCGCTCGCGGTGATGTCGACCGCGTTCACCGGCCAGGCCATCGCGACCGGCTTCGAGCGCCGCTACGGCGTCCTGAAGCGGCTCGCGTCCTCGCCTCTGCCGCGCTGGGGACTGATGACCGCGAAGACACTGTCCGTGCTGGTCACCGAGGTGCTCCAGGTGGTCCTGCTGACGGTGATCGCCTTCGCGCTCGGCTGGTCGCCGCACGGCAACCCGTTCGCCGTGCTGCTGCTCCTGGTCCTCGGCACGGCTGCCTTCTCGGGCCTCGGCCTGCTGATGGCCGGGACGCTGAAGGCCGAGGCGACGCTCGCCGCCGCCAACCTGGTGTTCCTGCTGCTGCTCGTCGGCGGCGGGGTCATCGTGCCGCTCGACAAGTTCCCCGCCGCCGCGCAGGACGTGCTCGGCCTGCTGCCCATCTCCGCCCTGTCCGACGGCCTGCGGGACGTGCTCCGGCACGGGGCCGGGATGCCCTGGGCCGACCTGGGGATCCTGGGCGTCTGGGCGGTCGTCGGACTGGCGGCGGCCGGGAAGTTCTTCCGCTGGGAGTAGGGAAGGTGCCCTGTGACGGACCCTCGTGAAAGCGTGCACAAGCGGCGTCCTACGATGGGTCGCGTGCCAAAAGTGACCCGCGCCGACGCCAGGGCGGCCCTGCGCAACCCGCTCGCCTTCATCGCCGAGCGCTGGACCCCGGAACCCCGGACGGTCCAGCGTGCGGCCCTCTCCGCAATCGTCATGTCGGTGCTCATCGTGGTCACCGGCGGAGCCGTACGGCTGACCGGTTCTGGCCTGGGCTGCCCGACCTGGCCCAAGTGCACCGCCGACTCGCTCACCGCCACCAGCGCGATGGGCTTCCACGGCGCCATCGAGTTCGGCAACCGCATGCTGACGTACGTGCTGTGCGCCGCCGTCGGCTGGGCGATCATCGCCGCGCGCTCGCAGAAGCCGTACCGGCGTGGCCTGACCCGGCTGGGCTGGGCGCAGTTCTGGATCGTGATGAGCAACGCGGTGCTCGGCGGCATCGTGGTGCTGGTCGGTCTCAACCCGTACACGGTCGCGGCCCACTTCGTGGCGACGTCCGCGCTGATCGCGGTGGCGACGGTGATGTGGCAGCGCACCCGTGAGGGCGACGCTCCGCCGCGCCCACTGGTCGGCAAGGCCGTGCAGCAGCTGGTGTGGTTCCTGGTCGCCGCCGCCGTGCTGCTCATCCTGGTCGGCACGGTGGTCACCGGCGCGGGTCCGCACGCCGGCGACTCCAGCGAGGTCGAGCGGATGCCGGTCGACTGGGAGACGGTGAGCAAGCTGCACGCCGTGCTGGCGTGGATCGTGGTGACGCTGACGTTCGCCCTGTGGTTCGTCCTCAAGGCGGTCGACGCGCCGCGCTCCCCGCTGAACCGCACTCGCGAACTGTTCCTCATCCTGCTCGCGCAGGGCGTCATCGGCTACGTCCAGTACTTCACGGACCTGCCGGAGGTCCTGGTCGGCCTGCACATGCTCGGCTCGGCCGTGATGTGGATCTGGGTGCTGCGGGTGGTGCTGTCGCTGCGCGAACGTCCGGAGGGCGTGGCCGACGTGCCCGGTCCCGCGGCCGAGGCCGCCCTGACGAAGGCCTAGAGGCCAAGACCAAGGTTCAGTCGAGCCCGTACACCCGCCGCGCGTTCCCCGACGCCAGCATCCCCGCGACGCGCTGCGCGTCGGCCAGGGACCACGCGCCCTCGGCGACCCAGGTGCCGAGCACCCGGCCGAGCGCCTCGCGGAACAGCCGGGCCCCCACCACGTGCAGCTCGGGCAGCCCCTGGGCGCCGGTGGAGAAGAGGATCTTGCCGAAGGGGGCCAGCTCCAGGATCTCCGCGAGGACGGTCGCGGCGCGGGCGCCGGTGCGGACCAGGGCGGCGCCGGAGTCGACGTAGACGTGCGGGAAGACACCGGCCAGGTGGGCGGCGTGCCGGTGGTACGGGTAGCCGTGCAGCAGGACGA
>NZ_MUKA01000645.1:0-431 GCF_002150735.1 Streptomyces africanus
CCGGAGGCGATCTTCGCGGCGGTCTCGGCGGCCGTGAGCCTGATGATGGGACTGTCCGTCATGGCGGGTTACTCCTCCCCCAGGATCTGCGGCACCTTGAAACGCTGCTGCTCCTGGGCCGGGGCTCCGGAGAGCGCCTGCTCGGGGGTGAGCGAGGGACGGACCTCGTCCGGGCGCATGACGTTGGTCANNGCGAAGTGGTCGAGCTCTTCGGGCTTCAGCTCCAGACGCGCCAGCCGGGCGAGGTGGGCGACCTCCTCGCGCGTGATGCCAGGCATGCAGCGATCCTCTGGGGTGAGTGAATGGATGTGGCCCAATCCTATGGGGCGCGGGGCCGTGCCCGTGAAACGGTTCGGCCCGGCCGTCGGTGACGGTGGTTCTCAGACGGCGAAGAGCAGTCCGGCACTGATCAGGACGACGACCGCGGTGGC
>NZ_MUKA01000645.1:470-938 GCF_002150735.1 Streptomyces africanus
GCCCGAGGATGCCGTCCCGCAGGCCCTTGATCGTCAGGTAGGCGCCGGCATCGCCGCCGGGGTCGGCCGGAACGCCGTAGCCCGCGGCTGACGGTCCCGGCTGGAACAGGAACCGGTAGCCGAGGAACAGGCAGAACAGGTTGAGCACGACAGCCAGGGTGTACGCGGTGACGGTCACGTCTCTCCTCGATTTCTAGCATCGCTAGGGACAAGAGCGAAGCTAGCAGAGCGTCGACAGGAACGCTAGCGGTGCTAGGGTTTCGGTCATGACGATCCAGACGCGCCGGGAGCGCGAACGAGCGGAACGCGAGCGGCTGATCGTGACGGCCGCACGGGAACTGGCGGAGGCGGAGGGCTGGGACGCGGTGACGACGCGCCGGCTCGCCGACGAGATCGAGTACAGCCAGCCGGTCCTCTACAGCCACTTCAAGGGCAAGGGCGCGATCATGGCGGCGGTGGCTGTGCAGG
>NZ_MUKA01000646.1 GCF_002150735.1 Streptomyces africanus
GTGGGGGTGACCGCGGCCCGGGGAGGCGGGGCGTGAGGCGGCTGGGTGACGACGTACGCGCCGCCCGCCACGATCGTCGCGCCGGCGGTCATCGCGACGGCCGGCTTGGTGAGCGCGCCCAGCAGCTTGGCGGACCACCCGGCGGAGCCGGCGGCCGCGGCCGTCTTGCCGCCGAAGGCGAGCGACAGGGTGAACCCGACGGGCAGCGGGACGAGCGCGATGCCGACCAGGAGGCGTTCGGCCGGTACGACCGTCTCGCGCGGGTCGCCGCAGTAGCCGCAGCCGCGGATGTGCCGGGCCAGCCGCTTGCGCCACACCGAGTCGGGCCGGCCGTCCCAGCGGCCGGTCAGCTCGCGCAGGTCCGGGCAGGCGCCGTCCAGGGCGCGGACGATGCCGCGCGAGGTCTCCAGGCGCTCCTTCATCCGCTGCACGCGCACGGCGGCGTGCTGCCGGGTGATGCCGACGGCCGCGGCCAGTTCGCGCCGGGTCAGTTCGCCCGCGACCTCCAGCCACCACAGCGACAGCAGTTGCCGGTCCTCGTCGTCGAGCCAGCGCACGGCCTCGGCGACCTCGCGCCGCTGTC
>NZ_MUKA01000116.1 GCF_002150735.1 Streptomyces africanus
GACCCCGCGCCCACCGGCCCGCCGTCGGCCGGGCCGGTGGGCGCGGGGTCGCTGGGGGCGGGCGTACCCGACACCGGCGGTTGCTGCGTTTCCTGGCCCGCCGCAGCGGGGGCATGCGCATGCCCGCCGACAGGCGTGGCATGACCGCCGCTGCCACTGCCACCACCGGGGCCACCCGGCGCTCCGGAGGCGCGGACCGCCGCCCGGGCCGCGGCCGGACCGCCGCCCGGCGCAACGGGAGCAGCCGCCGGAGCGGCCGCCGCTGCCCCGTGCCCCTCGGGCCCTGGCGCGTACCCCATGGCGGGCATGCCGGCCGGGCCCTGGGAGGAGAAGTTCACACCGCGCTCGATGCGGTCCAGTCGGGCCATGACGGACCGCTCGTCCCCGTAGGCCGCGGGGAGCATGACGCGGGCGCAGATCAGCTCCAGCTGGAGACGGGGCGAGTGGGCGCCGCGCATCTCGGTCAGGCCCTCGTTGACGATATCGGCGGCCCGGCTCAGCTCGGCGGCGCCGAAGGTGCCGGCCTGGGCCTGCATACGCTCGACGACGTCGGCGGGGGCGTCGATGAGCCCCTTCTCGGCCGCGTCCGGGACGGCGGCGAGGATCACCAGGTCACGCAGCCGCTCCAGCAGGTCGGCGACGAACCGGCGGGGATCGTTCCCGCCTTCGATGACACGGTCGACCACCTCGAAGGCCGCGGCCCCGTCACCGGTGGCGAAGGCCTCGACGACGGAGTCGAGGAGGGAGCCGTCGGTGTAGCCGAGCAGGGCGGTCGCCATGGCGTACGTCACACCGTCCTGGGCGGCGCCGGCCAGCAGCTGGTCCATGACGGACATGGAGTCACGCACGGATCCGCCACCGGCGCGCACCACGAGCGGGAGGACGCCCTCCTCGACCGGGATGGCCTCCTTCTGGCACACCTCGGCGAGGTACTCCCGCAGGGTCCCGGGCGGGACGAGCCGGAACGGGTAGTGATGGGTCCGCGACCGGATGGTCCCGATGACCTTCTCGGGCTCGGTGGTCGCGAAGATGAACTTGAGATGCTCCGGCGGCTCCTCGACGACCTTCAGCAGCGCGTTGAAGCCGGCCGACGTGACCATGTGGGCCTCGTCGATGATGTAGATCTTGTACCGGCTGCGGGCGGGCCCGAAGAAGGCCTTCTCGCGCAGGTCACGGGCGTCGTCCACGCCTCCGTGGGAAGCGGCGTCGATCTCGATGACGTCGATGGAACCGGGGCCGTTGCGCGCGAGGTCCTGGCACGACTGGCACTCACCGCACGGCGTGGGCGTGGGGCCCTGCTCGCAGTTCAGACACCGCGCCAGGATGCGCGCACTGGTCGTCTTGCCACAGCCGCGCGGCCCGCTGAACAGGTACGCGTGGTTGACCCGGTTGTTGCGCAGCGCCTGCTGCAACGGGTCGGTGACGTGCTGCTGCCCGATGACCTCGGCGAAGGTCTCCGGGCGATAGCGGCGGTACAGAGCGAGAGACGACACGCATACGAGGTTATAGGCGCCCACTGACAACGGACCCGCCACAGGAAGCCCAGAACCCCGGAACCCCGGGCCCCGGGACCCCCGGAATGCAGACGCCCCCCACGCACCCGCCAGAGCCAACCTACCCTTGCTGCCTTCCGGCCCTGGGGGAGTTCAGTCAGATAGCGCCGCGTGAGGGGCTGCGCCAAGGCTACCTGATGTCCGGGGCAGGGAACGAGTTCGCGAGCACTCCTCTCGGTCATGTAATGTTTCCGGCGGAGGATTCGCCTAGAGGCCTAGGGCGCACGCTTGGAAAGCGTGTTGGGGGCAACCCCTCACGAGTTCGAATCTCGTATCCTCCGCCAGTGCCTCACCGGGCACGATGTCGAAGGGCCCCACCGTTCGCGGTGGGGCCCTTCGGCGTTGTCCGTCTCACATTCCGTCTCGGTCAGGCCCCCGGCCTCCGGTGGCCGTTTCCGACACGGGAACGGGAAGGGGCCCGCGCCGTGCCTGCCGGTACTCCGCGTACAGCCGGTCGGCGGTCTCGCAGGTGTATATGGCCTCGCCGTCGTCGTTGACGGTCCGGCAGGCCGGGCACCCGGGCAGTGCAGCAGGATGCGCAGGTACGCGGCCCGCTCGGGACCGCTCGGGACCGCTCGGGCACTGATGGTCCCCGTTCTCGTAGTGATCGCACAGGGCGATGACGGAGCGGGCGAGGACTTGCGCGAGGGCGATCCGGGCGGAGGGGGTGCGGCCGGGTTCCGCACGCAGCCGTAAGCGCCCATCCTCCGCCAGCACGCGCTCCGCGCAGGCGCGCATCACTTTGAGGTCCAACGGCAGAGCCTCGGTCGCGGGCGCGGTCACGACTCGTCCTCGTGGGTCGCCGAGTCGCCCTGCATCACCAGCGCCAGCACGTTGCCGGATCGGCACAGGCGACCGGGACGGACCATGGGCACCATCCAGTACGAGGCTTGCGTCCGCTCGTCCCGCTCAGTGCGGTCGGCACGCGGCACGCCCAGGTAAGTGCCCTCCCCCAGGCACTCCGCGACCGGCGCGAGCCACGCCTGTGCGGTACCGGGCGGCACGAGGGCGTAGTAGCGCCGGAATCCCGGGTCGTGGATGACCGAGCCACCACCGAGGTACTGAGCGAGCCGTTCACTCAGGACAGACGACTCGTCGCTTCCAGCAGCACGGTGCACGATCTCCTCGGGAAGACGGACCGCCTCAAAGAGGCTCCCCAGCGGGATCAGCGCGAGCCTCGCGGCGCTGCCCCACTCGCTGCGTGCCGTATCCGGCGATGGGTGGGCGGAGGCCAGCCAGCCCTCGACGCTTCCGCGGGGCGACGGGCTGGACAGGGATGTCAGGATCGCCGCCGGGGCCAAAGTCTCTGCCATGTCGATCTGCGCTCTCAGGAGGTGGCCACTCCCCGGAATCGCGTCAGCGACCACCGAGGATTTCGTCTCGCGATCGTCGTGCGGATGCCCGGGACGGAGGAACCTCTCCCAAAAGCCACTTCGGGACGTCCCTCAGGCGGTGGAACGTCCTTGGAAGCGTCCCGACGTACCGCGGGGGATCTCGAGATGCCGAATGAGAGGTTGCGGGCCGTCATGGCGGCCGGGGGCTGGACCTGCGAGTCCCTGGCAGCGAAGGCAGAGGTGGACCCCAAGTCCGTGGAGCGGTGGGTGAATCTGGGACGCGTACCCCGACGCCGCACCGCCCACAAGGCCGCCGAAGCCCTGAGGGAGGACGTCTATGCCCTGTGGCCGGCGCTGCGGCAGGCGAAGGCAGCGCGGGCGGTGAGCCCTGAACTGGTCGCCTTGTACGGACACCGGGCGGACGTGCCGGTGTCCGCATTCATCGATCTTCTCGCCTCGGCACGTGAGCGCATTGACGTCCTGGTGTACGCGGCGGTGTTCCTGCACGAGGCGTACCCCCGACTCAACGAACTGCTGCGGGAGCGGGCAGAAGCCGGCTGCACCATGCGCATCGCATTAGGAGACGCAACCTCCCCGAACGTCCAACAGCGAGGCAGAGAAGAGAAGTTCGGCCATGGCATCGAATCGCGATGCCGACTGGCGGTCATGCACTGTCAGCCGTTGATCGAGGTAGCCGGTGTCGAGGTACGCACGCATGGGACGACCCTCTACAACAGCCTTTACCGTGCGGATGATCAAGTGCTCGTCAATGCCCACCTGTTCGGCGTGAACGCCTACGCCGCCCCGGTATGGCATCTGCGCAGAAGTGACGACGGCGGCATGTTCGAGACGTACGCCGCCAGCTTCGACGCCGTGTGGGAGACCGCCCGGCCAGTGGAGGGGACCTAGTGGCCCGCACCGAGTACTACGACGACCCCGAGGCCCCCGAACCGAACAGCCTCGTCGTGGCAGCCTCGGCGGTTGTCACGGACGACCAGGGCCGCATCCTGCTCCAACGCCGCAGAGACAACGACCTGTGGGCCCTGCCCGGCGGCGGCATGGACATGAGCGACTCCCTCCCCGGCTGCGCAATCCGTGAAGTCAAGGAGGAAACGGGCTACGACATCGAGATCACGGGACTGGTCGGAACCTACACGGACCCCCGGCACGTGATGGCCTACAGCGACGGCGAGGTTCGCCGCCAGTTCAACATCTGTTTCCGGGCCCGAATCGTCGGAGGCGAGCTGACCATCTCCGACGAGTCCACAGAGGCGCGGTTCGTCGACCCCTCGGAACTGGACGCACTCCCCATGCACCACACCCAGCGCCTGAGGCTTCGCCACTTCCTGGAAAACCGTCCGGCGCCCTACTTGGGGTAGGACGAGGCCCGTACACCATCTCCAGTCCGTTCGATATGCCGGACTGCACCTCGCCGTGGAAGCCGCCACAACTCCAGAACCGCCAGGACAGCCCGGTATCTCTGCTCGACAACCGACAACTCCACCAGCGCCAATCCCGGCCTCCCCACACGCACCGCAACGACGCGCACAGAAAAGCCGAACACGGCCACTGTCAACCATCAGCTGGGACCGAAGTGTCAAGCATCTACCGGGACCGGACAAGCCCCATACCGCAGACTGAGTTACAACTTCCTCTACTGGTTCAAGGCCCGCGCACGGCGCGGGCGCGCGCCGCCTCTGCTGCGCGGCCTGCCTCCTGTCTGCGCCCCGGCTGGCCGCGCCCGGCGGCGCGCTAGCGAGCTGCGGGCATGAGGTGGGAGAAACCCTCTGCGGCTGGGGCGGTCGGCTCCACGGCTTTAGGCAGCCACCATGGGGCGAGCCTCGAAGATCATGGCCCCAACGTCGTGCTTTAACGGGCAGGTCCACAGACTGCCCGAC
This sequence comes from Streptomyces africanus, assembly GCF_002150735.1. Classification (GTDB taxonomy): domain Bacteria; phylum Actinomycetota; class Actinomycetes; order Streptomycetales; family Streptomycetaceae; genus Streptomyces; species Streptomyces africanus. Next base: position 4,786 of record NZ_MUKA01000116.1, read on the forward strand.
TCGCCGGAAGCTTACGGGGCCATGATCACTCACCCCATGGCAGCTCCCGCCCAAAGCCGTTCCGCCGACCGCGCTGTTTCACGGTACGTTTCACGATCTTGCGGACGCAGAGATTACGAGCCGCGCCGTACCCGCTGACCGAACTTGACGTAGATCTCCTACGTCTTTCAGCGCTCAAATGTAAAAGAATAAGTAAAGAGAGAAATCGGCAAAACGGACAGACTGGGAAGAGGCGGGTCGGCAACCACCCGGAATTGTCAGTGTCAGGGTGTATAAGGCGAGGGAAGTGGGAGAAGCGCCAGCTCAGAGCGTTGCGCGATCCCTATAGCCGCTCGGAACAACTCCCCGAGCGAAGATGACCACGTGCTCGGTGGCCCTCCCGTGCACATCCATTCTGCGCCTCCCACACCCGCAGTCGAGACGTCACCATGGTTCGAACACGAAAAGCCCACCCGAGCCGCGCAGGCTTCCCAACGAGAGCGACATGGGTGGGCAACGAACCTTGGAGGTCCAGCTTGAGTGTCCCCCCGTCCACCCTGCAGCTGTCAACTCGCGCTCCCCAGTCGGTACTGGTGATCACCGTGATCGTCTGCGTTCTGTGGGCAGCCGTCCCGCAGGTGCAAGAGCTGATCACATCGCTGATCGTCCTGAACGCGCTTTGGCTGGCTCAGACGGCGACGAGCAGCTCTGTTCATACTTTGCAGGTCGTACCGCAGCGCAATACAGCAACCACAGCAACCGTCTGCGTTCGGTAGCGTCCTTCAGGGGCCTTGAACGGGCCGGAATGACCGTGGCTGACCGATCCACATAGAGCTACGGATCAGAAGGTCGCAGGTCTGCTCTCCGCTCAGTACGCAGGAACAGAGGCCCCGGCTGGGTCCGAGGCCTCTGTTGTGTTGCCCCCGGGGCTCTCCGCCCCAGGGTGATCAAATGGGTACTGTCATCCGCAGCCGGATGTAGTCATGGCCCAGTGGCCCCCTGCGGCGGGAGCCGTCCGGGCGCCAGCCGTGCCGGGCATAGAACGCCTGCGCCCGCGCGTTCGCCTCCCAGCACTCCAGCACTCCGTCGGTGAGTGCGTCCGCCTGCAGCCGCCGCGCGAACGCCTCGTGCAGCAGGCTGCCGACACCGCGCCCCCAGCCGTTCGGTTCGACTCCGATCTGCTGCAACTCGCGTACCGACGCGGCATCGAGGTCGTCGAACTTCGGCGGTCCGTCCATGAGGAAACCGACCACACGATCGTCGGGGGTTGCAGCGACCTGTGCCCGGCCTTCAGCGACCGCGCGCTCCCAGTAGGCGCTGATGCGTTCCGCGCTCGCCAGCTCCTCCGTCGGCACGCCGCCCGCCGTGTAGTACGCCGTGCGAGTACGGGCATGCAACGCGGCGAGGGCCGCAGCCTCTTCCTCACGGGCCGAGCGGATGCTGATCCGTGTATCAGTCATGCGGACGAAGACGCCTCATGCCGTGACCTGGTTCCGACCGCAGCGGAAGCCGTCAGAAGCGCCCCAGCCGGATCCCTACGCGAGGTCGGTGGTAGTAAACGGCAAAGGCTCCAGACGGTTTTCGAACATCATGGTCAAGCGGTGCCTGCCCGTCTCAGTTTCCGTCTCATTCAGCGCCGTTCACGGTCGTTCAGCCGGGACGGAAGCCGGTAGCCGCTCTTACGACCGGCCGTCTATGAACGCAGGTGAACGGCCCCAGACTCGGCCCACCACCCCACCAACACAGTTGGAAAGCGTGTTGGGGGCAACCCCTCACGAGTTCGAATCTCGTATCCTCCGCCAGTGCCTCACCGGGCACGATGTCGAAGGGCCCCGCTGCTTGCAACTGGGCCCTTGGGGTCTCAGGTGCCGTGAGCGACGGCGTCGATCTCGGTGATCAGGGCCTCGATACGCGTCCTGATCTCGTCGCGGATGGGGCGGACGGCCTCGACGCCCTTGCCCGCCGGGTCCTCCAGGGTCCAGTCGAGGTATTTCTTGCCGGGGAAGACCGGGCAGGCGTCGCCGCAGCCCATCGTGATGACGTAGTCGGATGCCTGGACGGCCTCGGTGGTGAGGATCTTCGGCTTGGCGGCGGTGATGTCGATGCCGATCTCCCGCATGGCCTCGACCGCGGCGGGGTTGACCCGGTCGCCCGGGGCGGAGCCGGCGGAGCGGACCTCTATGCGGTCGCCCGCGAGGTGGTGGAGGAAGCCGGCGGCCATCTGGGAACGCCCGGCGTTGTGGACGCAGACGAACAGTACGGAGGCGAGCGGGCTGGAGGACATCGGTTCTTCCTTCGTCAGCGGTTCACTGGCGTGAAAGTATCAGCCCATGCTGACGTCAGTTGATACTGATCTTATTCGGGTTCTGGCCGATCCGCTCAGGCTGCGGATCGTGACCCTGCTCGCGGAAGAGACGCTGTGCACCACCCACCTCGTGGAGGAGACCGGTGCCCGGCAGACCAACCTCTCCAACCATCTGAGGGTGCTGCGCGAGGCCGGGGTCGTCGAGACGGAGCCGTGCGGCCGGTACACGTATTACAAGCTGTGCCCGGACGTCATCGCCCGGCTCGCCGGGCAGTTCGCCGACCTGGCCGAGACCGCACGCACCGCCGCCGGCAACAAGAGGGCCTGCTCGTGACCCGCACCGACACAGCCGCGACCGCCGAGGAGGCCTCGGTCGCCGCGAAGCTGTCGACGCTCGACCGTTTTCTCGCCGTCTGGATCCTCGCCGCCATGGCCGTCGGCCTGGGGCTGGGCAGGCTCATCCCGGGTCTGAACGACGCGCTGGCCGAGGTCGAGGTCGGCGGTATCTCCCTGCCGATCGCCGTCGGCCTGCTGATCATGATGTACCCGGTGCTGGCCAAGGTCCGTTACGACAAGCTCGACGCCGTCACCGGCGACAAGAGGCTCATGGTCTCGTCGCTCGTCGTCAACTGGCTCGTCGGGCCGGCGGTGATGTTCGCGCTGGCTTGGATCTTCCTGCCGGACCTGCCCGAGTACCGCACCGGCCTGATCATCGTCGGGCTCGCCCGCTGCATCGCCATGGTCGTCATCTGGAACGACCTCGCCTGCGGTGACCGCGAAGCGGCTGCCGTGCTCGTCGCGCTGAACTCGGTCTTCCAGGTGCTGGCGTTCGGGTTGCTCGGCTGGTTCTACCTTGAGCTGCTGCCCGGGTGGCTGGGTCTGGGGGACGGCGAGCGGCTGGACATCTCCATGGGGAAGATCGCCCTGAACGTCGTCATCTTCCTCGGCGTGCCGCTGCTGGCCGGGTTCCTCACCCGCCGCGTCGGCGAGCGGAAGCTGGGCCGCGAGACGTACGAGTCCGGCTTCCTTCCGAAGATCGGGCCGTGGGCGCTGTACGGCCTGCTCTTCACGATCGTCGTCCTCTTCGCCCTCCAGGGGAGGACCATCACCTCGCAGCCGCTCGACGTGGCCCGTATCGCGCTGCCGCTGCTGGTGTACTTCGCGGTGATGTGGTTCGGCACCTTCGCCCTCGGCAAGGTCATCGGCCTCGCCTACGACCGCACGGCGACTCTCGCCTTCACCGCGGCCGGCAACAACTTCGAGCTGGCCATCGCGGTCGCCATCGCCACCTTCGGCGTGACGTCCGGGCAGGCGCTGTCGGGCGTGGTCGGGCCGCTGATCGAGGTGCCGGTCCTGGTGGCGCTGGTGTACGTGTCGCTGGCCTGGCGGCGGAAGTTCAGCGCCGGGCCTTCCCTCTGATCGCGTTCTCGGTGGTGGGTCAGGCCGCGGCCGGAGAGATGGTCAGCAGCTTGCCCATCGCGGACAGCACGGACGGCTCGACGCGGTAGTAGACCCAGGTGCCGCGCCGCTCGGAGGTCAGCAGGCCGGCCTCCTTCAGCTTCTTCAGGTGGTGGGAGACGGTCGGCTGCGAGACGCCGACGTCGGAGATGTCGCAGACGCACGCCTCGCCGCCCTCGTGCGAGGCCACCGCCGAGAACAGCCGCAGCCGCACCGGGTCTCCCAGGGCCTTGAACATCCGCGCGGCCGTTTCGGCCTCCTCCGCGGTGAACGGACGTTCGGTGAGGGGCGGGCAGCACGGTGCGACGGCCTCGGGAGCATCGGGTTCCAGCAGCGGCGGCATTCGCGTGTTCGACATGCATCTATGTTGACATGCATCGAACCAAAGAGGCCAGGGGATCGATGGGGGGATCTGTTTCGATTAGTGCCTATGTTGACGGTTGTCGAAGCAGGTGGAATGCTGGCAGCACAAGTCATCGACGGATGTCGAATCAAAGGGGAACCTCGTGTCCGTGCCGATCAACAGCGTGTCCACTGGTCAGCTGCCCGTCGTGGTCATCGGAGCCGGGCCGGTCGGTCTGGCCGCCGCGGCCCGGCTCGTCGAGCGCGGCCTCGAACCGCTGGTCCTGGAAGCCGGGCCGTCGGCCGGGACGGCCGTCCGCGAGTGGGCGCACGTGCGGCTGTTCTCGACCTGGGCCGAGGTGATCGACCCGGCTGCGGAGAAGCTCCTCGCCCCGACCGGCTGGACCCGCCCGGACGGCTCCGCGTACCCCACCGGCGGCGACTGGGCGGAGCAGTACCTCCAGCCGCTCGCCGACGTCCTCGGCGACAGGGTCCGCTACGGCGCCGCCGTCACCGGTGTCGCCCGCGCCGGACGCGACCGCAGCGTCGACTCCGGCCGGGACGCGCAGCCCTTCGCCGTGCACATCCTGTCGGCCGACGGCCGTGAGGAACGGATCGGCGCCCGCGCGGTCGTCGACGCCTCGGGCACGTGGTCCACCCCCGGCCCCCTGGGTGCCGACGGGCTGCCCGCCCTCGGCGAGAGGGCCGCCACAGGCCACGTCTCCTACCGCGTCCCCGACCTGGGCGACCCTGTCGTCCGCGCCCGGTACGCGGGCAGGCGCACGGCCGTGGTCGGCTCCGGCGCCTCCGCCTTCACCGCGCTCGCCGCCCTCGCCGACCTGGCACGGGAGGAATCGGAGACGCACACGGTCTGGGTCCTGCGCCGCGGCATCACCGGCTCCACGTTCGGCGGCGGCGAGGCCGACCAGCTGCCCGCCCGTGGCGCCCTCGGCCTGCGCGCCCGGGCCGCGGTGGAGGAGGGCCACGCGAGCGCGGTCACCGGGTTCCGTACGCAGGCCGTCGAGCGGGAGGGTGACCGGCTGGTCCTGGTCGCCGAGGACGGGCGCCGCCTGGACCCGGTCGACGAGGTGATCGTCCTGACCGGTCTGCGCCCGGACCTGTCCTTCCTCTCCGAGCTGCGGCTGGGCCTGGACGACCGCCTCCAGGCGCCCGTCGCCCTGGCCCCGCTCATCGACCCCAACGTCCACTCCTGCGGCACCGTCCACCCCCACGGCGTGAACGAGCTGTCCCACCCGGAGCAGGGCGTCTACCTGGTCGGCATGAAGTCCTACGGCCGCGCCCCCACGTTTCTCGCGATGACCGGCTACGAGCAGGTCCGCTCCGTCACCGCCGCGCTCGCCGGGGACCGTGAGGCCGCCGAGCGGGTCGAGCTGACGCTGCCGGAGACGGGTGTGTGCGGCGGGGCCGGCCTGTTCGACGAGCCCGACACGGCCGCCGCCGAGGGCGGAGGCTGCTGCGCCGCCCCGGCCACCTTGCAGATCGGCACCGGCGCCCCGGCCCTCCCGTCCGGCGGCTGCTGAACTCCCCATCCGCTCCAGGAGGTTCGCCATGACGTCCCGTGTCCAGCTCGCCCTCCGTGTCCCCGACCTCGCCGAGTCCGTGGCCTTCTACACGAAGCTCTTCGGTACGCAGCCGGCCAAACTCCGCGACGGCTACGCCAACTTCGCCATCGCCGAGCCCCCACTGAAGCTCGTTCTCATCGAAGGCACCGCAGGCGAGAGGACCCGCATGGACCACCTCGGCGTCGAGGTCGAGACGACCGAGGGGGTGCAGGCCGCCACCACCCGCCTGGGCGAGGCGGGCCTGAGCACCGACGTGGTGAACGGCACGACCTGTTGCTACGCCGTCCAGGACAAGGTCTGGGTCCACGGCCCCGGCCAGGAACCCTGGGAGGTGTACGTCGTCAAGGCCGACGCCGACTTCCTTGCGCGGACGGTCAGTGGCAGCACGCGCAGCCTGGGCGGCAGTCGCACGCCTCGTCCGCGTGAGCGCCGGCGCCCGGGGGCGTCGTAGCCGAGGGCGCGCAGCAGCCCCTGCCCTGCCAGGCGTCGCGGCTCTCCTTGACGGCGATGGCCGCGATGACGAGGGCGGCGACGGGGTCGGCCCACGACCAGCCCAGGGTGGCGTTGAGGACCAGGCCGGCCAGGAGCACGGCCGAGAGGTACGTGCACAGCAGTGTCTGCCGGGAGTCGGCGACCGCGCTGGCCGAGCCGAGCTCACGGCCCGCGCGGCGTTGGGCCGCCGACAGGAACGGCATGACCGCGAGGGAGAGGGCGGCGAGCACGATGCCGGGGACGGATCGCTCCGCCGCCCCCGCCCCGGCCCCGGCCAGCGCGCGGACGGCGTCGACGGTGACGTAGGCGGCGAGTGCGAAGAACGACACCGCGATGATCCGCAGGGTCGTCTTCTCCCGCGCCTCGCGCACGGCGTGCTCACGGGCGGAGAACTGCCAGGCCACCGCGGCGGCGGAGGAGACCTCGATGACCGAGTCCAGGCCGAAGCCGATCAGGGCGGTGGAGGAGGCGAGGGTGCCGGCGGTGAGGGCGGCGATCGACTCGATGACGTTGTAGATGATCGTCGCCGCGACCAGCAGCCGGATCCGCCGGGCGAGTTCCTCCCGGCGGGCCGGTGAGGGGGCGAGGGATATCGCCGTCATCAGCAGCATCCCTTGTCGTCGGCCTCGGCACAGGTGCGGTCGGTCTCGACGGCCACCACGGCCGCACGCAGGTCGTCCAGGGCGTGACCGAGACGCTCGTCGGCCAGTTCGTAGCGGGTGCGGCGGCCGTCGGGCACGGTGACGACCAGTCCGCAGTCGCGCAGGCACGCGAGGTGGTTGGAGAGCCGGGTCCGCGAGATGCCGAGGGCGTCGGCGAGGTCCGCGGGATAGGCCGGGGCCTCGCGCAGCGCGAGCAGGATGCGGCAGCGGATCGGATCGGCGAGCGCGCGGCCGAACCGGGCCAGCACTTCGATGTCGGGGGCTACAGTCAGCACGGGGCAACAGTACACGGATTCCTGAATTCAGGAAACCTTGAATCATCCGTGGTCCGCCTTCTTCCCCACGGACGCCTCGCGGTGGGATCATCACGTCGTCTCGGCGCGCTTCGGGAGGGCGGATGGATCTTGCCTCGGGGGAGGTCGTGCTGCACGCGGCCGGGAGGTGCGAGGACGGGTACGGCGGGTGGGCGGCGGTCCTGGCCTACAGGTCTCACCGGCGCGAGATGAGCGGCAGCGGCAACGGCACCGGCGTGACGCCCCACCGGATGGCGCTGACGGCCGTCGTGGAAGGCCTCACCGCGCTGACCCGGCCGTCGCGGGTGCGGATCTGCGTGGCCGACGTGACCCTGCGCGAGAAGCGCGCCCAGCGCCGCCCGCCCGACGAGCCGGACCTGTGGGAGAGACTGCGCCCGCTGCTCGCCCGGCACCACGTCGAGTGGGAGGAACCCGACGAGTGGGAGGACGAGGGGCCCTGCGATCTGGCCGCCGAACTGGCCTATCACCAGCACCGTGGCGAGGCGGTCAGGGCGGGAGCGCGGGGCGAGGGGGACACGCTTGCCGTCGCGGTGGAGCGGTTCCTGGCCGAGCGGTGGGACGACATGCACGCCTTCGAGGCCGCCGACGACGTCATCTCGACGCTGCACTTCAGCGTCGGCTGGTACGGCGACACGCCGTTCACGGAGATGGAGCCCGCCGAGCTCGTCGATGAACTGGGCGCCTTCTTCAGCAGCACCCTGCCCCACAAGGAGCACGCGTCGCCCGACGAACTCCGGACGGCGCGGCGCGTGGTGACCGATCTGCTGAACTGGCTGGTCGCGAACGGCCACCTCGACGCCGACGTGGCCCGGGAGCGTCTGGCGGACATCGACCTCACCGTGGACGAGCGGGTCTGCATCAAGGAGTTCGTCGACGGGTTCGGTGACGACGATCTCGTGCCCTGGCCCGACCGCTCCCGCGCCGAGGGCCGAGCCGAGGACCTCGTCGAGGACCGCGTCGACTCCCAGTACCTGACGATCGCGGACGTGGCCGCCGGCTCCCTCACGTTCAAGGACGACGACGGATACGACGAGGACGACTGCCCGGTGGTGGGCCCGGTCCCCGTCCGCCCCGAGATCGCCGCCCGGGCCCGGACCGGCTGGCGGATCCTGCTGTCGGCGGTGAAGGTGCGCGGGCAGTGGGGACTCGTCGAGGTGGTCAGCGGGGATCCGTGACAGCCGGCTCGCAGGGACGTTCCTCATGAAGTGCTGCTGGGGATCACGCAGTTCTGCGGTTGCGGCTTGCCCGTCGGCCAGCCCAGGCCGACGAACTTCAGGGTGCCGGGGCCCTTCCGGCCCGGGTCCAGTTCGACGATCGCGGCCGGTTTGTCGTAGGGGTTGCCGCCCGTGGTCAGGCAGATCAGGCCGCTGGTGCCCTGGACGCGGTGGCGGGACTGGAGGAGGGGCCACTGGCGGCCCAGGTCCTCGCGGCTGGGGACCGATTCCGGGTCGTTCTTCTGGGCCTGGTGGAGGGCCTTGCCGATGGTGATGAGGCCGTCGTGGACGAGCATCGTCCGGGAGTCCGCCAAGTCGGGGGTGGAGCCCAGCTTCGTCCCCTCGTTCTCGGTCGCGCTGATCTGCTGCCTGAGGGCGTCCAGGGCCGCCTTCGGTTCGGTCAGGTACTGGGGGAGGTCCCGGTCGGCCGGCTCGCGGTCGTGGGTCGCCCGGTACCGCTTCGTCCAGGCCGCCAGTTCCGTCGTCCAGGCGTCGGGGTGGGCGGGGGCCGCGTACTGCACCGTCACCTTCGGCCTGCCGTCGTCGCCGCGGAGCCTGGCCCAGTCCTTCTCCGTCATGTCCTGCCGCAGCGAGGCCGCGTCCGAGCCGCTGACGATGGTGTAGTGGCGGTCCTTGCAGCCCACCTCGGCGAGCTTCAGGGCGAAGATGCGCAGGTGGAGGGTGCGGCCCGCGAAGTAGACCGTGTCGGCCCGGGAGTCGCAGATGTTGTTGGCCGTCTGGGTGAACTGGTTGCCGGTCGAGCCCGCCTCGTCGATCGACGGGGACTCGAAGGACATCGCGGCCGGGCCGGCCGGGCCCTTCTCCTCGATCCTGCTGAAGGCCTTCGCCAGCGACTCGTTGTAGCCGTCCGGGCGTTTGTCGTAGACGAGGACCGTCCTGAGGTTCTGGCGGCCGCGTTCGCCGTTGAAGTCGGCCAGGGCCCGGGCCGCGTCGTCGTTGGTGGGGAGGATGCGGGCCAGGCCCGGGAAGCGGAGCTTCGCCATCCCGTCCGGCCGGTCCTGGTTGGCGATCCGGTCTCCGCTGATCCGGGCGGCCAGCACCGGGATCCTGTTCTCCGTCAGCCGGGTGACGGCCGTCTCGGTGGCGGCGAGGCTCAGGTTGAAGCCGGTGACAGCGCGCAGCCGGTCCTCGGGCGAGGCGGCCATCCGCAGCAGGGTGTCGACGACCTTCGACTGACGGCCGTAGTCCTGCCCGGGGTTGGCCAGCACCAGGCGGATCTTGGGGGGTTCGCCCTCGCCCGCGTTGGCCTGGCGCTGGCCCAGGTACGCGCCCTGGAGGTCGCTGCGCATCTGCCGGCGCAGGGCCTCGCGGTCCGACTGGAGCGGCAGCATCATCGCGACCGTGACGTACGGCTGCTTCTCGATCCTCTTGTTCTCGCGTGCGATGGCCCGGGCCACGTCGGTGATCTCCGGGGTGCCGAAGTCGTAGCCCTCGCCGTTGACGCCGACGCACTCGCCGTCGATCCGCTCCACGCCGTCCGCGCAGGTGTCCGGCTTGGTGACGAGCAGGTAGCCGAGCACGAGGCCGGCCGCGAGCGCCGCCGCGCCCAGCAGTGAGAAGAGGATCTTCCGCCATCTGGGCATGCCCGTTATCTCCTTCTCCGGAGCTGTTCGGTGCAGGTGCAGCGCAACAGGGGCTGTTCGTTCTCCGCGAGGCCGCTCCAGTCCGTCGCCGTCCTGCTGAGCAGGCCCGCGCCCTCGAAGTCCATGATCGACAGGAGGTCCAGCAGCTTGGCGAGTGTGCGGGCGGTCTCCTTGCCGGTCGGCCTGGTCCGCTCCTCGCACAGCCACACCGCGTGCAGCAGCTGGTCGACGGTGCGGCGCAGCGGTGGGCCGTCCACGGGCACCAGGCCCTGGGCGCGTTCCCGCCGGGCGTCCGCCCCGCCCGGGTACGGCGCCTGGGCGATCTCCAGGAGCTCGGCGCACCAGGCGCGGGGGCGGCCGGGGAGGGTGGCGGCGAGGTGGGTGACGACGTCGTCCACACCGCCGGAGACCAGGTGGTGGTTCATGCGGTGGGCGGTGAGCGAGCGGAAGGCACCGTCGCCCGGGGCTCCGCCTCCCCAGGCCCCGTCGCCGCCCCACGCCCCGCCGGGCGAGGCTCCGGTGACCGGCGGTCCATCGCCCGGGGCCCCTTGGCGCGAGGCCCCGCCGTCCGGCACCCCGCCGTACAACGCCTCGTCGTCCGGGGCGCCCTGGCGCGAGGCCCCGCCATCCGGCACCCCGCCGTACAACACCCCGCCGTCCGGGGCCCCCT
>NZ_MUKA01000117.1 GCF_002150735.1 Streptomyces africanus
CCACGTCTCCAACATCCTGGCGAAGCTCGGCGTCTCCGGGCGCGGCGAGGCGGCGGCGGTGGCGCACCGGCTGGGGCTGTTCCCGGCCGAATCCGTCATGCCCGGCCCGGCAGGCTGAGGTATACGCTGTAAAGGACATCGGGGGTGTCGCGGCCCAGGGAGGCTCCGTGTTCAACATGTTCGAGGAACTGTTCGCACCCGGCCGCAAACACACCCGAGACGAACAGAACCGCTTGGAGCTGACCCGGCAGGACACCGGGGACGCCGATCCCGGACGCGGGCCGATAGACCTGTCGTCCGGAAAGGTCGTCGTACGCCCGCCGCAGGAGCCGGAGGACGAGAACGCCGAAGACTCCGAGGACTGAGCTCGGGCTAGGTCACCCGCAGTTCCAGGATCCGGTCGTCCCCGTCCTTGGGACTGCCCCGGCCGTCGGTGTTGCTGGTGACGAGCCACAGCCGGTCGCCGCCCGCCGCGACCACCGTGCGCAGTCGGCCGTACTCGCCCTCCAGGAACGCCTGCGGCTCCGCCGAGGCCGCCGTGCCGTTCAGCGGGATGCGCCACAGCCGCTTGCCGCGCAGGCCCGCCATCCAGACCGACCCCTCGGCGTAGGCGATGCCGCTGGGCGAGGCCTCGGCCGTGGACCACTGGTCGACCGGGTTGTGGAACCCCGAGTCGCCGGACCTGCCCTCGGCCTCCGGCCAGCCGT
>NZ_MUKA01000647.1 GCF_002150735.1 Streptomyces africanus
CGCCCTCGTCCTGGGTGCCCGTGCCGTCCTGACACGCCGTGAGGGCGAGGGCGGCCATGAGGGCGGCGGGCAGAGCGTGGTACTTGCGCATGAGTGGTTCCCTTTCGGACAAAGGTCGTCGGCAAGAAGGCCCGAGCGAGCCGCTCCACCGGTCGGTCCGGGAGCGGCGTGCTTGGATGACCAGAGCTTGTGCGGCGATCCGTCCCAGCCGCCACAGTCGGCGGACGATCAGGGACGCTGGAACGCCCGCACCGGCTTTGACCAGGGGAAACGAATCTCCCCTGGAACGGGGGAACGGGACATGGGGGATGGAGGAACGGTGTCGGAAGGCACGGCCGCGGCGGACTTCGCCGCGTTGCTGGGGGAGTTGAAGGAGCGGTCCGGGCTGAGCTACGGGGTGCTCGCCAAGCGGCTCCACATGAGTACGTCGACGCTGCACCGGTACTGCAACGGGGATGCCGTACCCACCGACTACGCGCCTGTGGAGCGGCTCGCCCGGCTGTGCAAGGCGTCGCCGCAGGAGCTTGTCGAGCTGCACCGGCGGTGGGTGCTGGCGGATGCCGGGCGGGGGCGCAAAGGGGCCGGCGCCCCTCCGGCCGAGCGCGGTGTGGACGAGCCGGGCGAGCGCGCTGCGCAGGAGCCGGGCGGGCGCGTTGCCGTGGGTCCGGGCGAGCGCGGTGTGGAGGAGCCGGGCGGGGGTGCTTCGGAGGAGCCGCCGGGCGACGTTGTGTCAGAGGGGCCGGTGGACCGCCGCCCGCGTCGTCCGCGCCGTCCCCGGCCCGCCCTGCTCGCCGCTGCCGTCGTCGCCGTCGTCCTGAGCGGGGTCGGGCTCGCCGTGGCCCTGCCCTCCGGCGGGGAGGACGGCGACGGGCGTCGTGGCTCGGCGGCGGTCTCGGGCGGGCACCGGCAGCAGCCGGACGGCGGCCCGGCCGCGTCCGTGTCGCCCTCGGGCAGTTCCTCTTCCGGCAGCGGCGGGAAGAAGGCCGGCGCGAGGGGCGACGGAAAGGACGCCGCCTCCGCGACGCCCGCCTCGTCCGCCTCCGCCGGCGGCAGCGGTACGGGCGGCGACCGAGGTGCCGACCGCCCGGGGCGTGACGTCCAGGCCCCCGCCGGCCCGGCGCCCCTCACCGTGCGTACCGAGCCGCACGCCTGGGAGAGTCCCTGTTCCCAGCGCTACCTGGTGAACCGGCCGCCCGGGCGGGTGGGGCCGCCGCCGCTGGAGCAGGACGCGCCCGCCTGGGTGGGGGCGACGGGTGCCGTGCCGTCGGGGGAGCAGTATCTGAAGCTCACCGTGCAGGGGACAGGAAAGGAGACGGTGGTCGTCGACGGGCTGACGGTCCGGATGGCCGGCAAGCGTGCGCCGCTCGCGTGGAACGACTACGCCATGGGCTATCCGGGCGTCGGCTGCGGCGGCAACGTGCCGACCCGTTCCTTCACGGTCGCTCTCGACGCCGCGCGTCCCGCCGTCGTCCCGGAGGCGGGGCACGACGACTTCCCGTTCTCGGTGAGCGAGTCCGACCCGGAGGTCTACCACATCCTGGCCGACGCCTCCGCGTACGACGTCAGCTGGTACCTGGAGCTGAGCTGGTCCAGCGGCGGCCGGAGCGGCACGCTGACGGTGGACGACCGGGGCCGGCCCTTCCGCACGAGCGGCAACAACGGGCGCCCGGCCTACGAGTTCCCGCTGGGCGGCGACAAGTGGGTCCCGGCCGGGACCACCGA
>NZ_MUKA01000648.1 GCF_002150735.1 Streptomyces africanus
TGCTGGTCATGTACGCCGGGCCCAGTTCGCTGAGGCGCCCGGCGTACATGACCAGCACCCGGTCCGCATGGCCCGCTACGGCGTCCATGTCGTGCGTGACCAGGACGAGCGCGGCGCCGACCGCCTCCCGCTGCTCGGCGAGCAGCCGCAGCACCTGGTCGCGGCGCTCCTCGTCGAGGGCGGTGGTGGGTTCGTCGGCGACCACGAGGTCCGGTTCGTTGATCGTGGCCATGGCGATCACCGCGCGCTGCCGCATCCCGCCGGAGTACTCGTGCGGATACGCCCGCGCCTTGCGTGCCGCGTCCGGGATGCCGACGCGGTCCAGGGCCGCGACCGCCCGGGCCCGGGCCTCCTTGCGGGAGATACCGGCCACCGACCGTACGGCGGCGGCGAGTTGGTCACCCACCCGGTGCACGGGGGACAGGGCCGACAGGGCGTCCTGCGGGACCAGGGAGATGCGTCGGCCCCGGTGGGCCGAGAGGTCCGGGCCGATCGTCCCGCTCGCCGTCGCGCCGCGCGGCAGCATGCCGAGGAGCGCGCGGGCCGTCAGGGACTTGCCCGCTCCCGACTCGCCGACGATCGCCAGCACTTCGCGAGGCCGGACGTCGAAGGACAGGCCGCGCACGGCCTCGACCCCGTCGAAGGCGATCCGCACCTCGCGCACCGACAGCAGTGGTTCAGACTCCAACGGGGGCCTCCTTCTTGGCCTGGACCGGAGGCGGGGTGGCGCGCCGTATCCTCCGGCCCTGTGTGAGTGCCGCTCCCGACACCGCGAGTCCCGCCAGCAGGGCCAGGGCCACCGCCGGGGCGAGGGCCGCCCACGGGGCGCGTTCCACGTAGGCGCGGGACTCGTCGAGCAGCAGACCCCACTCGGGAGCGGGCGGCTGGGCGCCCAGACCGAGGAAGCCCAGCGAGGCCAGGGCCAGGGCGATGCCCGGCAGGCGCAGCACGGCATGGCGGGCGACCGGGGCGGCCACCGACGGCAGGACGTGCCGTGTGAGGATCCACAACGGGCTCGCCCCGATGGCCCGTTGGGCGGTCAGGAACGCCGACGCGCGCACCTCCTGCACCAGCGCCGCCGCGTGCGCGGACAGGGCCGGCCAGGAGATCAACGCGACGGCGAGGGCCGCGCCGCCGGTGCCCGGGCCGACGGCCGCCGCGACCAGGATGCCGACGATCACCGGGGGCAGGGCGTTGGCGATGTCCGACGCGCCTTGCGCGATCCGGGGCAGGAAACCCAGGGCGAGCGCGACCAGCAGGCTCAGCAGACAGACGGCCGCGGCCGTGCCGACCGTGGACGCGGCGCCGTGGCCGAGGCGCGCGAGCACGTCACGGCCGAGGCCGTCGGTGCCGAGCGGGTGGGTGCGGGAAGGCGCGGCCAGCCGGGCCGTGGTGTCGACGGTGTACGGGTCGCGCAGCAGGCCCCAGCCGATGGTCACGGCGAGGACGGTGAACAGCGACAACGGGATCGCGGGATGGGCGCGCACCGGCCGTGCCGGGGGCAGCGCCAGCGAGGCGTCCCGCAGGGCCGGGCCCAGCAGCCGCCGCCGGGCGAGAGCCGCCAGCGCGCCCGTGACCAGACCGAGCGCGAGCAGCGCGAGCACCGCGCCCTGGAGCAGCGGCAGGTCCTGTGACTTGGCCGCGCCGAGCGCGGTACGGCCGATGCCCGGCACGGCGAAGACCGTCTCCACGGCGACCGCACCCCCGGTGAGCCCCACGGCGACCATCCCGAACTGCGGGACCAGCGGCGGCAGGACGCGGCGCAGTGCCGCCCCCGCGATCCGCGCCCGGCTCACCCCGGCGCCCCGCCACAGCTCCACCCACCGCTCGTCGAGCACGGCGGGCAGCGCGTCCGCGACCAGACGGCCGAGCAGGCCGCCGCCGGGGACACCGAGGGCCACGGCGGGCAGGACCATGTTCTCCGGCCCCGCCCAGCCCGACGTCGGCAGCCACCCCAGCCACACCCCGAACACCAGCAGCACGACCGTGGCCAGCAGGAACTCGGGTACGGCGACCAGCATCGCGGCCCACGCCCCGGCCGAGGACCGGCCCCGCACCAGCACCGGCGCGACCAGCGTGCACGCCACCAGCAGCGCCAGGCCGAGCGAGGCGCCCATCAGCGCCAGTGACACCTGGAGCCCGGAGACCACCGAGGGCAGGACCTCGGTGCCCGACACCCAGGAGGTGCCGAGGTCGCCGTGCAGCAGGCCGGAGGCCCAGCCGCCGAGCAGGGACAGGGGCCCGGCGTCCAGACCGAGGTCCCGGCGTACGGAGTCCAGGGCCTCCTGCGTCGGGTCCTGCTCGGCGGAGCGGGCCCGCAGCACGGCGAGCGCGGGGTCCCGGCCGGAGAGCCAGGGCAGCAGGCCGACGGCGGCCAGGACGGCGATCAGGCAGAACAGGCGGGTCAGCGCGGCGGCGCCGGCCAACCGTCGTATGCGGGCTTTCACTTGACGTGCGTGTCCGCGGTGACCAGTTCCCGCTCGCGCGGGTCGTGGGCGGCGCCGGTCACGCCGGCGGCGTCGCCCTGGATCACGCGCTCGTGCAGCATGGGCACGGCCGCGTCGGTGCCGAGGACGGCGGCCTCGGCGGCGATGACCGCCTTGCGCCGGGCGTCGCCGGCCGGCGTCTCGGCGGCCTTCTTCAGGGCCTTGTCCACGGCCGGGTCCGCGAGCTGGGGGATGTTGAAGGAGCCGTCGGAGGCGAAGTCGCTGTAGAGGTAGGCGGCCGGGTCGCCGGAGTCCAGGACGGTGGCGCGGGAGAGGATGAACGCGTCGAACGCGCCCGTCAGCGCGCCGGACTCGATGTTGGCGTACTCGCGGACGTCGAGCTTCACCTTGAACCCGGCCTTCTTGAGCTGCTGTTGCAGCGCGGCGGCGACCTCGGGCAGCTCGGCGCGGTCGGTGAAGGTGCCGATGGTGATCGTCTTGCCGGCCGGGTCGCCGGCCTCGGCCCGCTTCACCGGCCCCCGCAATCCGGCCGCCCACGGCAGGGCGGGGCCGAGCAGCCCCTCGGCGACATCGGCGCGACCCTCGTAGACGCCCTTCACGATCGACTCGGCGTCGATCGCCTCACGGGCCGCCGCCCGCAGCGCGGCGTCCTTGAAGACGCCCTTCTCGGTGTTCAGGTACAGGGTGTTGGTGCGCGGCATGGGCACCTCGGTGATCAGGTCCCGGTCCAGCACCGCCGCCTGCGAGACCGGCACCGCCTCGACGATGTCGGCCTCGCCGCTGCGCAGGGCGGCGGCCCGGGCGGTGCCGTCGGGCACGAACCGGACGTCGATGCCGGGGGCCTCGGCCTTCTTCCCCCAGTAGCCGTCGTAGCGGTCGAGGGCGGCGGAGGAGGTGCCGTCGACCTTCGTCAGCTCGAAGGGGCCGGTGCCCGCGCCGACGGGGTCGACGGTCTTCCCCTGGTAGGCCCTGGCGGCCAGGATCGACAGCTGCGGGGAGCTGAGCCGCTGCGGGACCAAGGGGTCCTCGGTGGCCGTGGTGACGGTGACCTTGTCGCCGTCGGCCTTCGCGGTCAGGTCGACGCCGTCGAGGATGCGGGGCTTGGGGGAGGCGGCGGCGGCCTTGGTGAGGGAGTTGACGACGGTTTCGGCGGTGAGCTTCGTCCCGTCGTGGAAGGTGACGCCGTCGCGCAGGGTGAAGGTCCAGCTCCGGCCGGACTGGGTCCACTCGGTGGCCAGTGCCGGTTCGGCGTCGCCGTCCGCGTCCAGTTTCACCAGGGTCTCCGCCGTCGACCAGCGCGACAGCTTGAAGGCGTCGTCCGACAGCGGGGACAGCGCCGAGCGCGGTGGCTGCATCATCGCGACGCGTACGCGCTTGCCCCCCGCGCCGGAGCCGTCGGTGGCCGGCTGCCCACCGGAGAAGCAGCCCGTGAGCAGGGCGGAGGCCGCGCTGAGGGCAGCGAGGGGGACGAGACGGGCGGGGACGCGCACGGGACACCTCGGTCAATGCCTGGTAAAGGACGGAAGCGCCATGACCGTAGCATGATGATAATCGTTTTCAGAAGCGGGTCTTATCCGGACGGCCCGATGCCGTGACCCTGTGCGAGCCGGGCGCCCTTCAACGCCATGTGCAGGAGCAGGCGGTCCTCGCCGTCGTCCAGGTCCAGGCCGGTGAGCTTCTCGATCCGGGACAGGCGGTAGTACAGGGTCTGGCGGTGGATGCCCAGCTCGGCGGCGGCCCGGGCGGCCTGGCCGGCGCAGTCGAGGTAGACCTCGGCGGTACGGGCCAGCTCCCGGTGGACGGGGAAGAGCAGGGCGTGCACCGCGGGGTCGCGGGCCACCTCCGGCGGCAGCGCGGTGAGCAGCCGGAACGGCCCGATGGACGCCCACTCGGCGACGGGCCCCAGCCGGGGTTCGGCCAACGCGGCCCGCGCCGCCGCCGAGGCTTCCCACCAGGCGGTTCCCAGCTCGGCGAGCCCGGAGCGGGGGGTTGCGAGACCGGCGGCGGGGGAGCCGGCGCCGCTCCCCGCCCCGCGCGAGGCGCCGCCTGCCGGGCCGGAGGGAGCGGCGCCGGCCGCTCCGCGG
>NZ_MUKA01000118.1 GCF_002150735.1 Streptomyces africanus
GACAGGGGCGGTGGAGCGCGGGGTGGCGCGGCGGTGGGGCGGACGGCCGCTCGCCGGCGCCGGGGTGTGCGGCGGCGCGCGGAAGCCGTCCTCTGGGGTTGTGCCGACCGTAGAGCGGCGCAGGTGATCTACACCAGAGGACGGTTCATCCATTTTCCGCGTTGTCAGTGGACGCATCCTCCACTCTTGGGTCACTCCTCGTCAGGTGAGTGCGGCGTGTGGTCCGGCTCCGCGTCCGGGCCCTGGGCGCGCACCCGCTGCACGTGTTCCAGGGAGTCGCGCAACTCCGCGAGCCAGTCGTCGGTGTGGCGCTGGACCAGGCGCACGCACCAGGCCAGCGCGTCACTGCGGCTGCGGGCCACGCCGCCGGCGATCAGGGTGTCGAGGACCTGGCGTTCCGGCTGGCGCAGCCGCGTCATGACGGGTGCGGCCACGTGCGTGAACAGTGCCCGCTGCCCGCCGCACTCCACACCCCAGGACACCTTCCGGCGGAACCGGTGCTCGGCCTCCCGGGCCACGGCCATCCGGTCCTCACGCGTGCGTTCCCGGAACTCCTGCACCCGGCTCTCCAGGGCCGCGTCCCGCTCGGCGGCCGGGGCGTCCTCGGCCAGCCGGGGTGTGGGGATGCGGCCGATCACCGTGATCTCCTCGCGGTCGACCGTGATCTCGGTCAGTTCCTCGAAGAGGTCGTCGGGAAGGCGGCCGGCGAACCAGCCGCGCAGCTTCTCTCGCTGTTCTGTCGTAATCATGTAATGACGATTACTCGGCCGGAGCATGAACACAAGGGGCAAGAAAGCAGTCGGCCGAGAGCGGAATCGGAATGTTTCAGGCCTATTAACGAGCACGCGGGAATCGGCCATCTGGCCGCTTCGTGTCGCCGGGCACCGTGTGGTTACGGGCTTCACGCGGACGGATTCCGTAACTTCACGCCACTGATTCAACACGCAAGGTTACTGAAACCCGTGGGGTCGATGTGTGCTTCGGCGGCGGACTCGGCAGACTCGCGTTCGCCGTCCCGGGCACCGACCGAGCACGGGCCGGCACACTCTGTAATCGAGCGGAAGGATGCACACAATGCGGAACACCGCGCGCTGGGCCACGATCCTCGGACTGACGGCCACCGCCGTCTGCGGACCCCTCACCGGGGCCGCCCTCGCCACTCCGGGCCAGGCCCCCACCGCGCTCTACGCCCCGTCGGCCCTCGTTCTCACGGTGGGTCACGGTGAGAGCGCGGCCGCCGCGACCCCGGAACGCGCGGTCACCCTGACCTGTGCCCCGACGCCCTCCGGCACGCACCCGGTCGCCGGCTCCGCCTGCGCGGAACTGCGCGGCGTCGGCGGCGACATTCACGCCCTGACCGCGAGGGACGGCGTGATGTGCACCAAGCAGTACGACCCGGTGGTCGTCACCGTCGACGGTGTCTGGCAGGGCCAGAGGGTCTCGTACGAGCGCACGTTCTCCAACGAGTGCGTGAAGAACGCCTACGGCTCCGGCGTCTTCGCGTTCTGAGAGACCGGGATCGCGCTGTTCCCGTGAGGTACGGCGGTTCGAGGCTGGGGAGCCGGGCCGCTGACGCGGGGACCTGCGATCTCGCACAAGGGGGCCGGCGGGCGGAGTGGGGCCGCCTGCCGGCCCCTGGGCTCACCGGCCACCGCGCACCGGGTTCAGACCCGGTCGCGGTGGCTCGTGTCGCACCACGGATAGCGGCGGCTGCGGCGGCAGGTGCACAGGGCCACGCGGAAGCGGTCCGAGGTGACGACGGAACCGTCCTCCAGCTCCACCTCCACCGGGCCCTCCATCAGCAGCGGGCCCTTGCGCTGGACCGTGACGCGGCGCGGCGCCTCGGACCGGTCGGACGGGGAGCGGTCGGACGGGGACCGGTCAGGCGTGGCCCGGTCGGGCGTGGCCCGGTCAGACGGGGAGTTCGGCACGGACGACCACCAGCTCTTCCTTGTCCTCGGCGGCGGGCAGCAGCCCCCGCTCCCGCAGCCAGCGCTCCCGGCCCCGCAGCACCGGGCCGAACGCGATCCGCCGCCGGCGCGTCACCGCGGCCTTCAGGCCGGACGCGCGCAGACACCCGACGGTCAGATCCGGGCCGCTGAGCGCGGACTGCACCAGCAGCAGCACCCCGCCCGGACGCAGCAGGTCAGGCGCCTCCCGGCAGATCCGGTCCACGATCAGCCGTCCGTCGTCGCCCGCGTCCCACGCGCGGGCCGCGCCCCGCGGCCGTCCGGTGCCGCCCGGCGCCGGCACGTACGGCGGATTGGCCAGGATCAGGTCGAACGACTCGCCACGCACCGGATCGAAGAGGTTCCCGCGCCGCAGACGGACCGGCAACCCCGACCGGGCGGCGTTCAGCCGCGCGGCCCACACCGCCCTCCGCGAGACGTCCACGGCGGTCACCCGGAAGCCCTGGCGCGCGGCCTCCAGGGCCAGGGCGCCGCTGCCGGTGCCGACGTCCAGGACCTCCGCGCCCGGCGGCAACGGCTCGTCGGACAGGGCACCGGCCAGCAGCTCGGTGTCTTCCTGCGGGGCGTACACGCCCGGGGGTACCAGTGGATTCACGGCGCTCGGGTACCCGGCTATTCAGGAGATATGGGCCGTTTCACGGTCAAGTGGTGCACGCAGTGACGAAAGTGACGCACGCCAGTCGGCGAGCAGCCGGGCGCCGAAGCGGTCCTCGACGAACCCGGTGGCGTCGATCCCGAACGCGACGTCCGCGGCCAGCTGCGGTTCCTCCTCCAGCAGGCCGCCGATGACGTCGTGGCGCACCACCTGCTCGTGGACGGCGTCGGCCTCGACGTGCTCGTCGTAGAAGTGCTCGGCCGCCGGCCCGGCGCCGGTGCGGCGCATCGCCTCGGCGAGCCGCCGCGAACCCGGCGACGAGGTGATCTCGACCGTCGCGAAATGGCCGACCAGGGCGCCCCTGAGGGACCGGTGCAGGCCGAAGAGGGACATGAGGTTCACGGTGACCAGGGCCTCGGCGCACGCCGCGTCGACGTAGCGGCCGTAGGCGGTGTCCAGCCCCAGGTCCGTCATCAGGTCGGCGAACAGCCGGGCGTGCACCCGGTCGGCCCGGCCGCCGCCCCACTCGTCGAACTCCACCGCCGCCATTCCCGCCTTCGCCCGGCCCCACAGCCGCGGCAGCACCCAGGCGTGCGGGTCGGCTTCCTTGAGGTGGTACAGGGAGCGCTGGGCCGCGTACTCGCGCAGGTGCCACAGCTCGCCCTCGTCGCGCAGGAAGTGGCTCACGCCCGTGCCGTCGACGGGCTCGACCAGGAGGCCCGCCAGCGCCTCGTCCACGCCGTCGTGGAGCCGGGCGTCGGCGCGCAGGGCGGACAGGAAACGGTGTTCCAGGGCCGCGCGGGTGCGCAGCAGCTCGGGGTCCCACTCGCGGTCCGGGGACACCCCCGCGAACCCGCGGTAGTGCAGTTCGTAGCACAGGTACAGGGCCAGCTGGAGATCCTCGCCGTACACCGCGGCCCGGGCGACGTCCTCGAGGCGGGGCAGCCGGCCCGCGCCCCGCAGGTACGCCTCGACGCCCTCGCTCAGCGGGCCGCGCGGGGCGGGCAGTCCTGGTGCTCCACGGTCGTGCTCCATGCGCGCCGGGTACCCGGCCGGCGTCCGGAGTCACCTACCCGCGTAGTTCCTGCGGAAAGGGACTCCGGCGCGCCGTGAAAGGGCCGGGTGTCGTCTCTTCGCTCAGTCCCCGTGGGACTCCTCCTGGGCGCGCGTGTTGGGGGTGATGGCCTCTCCGGCCTCGCCCCGGTGGCGTCGCTGCTCGGCGGAGTCCTCGGTCCGGTTCTCGGCGTCCTCGATCTCGCGCAGGACCTCCTCCAGCGCCGTCTCGGGCTTCTTGTCGGAGCCGTCGTGGCTGTTGTCCTGGGACACGGTGGTCTCCTTCCGTTCGGTGTGTCCGTTGTCGTCTGCCGGCGTTCAGGTGGAGGCGGCGGCGATGCGCAGCGGCACCGGGTCGGGAGGGTCCGCCTCCTCGGTGCGGCGGGTGACCTCCGCCCACCAGGCCGGGCCGTCCTCGATGTGCCGCAGGAGCACGCCCTCGCGGATCGCCCAGGGGCAGACCGTGACGGACCTGAGGCCGGTCAGTTTCATCGCGGTGTGCCCGACCACCGCTCCGGCCAGGCTCTGCGCGGCCCGCGGCGCGGAGATGCCGGGCAGCTGCGCGCGTTCGGCGGCGGGCAGGGCGGCCAGCCGCGGGATCACCTCCCGCAGCGCCGCGCGGTGCAACACCCGGTCCACGAACGGCCCGTGGCGTCCGGGTGCCGTACCGCACAGCCGTCCCAGCTGCTGGAAGGTGCGGGAGGTGGCGACCGCGGTGCGCGGGCCCTCCCAGCGGATCCGTGCCGCGACGTCCCGCAGCTGGTGGCGGACCTTGCGGCGCAGCGCCCGCACCCGCTCCGGCGACGGCGGGTCCTCGTCCTGGAAGAACTCATGGGTGAGCCGCCCCGCACCCAGCGGCAGCGAGGCCACGAAATCGGGCAACCGGCCACGCCCGAAGGCCACTTCGAGCGAGCCGCCGCCGATGTCCAGCAGGGCGAGCGGACCCGACCGCCAGCCCATCCAGCGCCGGGCCCCGAGGAACGTCAGCTCCGCCTCGACCTCGCCCGGCAGGGTGCACAGGTCCACGCCGGTACGGGCCCGGACGGCGTGCAGCACCTCGTGCCGGTTCGACGCGCCGCGCACCACGGCGGTCGCGAACGCCAGCGGGGCGGCCGCGCCCCACCGGGCGGCGGTCCGGCCGGCCTCGGCGACCGCGTGCACCAGTTGTTCGACGGCCTGCTCAGGGATGGGTCCCCCCGGTGTGACCTGCTCGGACAGCCTGAGCCGCCACTTGGCGGTGTGCACCGGAAGCGGTACGCCGCCGTCCGCGTCCGCGACCACCAGTCTGACCGTGTTCGATCCCACGTCCACCACGCTGATTCGCATGGGCCGTGGGTACCCACTTCCCGGCGAGCCCAACGGTCAGGGCCCCGGCGTACGGCGAAGACACGCCACCGGGCACGCCGGGGACCGTCACGCCATCTGGCGCCGCACCAGCTCGTGCAGCCGGCCGCCGGTGTCGGCGAGCAGCTGGGCGGGCGGGCCCTGCTGGACGACCTTGCCGTCCTCCATCACCACGACCCGGTCGGCGTCCATCACGGTCGACAGCCGGTGGGCGATGACGATCCGGGTGGCGTTGAGGGCCTTGGTGCTCTCGATGACCGTGCGCTGGGTCTCGTTGTCGAGGGCGCTGGTCGCCTCGTCGAAGAAGAGGATGCGCGGCCGGCGGATCAGCGCCTGGGCGATCATCAGCCGCTGGCGCTGGCCGCCGGAGACGGCACCGCTGCCGGAGACGATGGTGTGCAGGCCCATCGGCATCCGCTTGATGTCCTCGGCGAGCCCGGCCATCTCGGCCGCCGCCATCGCCTCCTCCGGCGTGTACGGCTCGGTGCCGCAGATGACGTCCAGGATCGAGCCGGTGAACGGCTGCGCGTGCTGCAGCACGACACCGCACTGGCGGCGCACCGCCGACTGGTCGAGCGCGGCCAGGTCCTGACCGTCGTAGAGGACGCTGCCCGACACCGGGCGGTCGAAGCCGATCAGCAGGCGCAGCAGCGTCGACTTGCCGCAGCCGCTCGGGCCGACGACCGCGACGAACTCGCCCGGCCGTACCTCGAACGACACGTCGTCCAGCACGAGCGGACCGTCGTCCGAGTAGCGGAAGGACAGCCGCCGCGCCTCCAGCGCCCCGGACAGCGGGCCCGGACGCGTGCTCGCCGTGCGCACCTCCGGCGTCGCGTCCAGCACCGGCTTGATCTCCTCGAACAGCGGCAGCGCCGCCACGGCCGAGACGAACGAGCCCGTCAGCTGGGTCACCGAGGTCAGCACCATCGTCACCGAGGTGTTGAAGGTGAGGAACGCGGCCGCCGACATCGAGCCCCGGGCCGGACCCGCCAGCAGCATGAACATCAGCAGCGTGCACAGCGGCAGATACACCGCGCCCAGCACCGTCGTGAGGTTCTTGATGCGGCCGACCTTCTGCTGGAGCTCACGGCTGCGCGCGAACTGCGACGCCCACGCGGCGTACGCGTAGTTCTCGGCGGCGGCCACCCGCAGCTTGGGCAGACCGCGCAGCGTCTGGAAGGCCTGGTTGTTCAGCTTGTTGCCGAGCACGACCAGCCGCCGCTGCCACCGCACCTGCCACAGCCCGAGCCCCAGGAACACGGCCGCGATGACGACGAGCATGCCGATCGCGGCCATCGCCATCGGCACGCTGAACCACAGCAGCAGCCCCAGGTTCATCGCCCCGACCGTCACCGACTGGGCGACCGTCGGCCCGACTCCCGCCAGCAGTCTGCGGATCGAGCTGATGCCCATGGCCGCGCTGGCCAGTTCGCCGGTGGAGCGCTCGGTGAAGAACCTCGTCGGCAGCCTCAGCAGCCGGTCCCACACGGCCGGCTGAAGCGTGGCCTCGACCCGGCCCTCCAGCCGCAGGATGGTCAGGTTCTGCAACAGCATGAAGGCCGCCGACACCACGCTGCTGAGCATCACCGCCATACAGACCTGCACGATGAGGTCCGTCTGCGCCTTCGGCACGAACTCGCCGAGCACCTTGCCGGTCGCGATGGGCACCAGGGCGCCGATCGCCACCGTGACCAGTCCGCTGAGCAGCAGCCCCGTCAGGTCTCCCCGGGTGCCCTGCATGCAGAACCGCAGCAGCCTCAGCGGACTGAGCCCCCGTTCCGGCAGCGGGCGGTAGAACATCACCGCGCGCGGCTCGAACTCGTCGGCGTTGGCCTTCTCGATCGGCGTCTCACGGCCGGTCGACGGATGGACGGCGACGTATCCGCCGCGCCGCCACAGCAGCGCCACCGGCGCGCCGGACAGGGCCCGGTGACCGACCAGCGGCCCGACGTTGTCCCGCCACCAGCGGCCGTCCAGGCGCACGGCCCGGGTGCGGACGCGGGAGGCCAGGGCGACCTGCTCGACCGGGTCGAGGCGGTCGCCGCCGGTGCCCTTCTGGGTGGGCTCGGTGAGGCTGATCCCGGCGGCCTGCGCGACGAGCTTGCACGCCGCGTACGTGGCGTCGGCGTCGGCCGCGGTGGTCCGCTTCGACGACCGCTTGCCGATGGAGGCGAGCAGGGTCCGGTCGGCCTGGGCGCGTACCGCCTCACCGGCCTTGATGCCTTCGGCCGTGCGCGACTCGTGGGTGCGCTCCAGCTGCTCGATCCAGCGGTCCAGCGTGGTCAGCAGCCGGTACTGCTGGTCGACCATGGACTGCCACAGCGCCGGGTCCATCAGCAGGTCGGCCGCGGCCTCCGCGCCGTACAGCGAGCCGTACTGCACGCTGCCCGGCGGCACCTGCATCCAGAACACGTCGTCGTCCGTGGGCGCGGCGGCCCGCTCGGTGGCCATCGGCGCCTGGAAGAGGATCGACAGGCTGCGGCCGACCCCCAGGGCGAGGGCGTACTCCAGCGGGCTCGTCGTCGGCGGCACGTACTGCGGGTTGCCGTACTCGTCGTACGACCAGGTCGCGGTGTTGGCGGGCTGATACAGCTCGCGCAGGCCGATGCGGTGCACCACGCAGTCCCGCAGCGGGCGGGCCACCAGCGTGTGCTGGGGGCCCGGCACCGGTCCGAGCACCAGCGAGCCCGCCTCCAGGCGGCCCAGATGGTGCCAGTGGCCCTGCTGGCCGGCGTCCACCGCGAACAGGTCGACGGCACCCGACGCGACCAGCCACAGCACCTGCGGGCCCTGAAGGTCCAGGCGGTTGAACCCGGCGCAGTCGATGCGCGTGCCCATCTGCCCGAACGCGTTGAGGACGAGGTCGCCCTCGTGTCCCTGAACGGCCGTCATCTCACCGCTCCCTGACCAGTGCCGCGTACGCTCCGCCGCGCGCCACCAGGTCCTCGTGCCGTCCCCGCTCCACGACCGTGCCGTGCTGGAGGACGACGATCTCGTCGCTGTCGCGCACGGTGCTGAGCCGGTGCGCGATCACCACACAGGCACAGCCGCGCCTGCGCAGGTTGTCCATCACGACCAGCTCGGTCTCCGCGTCCAGCGCGCTCGTCACCTCGTCGAGCACCAGGATGCTCGGCCGGCGCACCAGCGCCCGCGCGATCTCCAGGCGCTGGCGCTGCCCGCCGGAGAAGTTGCGCCCGTCCTGCTCGACCTTGCTGTGGATGCCGCCCGGACGCCGCGTGATCACGTCGTACAGGGCGGCGTCGCGCAGCGCGTCCTCCACCGCCTCGTCCGGGATCGACGGGTCCCACAGCGCCACGTTGTCGCGGACCGTGCCCTCGAAGAGGAACACGTCCTGGTCGACGAAGGAGACGGAGGCGGCCAGCGCCCCGCGCGGGATGTCCTCGATGCGCTGTCCGTCGATACGGATCACGCCCTCCCACGGCGCGTACAGGCCGGAGATCAGCCGGGACACCGTGGACTTGCCGCTGCCGGACCCGCCCACCAGCGCGACCTGCTGCCCGGGACCGACCGTCAGGTCGAAGCCGGTGAGCAGGGGCTTGTCGAGCGGGCTGTAGCCGAAGGTGATGTTCTCCAGCTCGACATGGCCCTGCAGGCGGCGCGTCGACTCGCCGGACTCGGGGCGGCCGTAGAGCGGATCGGCCTTGAAGTTCTCCACGTCCTTCAGCCGCGCCACGTCGGCGGCGAAGTCCTGGATGCGGCCCGCGACGCCGTTGAGCCGGGTCAGCGGGGCGGTGAACCGGGTGACCAGGGCCTGGAAGGCGACCAGCAGACCGACCGAGATGTGGCCCTCGACCGCCCGCATGCCGCCGATCCAGAGGATCAGCGCGCTGTTCAGGGTCGCGAGGGTCGGCGCGACCACGCCCAGCCAGGCGCTGGGCACACCGAGCCGCTGCTGCTCCTCCAGCGTGGTGGCGTGCTGCCCGGCCCACTTGCGGAAGTAGCCGTCCTCGCCGCCGGTCGCCTTCATCGTCTCGATCAGCTGGAGGCCGGTGTAGGCGGTGTTGGTCAGCCGGGCCGTGTCGGCGCGCAACTTGGCCGTGCGCGTGGCGCGCAGCCGGATGACGACCCGCATGGCCACGATGTTCAGCAGCGCCACGCCGATGCCGACGAACGTCAGCTGCGGGTCGTAGGTGTACAGAAGCACCGCGTACAGGACGACGACGACCGCGTCCACGCCCGCCGCCGCGAGGTCGCGGGACAGGGTCTCGGCGACCGCGTCGTTGGACTGCAGCCGCTGCACCAGGTCGGCCGGGCTGCGCTGGGAGAAGAACGTCACCGGCAGCCGCAGCAGATGGCGCAGGAAGCGGGCGCTGGACAGGGTGGAGGAGATGATGCGGCCGCGCAGCAGGTTGGCCTGCTGGAGCCAGGTGAGCACGACCGTGAGCAGCACGCACGCCGCCATCGACGCGAACAGCACGCCCAGCAGCGAGGTCTGGTTGCCGATCAGGAACTCGTCGATGTAGGTGCGGCTCAGCGCGGGCACCGCCGCGCCGACCGCCACCAGCAGCAGGCTCGACAGGACGGCGGCCGGCATCGTGCCCGCGGTGCCGCGCAGCCGGGCGGGCATCGCGCCCAGGATGCCGGGCTTGCGGCCGCCCCGGGTGAAGTCCTCGCCGGGTTCCATGACGAGCACGACACCGGTGAAGCTGCCGTCGAAGTCCTCCATGGGCACAAAACGGCGGCCCTTGCCGGGGTCGTTGATGTAGACGCCGCGGCGGCCGAAGCGGCGGCCCATGCCGTCGTAGACGACGTAGTGGTTGAACTCCCAGAACAGGATGGCCGGCGACTTCACCTCGGCGAGGGCGGCCAGGTCCATCTGCATGCCCTTGGCCGTCAGGCCGTAACTGCGGGCGGCCTTGAGGAGGTTGCTGGCGCGCGAGCCGTCGCGGGAGACACCGCAGGCGATGCGCAGCTCCTCCAGCGGGACGTGCTTGCCGTAGTGGCCGAGCACCATCGCGAGGGAGGCGGCGCCGCACTCGACGGCCTCCATCTGGAGCACGGTGGGCGTGCGGACGGTCTTCGCCCCGGCCTTGGGCACCTTGCGCTTGGGCGGGGCGGCGCGGCGCCGGCCCCGGGTGTCCGGTGCGGTCGCGGTCACGGCAGCAGCCAGTCGACGGGACGCTGGTCGGCCAGCCGGATCGACCCCGAGGCCAGCGTCATGGAGGTCAGCTTGAACGGCGGCCCGTCCGCGGACGACCACTTGTACCCGCTCTTCGTGGCGGACGACTTGTCCAGCCGGACCGTCACGGCCACCGGCCTGCCCTTCTTCGTGAACTGCTCGCCCAGCTGGCTGTCGCCGAGGAACGCGGCGATCTGCTGCGGGGACTGGGCCGCGCGGTCCACCGACTTCACATGGCCGCGCAGCACGCCGTACTCCTGCGTCGGCACCGACTGCACGGTCAGGTCGACGGCGGCGTCGTCGGGGATCGAGGCGGCGTTCTCCGCGGGGACGTAGACCGTCGCGTACAGCGCGTCCTTGGTGTGGGCGACCTTCTCGACGGAGGCGACGTTCGCGCCGGTCTGGATGATCTGCCCGACGGTCGCGGCGAGCGCGGAGACACGGCCCGCGTCGAGGGTGCGGACGACGGTTTGGCCCTGGGGCGTACGGACCTTGAGCACGGGGGAGTCGGCCGGCAGGGTCTCGCCCTGCTTCGCGAGCACCGCGGTGACCTGGCCCGCGACGGGGCTCTGCAGGAGGTAACTGCCCTGCCCGTGCGTGAGGATGGCGGGTGCGCTGACGGTGGAGGTCACCGAGCCGGTCACCGCCCACACCGAGGCGGCCGCCATCGCGACGACCGTCACCGAGAGCACCAGCCAGCCCTGCGGGCGGGCGAAACGCACCGGAAGGTCGAGTTCCTCAGGTGACTGGAGCTTGGCGAGGGCCTGTTGGCGGAACTGCAAGGAACTTCCCTCACCCGTAGAAGAGGTTCTTACGGCCGTAGCAGAGGCTGTTACGGCACCCGAAGATCCCGGAACCGCCGGCTGCGGCTCCGGGAGTCAACGGCACTGGGGCTCGATCAGAGACCGGAGACCAGGTTGGTGACCGGGGCCGTGTTCAGGCCGGTGACACCCTCGACCGTGCCGACAGCGGTGTCGACCAGGCCGGAAACCGGAGCGATGCCGTCGACGGTGTCGGTGACGGTGTTGACAGCGTTCACGGACAGGCCGCCGGAGATGGCGTCGAGCTGGGCGTCAGCGATCTCGACGGTCTCAACCTGGGGGGTGGAGTTCATGATGGAACTTCCCTTCGTATGGATATCTCACAAGGGGGGAGCGGCCCCCTCTGGGGACAGATGACGGCCGCGACCGCGGGTGCCGGACTCTCGTTTCCGAGTGCCCTGTGCGGCCCCCGCGGTGCGATGGATCAAAGCACGCTGCGGGCGCGGGCTTCCAATCAACCAGCCGTCTCACCAGGCAACTTGCGCCCCAGCCGCACCGAAGAGTGCAGGTCTGCGCACGCCTTCGTGGCCAGTTCTTCACATGCGTCACGGCATCGGCCCATCGGGCCCCTTGTTCCGGGGGGCGGCGAATCCGGCACTCCCGCCCCAAAGGCGTGACCGACGCGGTCGGCGCGTGGTCAACCCTCGACTCGGTGACCGGGTTGAGCATTCGGTGTGCAGATTCGCTGAAGGTGGGATTCGACTCCGTGATCACAACAGATCGTTTCCGCTCGGATACGGACCGTGTCGGTTCGGCGGGTCGTCACTGGAGCCGTGGCTGAAACGCCGTCATCCGGCCATGGGCGGCCGTGGGCCGGCGCCCTTGGCCCTCTCCGGCCCGTCGCCGTGACCAGGACGGTCGCAGACCGCGCGGTCGGTGCGCGGGTGGCGGGAGTTGGCTGATTCCGCGATGCGAACGGATCACTTGCAAACGGAATTGAACGCCCCAGGAAGCCCGTGCGTACCAACAGCCATCCAGGCGCCCCCCAAGCTGCCGGACGGCGGCACCTACTCCGTTCCCCAGGAGGAGAGAAGTTTGAGTCACAAGCGAATTCCGAAGCGCAAGGCCGCGATAGCGGCGGGCAGCGTGGTGGCGCTCGGCGCGGCCGCGATCCTGCTCCCCAACGCCAACGCCTCGCAGGACGGTTCGTCCGGCGACGCGGCGGCCGCGCCGAAGACCCTGAAGGCGGGCGACGCCTCGGATCTCGCCTCGCAGCTCTCCGGGCTCCTCGGTGAGGCGTTCGGCGGCTCCTACTACGACAGCGACAGCCAGCAGCTCGTCGTCAACGTCGTACCGGGCGACAACAACGACGTGGTCGTGCAGGCGAAGGCGGCGGGCGCGAAGGTCCGCGAGGTCGACAACAGCTGGTCGGAGCTCAAGAGCGGGGCGCAGACGCTGAAGTCGGACGCGACCATCGCGGGCACCTCGTGGTCGATCGACCCGGTCACCAACAAGCTCCTGGTGACGGCCGACAGCACCGTGACCGGCGCCAAGTGGGACAGACTGGAGTCCACGGTGCAGAGCCTCGGCTCCGGCATGGCGACCCTGAAGAAGTCCTCGGGCACCTTCAAGCCGTTCGTCTCGGGCGGTGACGCCATCTTCGCGGGCGGCTCGCGCTGCTCCCTCGGCTTCAACGTCACCGCGGGCGACGGCTCGCCGGCCTTCCTGACGGCCGGTCACTGCACCCTCGGCGGCAACGAGTGGTCGGACACGCAGGGCGGCCAGCCGATCGCCACCGTCGACCAGGCGACCTTCCCCGGCGACGGCGACTTCGCGCTCGTGAAGTACGACGACCCGGCGACCGAGGCGCCCAGCGAGGTCAACACCGGCGACCAGACCGTCCAGATCACCGAGGCCGCGGAGGCGACCGTCGGCCAGGAGGTCTTCCGGATGGGCAGCACCACCGGGCTCAACGACGGCCAGGTCCTCGGCCTCGACGCCACGGTGAACTACCCGGAGGGCACGGTCACCGGCCTCATCCAGACCGACGTCTGCGCCGAGCCCGGCGACAGCGGCGGCTCGCTGTTCACCCAGGACGGTCTCGCGATCGGCCTGACCTCGGGCGGCAGCGGTGACTGCACGGCCGGCGGCGAGACGTTCTTCCAGCCGGTGACCACCGCCCTGGAGGCCGTCGGCGCGACCCTCGGCGCGGCCGGCGGCGCGGGTGGAGAGGTCGGTGCGGGCGAGGAAGCCGGTGCGGGCGACGACGCCGGTGCCGGTGCCGGTGCCGGTGAGGAAGCGGGCGCCGGTGAGGAGGCCGGAGCCGGCGAGGCCGGGGCCGGCGAGGCCGGCGCCGGTGAGGAAGCCGGGGCCGGTGAAGAGGCCGGTGCTGGTGCCGGTGAAGAGGCCGGTGCCGGTGCCGGTGAGCAGGCCGGCGGCGAGGAGGCGGGCGCCGGTGCGGGCGCCGGTGCGGGCGCCGGTCAGGACGCGGGCCAGGGTGCCGAGGACCACTCCGGTCTGACCGAGTCCCGCTGACCCGAAGACGTCGGCAGCCGGTCCGACGATGCCGGCCCGGTTCCGCCACCTCCCTGGCGGAACCGGGCCGGCCCACCGGCGTTCCCAGCCACCGGCCGGCCTCAGCTGTGGTGCCGGCCGGTGGACCGGGCCGGTCCTCCGGCGGGAGGACCGGCCCGTCCGCGTGGCAGCGGGGTTCCGCGGGAGAACGGAACGTCCGTTGTCCTAGCCGACGGCTCTGAGGAGCAACAGGGCGATGTCGTCGAGCCGTTCCTCTCCGTCCGCGCGGTGGTGCTCCGGGCGGACGAGGCTGTCGGCCAGTTCGTCCAGCGGCTGGTCCCCGGCGTCGGCCAGGCGACGGCCCAGACCCGCGAGGGCCTCCTCGAAGTCGGTGCCGGGGGACTCGACCAGCCCGTCGGTGTAGAGGACGAGCAGGGAGCCGGGGGCGAAGGCGACCTCCGTCGTCGGGTACACGGCGGAGGCGTCGATGCCCAGCAGCGGCCCGCCGGCCAGGTCGAGCACGCGTACCCGGCCGTCCGGGCGTCTCAGCAGCGGCGGCGGATGACCCGCCCGGGACATCACGGCCCGGCCGCGCGCCGGGTCGAGCCGCAGGTACAGGCAGCTGGCGAACAGATCGGCCCCCAGGTCCAGCAGCAGCCGGTTGGTGCTGCGCATGACCTCCTCGGGCGCCTGGCCCACGGCCGTGTACGCGCGCACCGCGGTGCGGACCTGCCCCATCAGCCCGGCCGCCGTGACGTTGTGGCCCTGCACGTCCCCGATCACCGCCGCCGCCATGCCCTGGGTGCGCACCAGGTCGTAGAAGTCGCCGCCGATGTCCATGCCCTGCGTGGCCGGCACATAGCGGGCGGCCGCCTCGATGCCGGGCAGCGACGGCAGGGAGTGCGGCAGCAGCGCCTCCTGGAGGCCGTGCGCGAGCCGGTGCTTGGCGTCGTAGAGCAGCGCGCGCTCCAGCGCCTGGGCGATCAGCCCGGCCAGGCTGGTCATCACCGCCCGTTCCTCGGTCGGGAAGGGGTGCGGCTCGGCGTAGGAGAGCACGCACGTCCCCACCGGCCGACTCTGGACGATCAGCGGCAGATACGCCCAGGCCGCGAACCCGTCGGGCGTCGCGCCCCGCTCCGGGTAGAGACGCTCCAACTGCTCCTGCGACTCGAAGAAGGCGGGCACGCCCGTCCGCAGCACGTGTGTGCCGGGGGTCGGTTCGGTCAGCGGCATCCCGTCGAACCGTTCCACCACGGACGCGTCCCGGTACCCGCGGTGCCCGAGCACCCGCAGCCGGTTGGCCCGCGAGCCCAGCAGGACCAGGGCCTGGCTGCCCACGGCCGGAGCGATCTCGTCCGCGACCAGCTGCACCACGTCCTGCACTCCCACCGCCTCAGTGAGCGCACTGGCCAGGTTCAGCACCTGCGTGATGGTGACCAGCCGGGTCGGCGTCCCGTCGGGCGGCGGTGCGGTCCGGTTCATCTCCGCCACGGCCCGCGCCCGGGTGATCCGGACGCTGAGGCCGGTCGTGCTCGGATACAACCGGAACGACAGCCACTCCCCGGGCGGGCGCAGCGCCACGAACGAGGCGGTGTGCTGGCTCATCAGCGCGGCCCGGTACCGGTCCTCGTACACCGGGTCGTTGAGCCACGGCACCGACGCCCACAGCTGCGTGCCGAGCAGCCGGCTGACCGGGACGTTCAGCAGCTCGGCCGCCGCCGCGTTGACGAAGCCGATCCGCCCGTGCAGATCCAGCGACACCAGTCCGTACGGCAGCCGGCTCACCATCCGGGCGGCCTCGACCGTGCCGAGCGTGCCGGCCATCCCGCCCACCAGCGGCGAGGCGACCAGATCGGTCTCGGGATGCGGCGGGATGCTGTGCTCGGCGGCCCGCTCCAGCCGGACCGCCAGCCGCCCGCAGGCCGCCGTCAGATGCTCGCGCTCCCGGTCGGACAGCTCCTGCGGATGCCCGCCCGGCCAGGTCACGAACACCGCGCCGTACACGGTGGACTCGGTGGCCACCGGCACCGCGGCCAGGGCGAACGGATACGGCAGCACCATGGCGATCCGCGGGTAGCGGCGGGCCATCTCCTCCTCGCCGCCGACCCACACCAGCCGCCGCTCGCGCGCCGCGTCGGCGACCGGGATCGGCGCGCTCAGCCCCACCCGCTCCCAGGGTGCCGCAAAGGCCCGGGGCAGCCCCGCCATCACCGCCATCTCCAGCACGGGCTGCTCCCGGCCCAGCAGGTACACCGCGCCGGAGTGGGCGTGCACCTCGTCCATCATCGAGGCCAGCGCCAGGGACAGCAGGGGACGGCCGATTGGCGTCCTGGCGGCTGCCGGCGCCTGCGCGGACGACTGCCCGTCGGACACGCCGACCACCTCCTCGCACGGCCGCGCGACCGGACTCAGGAACAAATGTCCTCCCTGGCGGCCCGCCGCGCACGACGAGCGGCCCGGGGGACCGGCCTGGTTACCGTCGGTTACAGAGGCGCGGCCCCGTTGCAGGCGCCCGCGTACCCCGACCGCCGCGACCCATGCCGCCGAAGTCGAAGCGCGGCAGGGCGTATGGGCGCCGCGCGTGCGCCCCTACGCACCCTGATGGCCGGTTCTTCGCGCCCACGCAGGGTCACGGTCGCGAACAATGGGGCACGCGCTCAACACGAGGAGCTCACGACACGACGAGCTCGACATGGCGACGTGGCGCGTACGGCGAGCCGAGGGGGTGGCAGTGATCCGGGTGCTTCTGGTGCACGACGAGTGTCTGGTGCGGTCGGTGCTGGCGGAGTGGCTGCGGCGCGAGCCCGATCTCGCGGTGCACGACACGTCGTGGCGTGGCGCGCCCGGCCTGCTGCCGTCCGTGCGCCCGGACGTGTGCGCGGCGGACCTGGAGTGCGCGGATTCCTACGGCATCCCTCCGCTGGGCGAGCTGTGCCGGCCGGGCCCGGACCGGACGCCCCCGCGCTTGCTCGTGCTCGCCAGTGCGAACCGGCCCGGACTGCTGAAACGGGCGGCCGAGGCGGGGGCGCTCGGCTACGTCGACAAGGAGGGCTCACCGCAGAACCTGCTGCGCGGGATACGCCGGGTCGCCGAGGGGGAACGTTTCGTCAACGACTCGCTGGGCTTCGGTTTCCTCAAGGCGGCCGAGATGCCGCTGACCCGAAGAGAGCTGAGCGTGTTATCCCTCGCGGCCGAGGGAGCCTCCATCGCGGAGATCGCCGGGAGCCTGCACCTGTCCCACGGGACCGTGCGGAACTACATGGCGGCCATCACCCGCAAGACCGGGGCCCGCAACCGCATCGACGCGATCCGCATCTCGCAGGGCCAGGGCTGGCTCTGACCGCCGGACCGGCACGGGCGTCCAGCTCCCGACGAGGTCCCGGTACAGCGCCGAGGACCGCATCAGCTCCTCATGCCCGCCGCAGGCCGTGTTCCGGCCGTCCATGACCAGCACACGTCCGGCGCGGCGGGCCGAGCTGATGCGGTGGGCGACGACCACCAGGGTCCCGCCCGGCCGCGCGGCGAAGGCCCGCTCCGCGCGCTCCTCCGTCTCGGCGTCCAGATGGCAGGTCGCCTCGTCGAGCAGGGCGAGCGGGGCGTACGACAGGTAGGCCCGGGCCAGCGCGACCAGTTGCCGTTCACCGGCCGACAGGGCGGCCGGATCGACCCGAGCGCCGAGGCCGCCGAGCCGGCCGGCCAGCGGGGCGAGCCCGACCGCCTCGGCCGCGGCCCGCAGTTCCTCCTCGGGCACCGGCTCCGGACGCAGGTACGCGAGGTTCTCGGCCAGGGTGCCGCCGAAGACGTACGCCTCCTGCGGGATGAGCACCCGCGCGGCGGCCGCCTCCGGTCCGGGCACGGGGTGTCCGCCCACGGTGACGGTGCCCCGGTCCGGCGTGAGAAGCCCGGCCACGAGGGCGGTGAGCGTGGACTTGCCGGCGCCGCTGGGCCCGACGACGGCCAGGTGCGAGCCGGCCGGGAGGGTGAGATCGAGCCCGTCGACGACGGGGGTGCTGGCGGGGCCGTAGGCGAAGGTGACGGAGGAGAGGGACAGGGC
>NZ_MUKA01000649.1 GCF_002150735.1 Streptomyces africanus
TGTCCGTGAAGTAGTCCCAGTTGAAGACGTTGCCGTGCAGGTCGTCGTCCCCAGCACGGTGAACGCGTACCGCTTGGCGCCGCGCTGGGACTCGGCCGCCTGCGCGCCCGGCGCCCCCACCGCACCGGCCAGCGCCACCCCCGCCCCGGTCACGGCGGACTTCTCCAGGAACTTCCGGCGGTTCAGCGGCATGTCTGGCACTCCTCGCGGAATCTGTGAACGACGCGCGTAGATAACGCGCGTAGATTCTGACCCGGACATGACCGACAGCAACAGCCCCGGCAGGTTGCGATCTGATGACTCAACCCACGGCTCCACCCCCTCCGGCCAGCCAAGACATGACAGAGTGGGGCGTATGACCGCCCCCACGTCAGACGCCTCCCCACCCGCCGTCCCCTACGGCACACCCGACGCCCCCCGCATCGCCGTCCGCGGCGAAGCCCGCCTCGAAGTCGACCCCGAGATCGCCCGCATAGGCATCACCGTCGCCGCCCGCGGCCGCGACCGCCGCTCCGCCCTCGACGACCTCACCCGCCGCAACGCCGGCGTCCTCGACCTCGTCAAGTCCTACGGCGACGCCGTCGAACGCCTCGAGACCGGCGCCTTCTCCATCACCCCCGAACTCACCAAACACGGCCGAGGCGAACGCGTCCGCACCTACCACGGCACCGTCCACGTCACCGCCGAACTCACCGACTTCACCGCCCTCGGCGAACTCACCACCCGCCTCGCCGACCTCGAACTCACCCGCGTCGACGGCCCCTGGTGGGCCCTGCGCCCCGACTCGCCCGCCCACCGCGAAGCCCGCAAGAAAGCCGTACGCGAAGCCGTCCAGCGCGCCCGCGAATACGCCGAGGCACTCGGCACCACCCTCGCCGCCCTGGTCGAACTCGCCGACATCGGCGCCGAGAGCGCACCCCCGGCCTACCCCC
>NZ_MUKA01000650.1 GCF_002150735.1 Streptomyces africanus
GGCTCGTCGGGGTCGTCGGCGGTCTTCCCCGCCCCACCGCCCGTGCCCGTGCGGCTCACCAGGCCCGACCAGGCGTGGTGGTCCGGGTCCCAGTCGGCGGGCAGCCGGTAGAACGCCTCGATGGTGTAACCGCCCTCGAACGTGGCCGAGTTGAGCGGGGCCCCGTCGACCGTGCGCAGGTAGGCGCCCTTCAGGGGTGACTTGAAGCCCTGGAACTCCAGGCTGCCGTGGCCCGGCTGGTCGGCGGACCACCACNNNCCCGTCGACGGGCTTCTCGAATCGCCAGTACGCCGCGGTGCCCGGGAGCAGCATCTTCGAGGCGGGCCGCGCCGGACGGGCGGGCACGGGCGCGAAGCCGGAGAAGCGCTCCTCGAAGTCGATCTCGACGGAGAACCGGTCGGCGTCGCCGCTCAGCTCCATCTCCTGCCGCTCCAGCTCGTTGAGCCCCTTCCCGGCCCGGCCCAGGATCCACGGGGAGACCGTCTCCACGTCGATGACGTTCCGGTCCAGGTCGAACCGNNTCTTGCGGGTCGCGCGGGCGGCGGGCCAGTAGTGCCCGTTGAGGGTGAGGAAGATCTGGTCGTGGTCCTCGACCAGCTGGTCCCACAGCTGCTGCCCGTAGTCCGACAACGAGTCGTCCTCGACGACCAGTTCGTGCGTCGTGAGGATCACGGGCGTCTTCGGGTGCCGCGCCATGACCTCCTTCGCCCACGCGTAGCCCTGCGGCGACAGCCGCCAGTCCAGCGCGAGCACCAGCCACTCCCGGCCGCCCCCGGTGAACAGGTGGAAGGTGTTGTAGCCGTCCGGGGAGGCACCGCCGAACGTCGGCTTCTCCTTGAACCGCTCGGGTCCGAAGGCGTCCAGGTACGGCGTCGCTCCGCGCTGGTCGGTCGTCGACGACTTCACGTCGTGGTTGCCGGCCAGGACGCTGTAGCCGACG
>NZ_MUKA01000119.1 GCF_002150735.1 Streptomyces africanus
CCGCGCCGCCGCACCCGCCAGGCGGGGCCGCCCACTGGGTGGGCCGGGAACCCGCACGGGCCGCACGCCGCTTCGTCCGCAACCGGCCCCGCCTGGCGGGTGCGGCGGCGCGGACACTGGAAGGGGTGGGGCGGCTGCGGGATCACTGAGACCGGCGCGGCCGGGCGCCCGGCTCCGGAAAGCCGGGCGCACCGTGGTCAGCTCGTGGCGGTCCAGCTGTGGGCGACGTCCACGATGACGCGGCCGTCCACCTGCAGCACCCGGAAGGGCAGCCGGGCGCGGACGCCGAGCCCGATCTGTGTGTCGCCCTCGAAGCTTCCGGCGAACCGGGTGTCCCGGAAGGTGCGGTAGCCGGTGAGGTCCACGCCCGGCAGCGGGCGGCCCGCCCGGGCGGGATACGTGGCGGCGCCGGTCTCCGGGTCGTAGGCGGGTGCTGCCACCCGAACCTCGAGGACGGCTCCGCCGGCCACGGGGATGAGCCGGCCTGACCCGTCCTGGTGGAGCTGGTCGACGTAGCGGACCGAGTAGCCGACGTCGCTGCCCCCGCCGGGCACATCGATGACCATCCGGTCGAAGCAGGCGTGACGGCCGGTCCGGATGTTCGTCACCGGCGCGGTCGTGCCACTGGTGTCGGTCTTGGGGAGGCTCCCCCAGCCGGTCGGGCAGGCCGTGGCCTGGGTGGCGGCCAGGGTGGCGACCGGTGCGGCACCGGCCGGGACGGCTGCCACACCCACCGTGGCGCCCATGAGCGCGAGA
Organism: Streptomyces africanus; assembly: GCF_002150735.1. GTDB lineage: Bacteria > Actinomycetota > Actinomycetes > Streptomycetales > Streptomycetaceae > Streptomyces > Streptomyces africanus. Next base: position 757 of record NZ_MUKA01000119.1, read on the forward strand.
GTCGCGCATGCTGTTCTGATTCGTACCATTACCGTCCCCGAGGCTCGTATGTTGCTGGTATGGGGTGAGACGTCCGGACGGACCGAAAGGTTGCACCCACCGCGCCGGACAGCCGGCCATGGCACATCCTGGTGGGGAGCGATGGGGTCCGGTGCGTCCGTACCGGGAGGACGCGAGATGGATGAGTCAGCCGCCGTACCGGACGGGCCTCGGTCACCCGACGGCCGGAGCCGGGGCGGTGGTGACGGTCGGGCCCGGGCCGGGGACACCGGCTGGATCGAGGATTCCCTGACGGCTCCGCTGATCGAGGCCGTACGGGACCTCGGGGGCTACGGCGGGCTGGTCTACCTGCGCTCCCGCGACCGGCGTTCGCTCGTGCTGGCGATGGTGACCGGGGTGCCCCGGTCGCTGCTCAGGACCTGGTGGCGGGTGCCGGTGGGCGGTGCGCTGCCCATGGCGGAGGCCTACCGCCGCAACGAGACCCTGTGGCTGCCGGACGAGCGCGCCACCATGGTGCGCTTCCCGCACTTCACTGCCGGGCTGCCGTACTCCTTCGGCTCTGCCTACCGCCCCGTCCGGGCCGGCGGCGAGGCCGTGGGTGTCCTGGTCGTGCTCCGCTCGGCCGCCCGGTCGCCGCTGGACGCGGAGGCGGTGGAGCCCGCGCTGCGCCCCGCCGGGCAGGCCATGGAGGAGCGTCTCACCCGCCTCACCGCCGGCCGGCCGGGCACGGGCTCGGCCGCGGACCGGGTCGAGTACGACGGCGAACCGGTCGGCGTGCGGCTGCCCACGCCCGCCGTCCATCCCGTCCGGGTCGGGCTCATCGACTGGGACCTGGACGACGACACGTGCACGGCCGACGACGAGGCCCTCGCTCTCCTCGACATCGACCGGGCGGAGTTCGGCGGCACCATGGCGGACATCGAGGCCCGGGTCAGCCCCGACGACCTGCACGAACTGCGCGCGTGCCGGCACGACGCCCTCACGCTCGGCCGGGTCAGGTCCCGGCACTTCCGGGTGCGGGACGACTCCGCGGGCGAGACGGAGGCCGGCTACCGGCCCGTCGAGCTGTGGGGGCATCTGGTGCGCGGCGGCACCGGTTCCGGCCGGATCCTGGTGGGGGCCCTCGTCGACGCGGTCAGCGGGCTCAGGGCGGCCGAGGCCGCCGAGCGGCTGCCCGACGGTGTCTTCTCGCTGGACCAGGACGGCCGCGTGACGTACGCGAACCACCGCTGCGAGGAACTGCTGGGCGGCGGCCTGGAGGCGCTCCTGGGCCGCTATCCCTGGGAGGTGATCACCTGGCTCCGGGATCCGGCGTACGAGGACCGCTACCGGGCGGCGATGCTGTCGCAGGAGCAGGTGTCCTTCCTGGTGCGGCATCCCGCCGGGAACTGGCTGAGCTTCGTGCTCTACCCGGATGTGCACGGGCTGACGGGCCGGGTCCGTCCGGCCGGAGCGCCCACCGAGGCCAGGGCAGCGCGCGAGGCGGGGGCCGCCACCGGTCCCGTACCGGGGGCGGCGCCGCCGCCGGGGCCGGTCGCCGCGGCGCGCGCCGGGGCGCTGTACCACGTGGTGCAGATGGCGAGCGTGCTCACCCAGGCGGTCACCGTCGAGGACGTGTGCCGGGCCGTGTCCGAGCAGCTGCTGCCCGCGTTCGGCGTCCGGGAGCTCGCCCTGTACACGGTGCGCGACGGCCGGATGTACCTGCTGTGGGAGTCGGGTTACCCGGAGGGCTTCCTCGCCCCGTTCGAGGGGGTCACCCTCGACACTCAGCTGCCCGGTGTGCACGCCCTGACCACGCGGCTGCCGCTCTTCTTCGAGTCGCCCGAGGACCTCTCCGTCGCCTACCCGGGCATCGCCCTGGACCGTATGAGCGCCTGGTCGTTCCTGCCGCTGATCGCCTCCGGGCATCCCGTCGGCTCGTGCATCCTCGGCTGGGACACCCCGCGCCGGTTCACCGCCGACGAGCGCTCCGCGCTCACCGCGCTGAGCGGACTGGCCGCGCAGGCGCTGGAGCGGGCACGGCTCTACGACGCCGAGTCCGCCGTCGCCCGCGGTCTTCAGGAGGGGCTGCTGCCGCACCGGCTGCCCGCCGTCGAAGGGCTGCGCACCACCGGCCGCTATCTGCCCGGCACCCAGGGCATGGCCATCGGCGGCGACTGGTACGACGTGATCACCACGGGGCGCGGGGTGGCGCTGGTCATCGGGGACGTCGAGGGCCACAGTGTCGGCGCCGCCGCGGTGATGGGCCAGCTGCGCAGTGCGGTGCACGCCTTCGCCGCGAGCGAGTGGCCGCCGCATGAGGTCATCACGCACACCAGCCGGCACCTGGCCGAGCTGGAGGCGGACGTCTTCGCCACGTGCTGCTACATCGAGCTGGACGCCCGTACGGGGCACGCGCTCGCCGTGCGGGCGTCCAGCTCGATGTAG
>NZ_MUKA01000651.1:0-592 GCF_002150735.1 Streptomyces africanus
TTCTCGCGCGCCCCGGGCGAGGTCGAGATCGTCTCCGCCAAGACAGCGGGCGACATCACCTCGCCCAAGGACTTCAAGGGCAAGAAGCTCGGCATCACCGGCCTCGGTTCTTCGACCGATTTCCTCACCAAGTACCTCGCCGTCAAGAACGGCGTGAACGTCAGCGACTTCACGCCCGTCGCCGTAGGTGCCGGCCCGACGTTCATCTCGGCGCTCCAGAAGGGCTCGATCGACGGCGGTATGACGACCGATCCGACGGTGGCGCAGATCCTGGACAAGAAGGCGGGCCAGATTCTTCTCGACATGCGGACGCCGCAGGGGTCCCAGGAGGCGCTCGGTGGCCCGTATCCGTCGTCAAGTCTGTACATGCAGACGGACTGGGTGAACAGCCACAAGGCCACTGTCCAGAAGCTGGTCAACGCATTCGTCAAGACACTCGCGTGGATGTCCACCCACAGCGCGTCCCAGATCGCCGACAAGATGCCGGCCGACTACTCGCAGGGCGACAAGGCCCTCTACGCACAGGCGATCAAGAGCACGTTGCCGATGTTCACGAAGAACGGCGTGATGCCCGCGGACGGCCCTGAGACGG
>NZ_MUKA01000651.1:631-1118 GCF_002150735.1 Streptomyces africanus
GGCGGCTCACCCCGGTCCGTTCGGCGATCTCCTGGGCGGACAGGGGCCCGTCGGCGTTCATCAGGGCCTGACGGACGAGTTCCGCGGTGGTGGGGGAGTGCCCCTTGGGCAGATCCGGCTCGGAGGGGGCCGACAGCGCCCCGAAGATACGGTCCACCTCGGCCTGTTCCGCCTCCCCGCCGCCGTCGAGGGTACGGCGCAACTCCGCGTACGCCTCCAGCTTGGCGCGCAGACCGGCGAGCGCTATCTGAAGCTCCTGGAGCGCACGGGACGGGCCAGGCTGACCCTGAAATACGGCGACGCGGGCCGCCCGGAACACCGTTACGTGTGGGCGACCCGCGCCTAGGCAGTCAGTCCGGGGCCGTTTCGGCTGTCAGCCCGTGGCCTTCTTCGCGAACTCTGTCGTGTAGGTCTGGCTCAGGTCGATCTTGGCGTTCTTGATGTTGGGGTTGAACGCCTTGAGCACCTTCTCGACCGTCTCAGGGCC
>NZ_MUKA01000120.1 GCF_002150735.1 Streptomyces africanus
CACGACTCGGCACGCCCGCCGACGGCTCGCCCCGCCCGGCCACGGCCCGTGACGCCCCACCGCGCCGAACCGGTCATGTCCCCCGCAGAACCACCCGCCGACCCGCCCATCCGACCACCCCGTCAGCCCATCCGACCCCCCCCGCACCGAGGAGCCCAAGGTCTTGATCCCGTCCCCCGTCCCTGCCTTGATCACCCGTTTGTCAGTGCTGGGTCGTAGGGTGGTCGCGCTATGACGAAGCCCTCACTCCCCGAACTCCTGCATGCTGCCGTCACTGCCGTCGGCGGTACGGAGCGCCCCGGTCAGGTGGCCATGGCCGAAGCCGTCGCAGAGGCGATCGACGACGGCTCCCACCTGCTGGTCCAGGCCGGTACCGGCACCGGCAAGTCGCTGGGCTACCTGGTGCCGGCGCTCGCGCACGGGGAGCGTGTGGTCGTCGCGACGGCTACCCTGGCCCTCCAGCGCCAGCTGGTGGAGCGCGACCTGCCGAGAACGGTCGAGTCGCTGCACCCCCTGCTGCGCCGCCGCCCGGAGTTCGCGATGCTCAAGGGCCGGTCGAACTATCTGTGCCTGCACCGTCTGCACGAGGGTGTCCCGCAGGACGAGGAGGAGGGCCTCTTCGACCAGTTCGAGGCAGCCGCGCCCACCAGCAAGCTGGGCCAGGACCTGCTGCGGGTGCGCGACTGGGCCGACGAGACCGAGACCGGCGACCGTGACGACCTCACACCCGGCATCTCGGACCGGGCCTGGGCCCAGGTGTCGGTGTCGTCGAGGGAGTGCCTCGGCGCCTCGAAGTGCGCGTACGGCGCGGAGTGCTTCGCCGAGATGGCCCGCGAGCGCGCCAAGCTCTCCGAGGTCATCGTCACCAACCACGCACTGCTCGCGATCGACGCCATCGAGGGCGCCCCCGTACTCCCGCAGCACGAGGTGCTGATCGTCGACGAGGCCCATGAGCTGGTCTCGCGCGTCACCGGAGTGGCCACCGGGGAGCTCAGCCCCGGTCAGGTCAACCGCGCGGTGCGCCGGGCCGCCAAACTCGTCAACGAGAAGGCGGCGGACCAGCTCCAGACCGCCGCCGAGGGCTTTGAACGGCTGATGGAGCTCGCGCTGCCCGGCCGCCTGGAGGAGATCCCCGAGGATCTCGGCTACGCCCTCATGGCACTGCGCGACGCATGCCGCACCGTCATCTCCGCCATCGGCACGACCCGCGACAAGTCCGTCCAGGACGAGGACGCGGTCCGCAAGCAGGCGCTGGCCTCCGTGGAGAACGTGCACGACGTGGCGGAGCGGATCACGAACGGCTCCGAATGGGACGTGGTCTGGTACGAGCGCCATGACCGCTTCGGTGCCTCCCTGCGCGTGGCCCCCATGTCCGTCTCGGGGCTGCTGCGCGAGAAGCTCTTCGCGGATCGCTCCGTGGTCCTGACGTCCGCGACGCTGAAGCTGGGCGGCGACTTCAACGGCGTCGGTGCGTCCCTCGGGCTCGCTGCCGAGGGCACCGAAGGCGATGACCTCCCGCAGTGGAAGGGCATCGACGTCGGATCGCCCTTCGACTACCGCAAGCAGGGCATCCTGTACGTGGCGAAGCACCTGGCGCGCCCCGCGCGGGACGGCGACCGCGGGGACATGCTCGACGAGCTCACGGAGCTCATTCAGGCGGCGGGCGGCCGCACCCTGGGCCTGTTCTCCTCCATGCGGGGCGCCCAACTGGCCGCCGAGGAACTGCGTTCCCGGATCCCGGAGTTCCCGATCCTCCTCCAGGGCGAGGAGACACTCGGCGAGCTCATCAAGAACTTCGCGGCCGACCCGAAGACCTGTCTGTTCGGCACCCTGTCGCTGTGGCAGGGCGTGGACGTCCCCGGGGCCAGCTGTCAGCTGGTCGTCATGGACAAGATCCCGTTCCCGCGCCCGGACGACCCCTTGATGAGTGCCCGCCAGAAGGCCGTGGAGGACGCGGGCGGCAACGGCTTCATGGCCGTCGCCGCCACCCATGCCGCGCTCCTCATGGCCCAGGGCGCCGGCCGTCTCGTACGGGCCTCGGGCGACCGCGGGGTGGTCGCCGTACTGGACCCGCGCCTGGCGACGGCCCGGTACGGGAGCTATCTGAAGGCATCACTGCCCGACTTCTGGTGCACGACGGACCGTAACCAGGTGCGGAAGTCGCTGGCGGCGATCGACGCGGTGGCGAAGCAGGCGGAAGCGGATTGAGCCTCGGGGCCGGTCTGCGGTGACGGAACCGTGGCCCGGCCCCCACACCGGGAGTACTGGGCCCGCCGCCAGGACTACTCCCCCCGACACCGCGTACTGGAGCCCCCGGACACCGCGTACTGGAGCCCCCGGACACCGCCTACCGGGGCCCGGACAGCGCAGGGCCCCGGAACCGGCGCAGGGGTCCCGGGGCCCGGTCAGGGGGCGGGCCGAGTGGGCCCGCCCGACGCGGTGCGCAGACTCAGACGCGGCGCAGTACGGCCACCACCTTGCCGAGGATGGTCGCGTCGTCGCCGGGGATCGGCTCGTAGGCCGCGTTGTGCGGGAGGAGCCACACGTGGCCGTCCTCGCGCTTGAAGCGCTTGACGGTGGCTTCACCGTCGAGCATCGCGGCCACGATGTCGCCGTTCTCGGCGACCGGCTGGCGGCGCACCGTGACCCAGTCGCCGTCGCAGATGGCGGCCTCGATCATCGAGTCGCCGACGACCTTCAGGACGAACAACTCACCGTCGCCGACGAGCTGGCGGGGGAGGGGAAAGACGTCCTCGACGGACTCCTCGGCGAGGATCGGCCCACCGGCGGCGATGCGGCCGACCAGCGGGACGTACGACGCGGCCGGCTTGCCCGCGGTGTCCGTGGGCTGCACGGAGGCGGCCTGGTCGGAACCGCGCACCTCGTACGCGCGCGGGCGGTGCGGGTCGCGGCGCAGGAAGCCCTTGCGCTCCAGTGCCATCAGCTGGTGTGCGACGGAAGATGTGCTGGACAGGCCGACGGCCTGGCCGATCTCGCGCATCGACGGCGGGTAGCCGCGCCGCTGCACGGAGTCCCTGATGACCTCGATCACGCGGCGCTGGCGGTCGGTGAGTCCGGAACTGTCCGCCCGGATGCCGGGAGGTCGTCCCGGCAGGGAGCGCTTGTGCCCCTCAGGGTTCGTGGCTTCGTTCATCGCGTGCACCGGCTCCAGTCGGCCCTGGGAGCGGTCCTGGGCAGTGATGGCGGCACTGTCTGCGGTGGTGGTCACGTCGGCCCCTCTCGATGGTCTCCCTGCTGGACAACGGTAGTTGCTTTCGAAAGGTTGCGCCAAACACACGTTCGAGTGAAAAATCGCGTATCTGCTGACGCGATCATGTGTCCGGGTGTATTGGCTACCGCTCCACCTGGCGGGCAAATGCGCCCATTGCTGTACTCTTCACCGCCGGGGTGATCGCCTCGGGGGCTGTTGCCTCAGTCTGCCATCCGGCATTCCCCTGCCCCGGGACCAGCCCTCATATGTGCGGGAGTGTCACGCCCCCTCCTCGCGGCGCCCACGGTATCCCCGCATCTGCCGCAGCGATACGGCTGTGCGCGCCGGGATGCGGCCGGCGAGGTCGGCCGGGCCCTCTTGGCGGTGCCGCTGAGAACGTACGAGGCGGGCGTGGCCGGACCGCTCGCGCGTCACCTGCGTCTACGCGCGCGACACGCGCGTATGGCGTGCGTGTATGAGCCAATCCCCACATCTAGTGGTTGGATTGCAACAGCAGCCCACAAGTTGTGGTCCCCCGGGTCTTCGCGCCCATGGTCATCGCCTATGCTTGAGGCTGCTTCGTGGGGCGCAAGAGGCCCAGCGATGCTTATGAGTCTGCTGTGAGGAGGGTTGGAGTTCATGCACTGCCCCTTCTGCAGGCACCCCGACAGCCGTGTCGTCGACAGCCGTACGACCGACGACGGCACGTCCATCCGCAGGCGCCGCCAGTGCCCTGACTGCTCCCGTCGTTTCACGACTGTGGAGACGTGCTCGCTCATGGTGGTCAAGCGGTCCGGAGTCACCGAACCATTCAGCCGTACCAAGATCATCAATGGCGTGCGCAAGGCGTGTCAGGGGCGGCCCGTCACCGAGGACGCGCTCGCCCAGCTCGGCCAGCGGGTCGAGGAGGCGGTGCGGGCCACCGGAAGCGCCGAGCTGACCACCCATGACGTGGGACTGGCCATACTCGGCCCGTTGCAGGAGCTCGATCTCGTCGCGTATCTGCGCTTCGCCTCCGTCTACCGGGCGTTCGACTCGCTCGAGGACTTCGAGGCGGCCATCGCGGAGCTCAGGGAAGAGACGGGACGCCCCGACGCGGACGACGGAGACCGCGAGGGCGCGGGGGCGGGGAGCCAGGAAGACGACCGCGGGCCCGGAGGGACGGGACACGTCCCCGAGCCCGCAGGCGCCGCCGACTGACCGGCGGGCCGGACCCGGACGGCAACTCCGGGCCCGGCCGGGCGGCGGCGATGTGAAGACCTGTTGCGGGCGATGTGAGTGGGTGCCCGCAGCATCAGACAGAACACCGTGCCACGGGAACAACGGGGCACTTCAGGGCGTTTTCGCCCGTACAGGGAGGCGGCATGACAGAGACGGCGAGCGGTCCGGCACGGAGTTCCCGCGCCAAGAGCACCAAGGCGAGCAAGGGCCTGCGTATCGAGCGCATCCACACCACCCCTGGTGTCCACCCGTACGACGAGGTGGCCTGGGAGCGCCGTGACGTCGTCATGACCAACTGGCGCGACGGCTCGGTCAACTTCGAGCAGCGTGGCGTCGAGTTCCCCGACTTCTGGTCGGTGAACGCGGTCAACATCGTCACCAGCAAGTACTTCCGTGGTGCCGTCGGCACCCCGCAGCGTGAGACCAGCCTCAAGCAGCTGATCGACCGCATCGTGAAGACGTACCGGAAGGCCGGAGAGGACCACAAGTACTTCGCCTCGCCCGCCGACGCCGAGATCTTCGAGCACGAGCTGGCGTACGCCCTCCTGCACCAGATCTTCAGCTTCAACAGCCCTGTCTGGTTCAACGTCGGCACCAAGCAGCCCCAGCAGGTCTCCGCCTGCTTCATCCTGTCCGTCGACGACTCCATGGAGTCGATCCTCGACTGGTACAAGGAAGAGGGCATGATCTTCAAGGGCGGCTCCGGTGCCGGCCTGAACCTCTCCCGGATCCGTTCCTCCAAGGAGCTGCTGTCCTCCGGCGGCAACGCTTCCGGCCCGGTCTCCTTCATGCGCGGCGCCGACGCCTCCGCAGGAACGATCAAGTCCGGTGGCGCCACCCGCCGCGCCGCCAAGATGGTCGTCCTCGACGTGGACCACCCCGACATCGAGGACTTCATCGAGACCAAGGTCAAGGAAGAGGAGAAGATCCGCGTCCTGCGCGACGCGGGCTTCGACATGGACCTGGGCGGCGACGACATCGCCTCCGTCCAGTACCAGAACGCCAACAACTCGGTCCGTGTGAACGACGAGTTCATGGCGGCCGTCGAGCAGGGCGGCAAGTTCGGGCTGCGCGGCCGGATGACCGGCGAGGTCATCGAGGAGGTCGACGCCAAGCAGCTCTTCCGCAAGATCGCCGAGGCCGCCTGGGCCTGCGCCGACCCCGGCATCCAGTACGACGACACCATCAACAACTGGCACACCTGCCCCGAGTCCGGCCGGATCACCGCGTCGAACCCGTGCAGCGAGTACATGCACCTGGACAACACGTCCTGCAACCTGGCCTCGCTGAACCTGATGAAGTTCCTGAAGGACGACGGCAAGGGCAACCAGTCCTTCGAAGCCGAGCGCTTCCAGAAGGTCGTCGAGCTGGTCATCACCGCGATGGACATCTCGATCTGCTTCGCCGACTTCCCGACCCAGAAGATCGGTGAGAACACGCGCGCGTTCCGCCAGCTCGGCATCGGCTACGCCAACCTCGGCGCCCTGCTGATGGCCACCGGCCACGCCTACGACTCCGACGGCGGCCGCTCCCTCGCCGGCGCCATCACCTCCCTGATGACGGGTACGGCGTACCGCCGCTCCGCCGAACTCGCCGCGGTCGTCGGCCCGTACGACGGCTACGCCCGCAACGCCGACGCCCACAAGCGCGTCATGAAGCAGCACTCCGACGCCAACGACAAGGCCGTCCGCATGGACGACCTGGACACCCCGGTGTGGGCCGCCGCCAGCGAGTCGTGGCAGGACGTCCTGCGCCTCGGCGAGAAGAACGGTTTCCGTAACTCCCAGGCGTCCGTGCTGGCCCCGACCGGCACCATCGGCCTCGCGATGTCCTGCGACACCACCGGTGTCGAGCCCGACCTCGCCCTGGTCAAGTTCAAGAAGCTGGTCGGCGGCGGCTCGATGCAGATCGTCAACGGCACCGTCCCGCAGGCCCTGCGCCGCCTCGGCTACCTCGAGGAGCAGATCGAGGCGATCGTCGCCCACATCGCCGAGCACGGCAACGTGATCGACGCCCCGGGCCTCAAGCCCGAGCACTACGAGGTGTTCGACTGCGCCATGGGCGAGCGGGCCATCTCCCCGATGGGCCACGTCCGCATGATGGCCGCGATCCAGCCGTGGATCTCCGGCGCCATCTCCAAGACGGTCAACATGCCGGAGACGGCGACCGTCGAGGAGGTCGAGGAGATCTACTTCGAGGCCTGGAAGCTGGGCGTCAAGGCGCTCGCGATCTACCGCGACAACTGCAAGGTCGGCCAGCCGCTCTCCACCAAGAAGTGGGAGGAGAAGGCCGAGGAGCCCGCCGCCGTCGAGGCCAAGGTCGAGAAGGTCGTCGAGTACCGCCCGGTCCGCAAGCGCCTCCCGAAGGGACGTCCCGGCATCACCACGTCCTTCACCGTCGGCGGTGCCGAGGGCTACATGACCGCCAACTCCTACCCGGACGACGGTCTGGGCGAGGTCTTCCTGAAGATGTCCAAGCAGGGCTCGACCCTCGCGGGCATGATGGACGCCTTCTCCATCGCGGTCTCCGTCGGCCTCCAGTACGGCGTCCCTCTGGAGACGTACGTCTCGAAGTTCACGAACATGCGCTTCGAGCCGGCCGGCATGACGGACGACCCGGACGTGCGGATGGCGCAGTCGATCGTCGACTACATCTTCCGCCGCCTGGCGCTGGACTTCCTGCCGTTCGAGACGCGCTCCGCGCTCGGCATCCACTCGGCCGAGGAGCGTCAGCGTCACCTGGAGACCGGTTCGTACGAGCAGACCATCGGCGACGACGAGGTCGACGTCGAGGGCCTGGCCCAGTCGGCGCCGCGGGCCCAGGAGCTGAAGGCCGTCTCCGCGCCGGCGACCGAAGAGGCGGCCAAGCCCGCCCCGCAGCAGGCCCACACCAGCGCCGAACTGGTGGAGATGCAGCTGGGCATCCAGGCCGACGCCCCGCTGTGCTTCTCCTGCGGCACGAAGATGCAGCGCGCCGGTTCCTGCTACATCTGCGAGGGCTGCGGCTCGACCAGTGGTTGCAGCTGACGCCGAGCGCCTGAGCCGATGACAGAGGGGCACCGCCTTCGGGCTGGTGCCCCTCTTGTCGTCACGGGGCGCCGATGCCGGGAAGCCTGTCCAGCACGCCGTCCAGCCCCGACCGGACGGTGTCCTGGTCGCCGGTGTCCAACCCGTGCGTGACCTCGTACCAGGGGCCCAGACGGTGCCAGATCCGGGAGCGCCGGCGCAGCGCCGGCCGTGCCCCGTAGGCGGTCGCGCAGGCGTCGGCGAACGCCGGTGAGGAGCCGTTGAGCGCCCATGCCAGGTCGATGGCATGGTCCCCGATGTGCGCGTCGCCGAAGTCGATGACACCGGTGAGGGCACCGTCCTGGGCCAGCAGATGCTCGGGCCCGAGATCCCCGTGGACGAGGGCCTCGGCGGGCAGTGCGCCGAGGGCCTTCAGCAGGCCGGAGGCCGGGTTGTGCCGGTCCGGCGGCAGGAGGGGCAGCACGCGAGCACGGAAGTCGTCCGCCAGGGTGGCGCGTTCCCGGAGCACCTCCCGCGAGGGCGGCACGCCGCGTCGCACGGCCTCATCGGTGTCCGCCCTGTGCAAGGCGCGCAGGAACAGCCCCAAGGCGCGTCCCTGGGCGGCGTCCAGCTCCCCCAGGGGTTCACCAGGGACCAAGGCGTGCCGCACGGTGAGCGGATCGTCGGACACGACGTGGGGCACCGGCACGGTGAGCGGCAGGTGAGGTGCGAGCCAGGGCAGGAGGCGGGTCTCCGTCCGGAGGTGCCGCTCCACATCCGGGCGGAGGGGACGGCGTTCGACCCAGCGGCCGTCGACCAGCCGGGCCTCGCAGTCCCAGCCGCCCGGGAAGACCGGGTTCACCCCTGATTCCCGAGGGCTCTCCGGGGAGAACTCACGACCGGTGTGCGGCACCCATCGTCCTGGCGAAGTCCACGGGGTCGCCCTCGAAACCCCGGAGGCCGGGGCGGAAGTCCCAGGGGCCGGAACCGTCCCGGACGAACTCCGCGACTGTCGCCGCCGTGGCCCCCAGGACACCCCCGAAGTCGTCCTCGGCCAGGACCGTGTACCCCTCGCGGATGCGCAATCCGGGGTTCACCACACTGACGAACGTGCGCTCCGCCGGGCGCTGCTGGATGACGACACCGACCACCACGCGCGCGTACCGGCCGTCGAGCCGGTCGAGTTCCAGCGTCATGACCTCGTCGTAGCCGAAGCCCTGGCCGTCCTTGCTGTCCCGGTTCAGATAGATGGTGCCGTCGGGGGAGCGGCTGTCGAAGTGCACCAGATAGGCGGGATCGCCGTGAGGGGCGTCCGCCAGATAGGTCGCCGCGACGAGGTCCAGGTCGGTGGACGGCTGCCCCGCCGGACTGGGATCCCACCGCACCGCGATCTCGACCTTGCGCAGCCCCTTGTTCAGCCCGTCCACCAGCTCCCCTTCCCCGCACCGACCCGCCCGCTCGCCTCAACTGCCGGGCAGTCATGACTGTTTGTCCATCCTGCCACGCGGGCGGGTCGGTGCGGGGA
>NZ_MUKA01000652.1 GCF_002150735.1 Streptomyces africanus
CCCCCCGCCTCCGGGAATCACCCCCACCGACACCTCCGGCAACCCCACCACAGCGGTCCGGTCCGCCACGATCACGTCACACGCCAGCGCCAGCTCGAACCCACCCCCGAGCGCGAACCCGTGCACCGCCGCCACCGTCGGCACCGGCAGCTCCAGCACCCCGGTGTACGCCCCCCGCGCGACGGGCCGCTGCCGCACCAGCTCCGCGTCGCTGAACGAGTTCCGCTCCTTCAGATCGGCCCCGACGCAGAACGCCCGCTCATGTGTCGAGGTCAGGGCGACCACGCGTACGTCCCTGTCCTCACCGAGCGCCGCGCACGCCCCGGCGATGGACCGCGCCATCTCCGTCGACACCGCGTTCATGGCCTTGGGCCGGTCGAGGACGAGCTCCGCGACATGCCCCTGCTCATGCCGCCGCACCAGCACGAACTCCCCGAACCGTTCCTCACTCATGACACCCTCCGGTTAACGCGGGTTAACACCATCACCGCTCCGATCATCGCAGCCCCGCCCCACCCGCGAAAGAGCGGACGCGTCCGGCTCCCGCACCACGGTCCCGCCCACCCGTTCGAGTGACATCACCCCAACTCCGGTCCGATCGCCCAGGGGAGCGCATAGCGTGCATCCGCCGCGGCGCAGTGGGGGCGCGTGCGTACCGGGGAGGGGCCATGACAACGCCGAACACGCCGCCGAAGCCACAGCGGGACACCGGGGTACTGGGGGAAACCGACCCCTTCTCACCCCGCGCCGCCCGAGGGCGCCACCGCAAGCCCCGCCCCCGCAAAGCCCTGCTCGCCGCCGGCGGCCTCGCCCTGGCGGCCGGCGCCCTGAGCCTCGTCCGCCTGGCCTCCGGCCCGGGCACCGACAGCGTGGGCAGCGTCGAGGCCGAGCCCCGCCCTGACCCGGTCACGACCGGGGACGAGGTCACGGAC
>NZ_MUKA01000653.1 GCF_002150735.1 Streptomyces africanus
CGCCGGTGGCGTCGGCAGCGAGAACGCCAGGTCGGGGTAGACCGCGTCGCGCGTGGTGTCCACGCCCATCGCCCGCATCGCATCGCGGGACTGGACGTCCCGGTACGACCGGTACGCGGCCAGTCGCGCCGACCAGCGCACCAGGGCCCGGGTCGGCCGGTTGCCGATCTCGGCGGCACCGACGCCGACCAGCGCGACCCGGGTGCCGAGCAGCCGGCCGCTCGCGCAGAGCAGGAACAGCGAGTACGGGAAGCCCCACGGCCGCAGCGGCAGCGTGGCCTCCAGGACGCCCATGCCCGGCACGATCACCACGTCGTGCCGGCGCACCCAGGCGGCGGTGCGGAAGACGTCGACGAGTTTGCCCAGCCCCTTCGCCGCCACCGCGCCCGCACGTGACGCGGTCCGGTACTCCGCGCGGTTCCAGTGCAGCCGCGTGGCGGGGATCCCGAACCGGGCCGTCACGGCCTCGGGTCCGCCGCACAGCGCGTCCACGACCGCCTCCGGGTGATCGGTGCGCAGGTATCCGAGTACGGCCTCCAGCGAGCCGTCGTTGCCGAGGTTGCCGGAGCCGAGCAGGCCGAACAGCCCCACACGCGTCCCGGCCCTCATGCCGGCCGCCCTTCACGACCCGCTACGAGGGCGTCGACGGAGACGGTCAGCTCGGCCGGGTCGACCGGGGCGCGGTCCTCGACCCGCTCACCGGCGCCCGGCCGGACCCGGCTGGTCATCCACGCGGCCATGTGGCGGTAGCACGCCCGCCGGTCGGCCGCGGACAGCGGCGCC
>NZ_MUKA01000121.1 GCF_002150735.1 Streptomyces africanus
CGTGCGCCCGGAGCCGGTGGCCGCCACCGGCTCCGGGCGCACGCCCTGCCGGCGGGCGGCCGGCCCGGGCCGTCGAGAAGACACACGAAGGCGCTGGCCGCCGCGGTCGGGGTGACCTCCCTCGTGCTGCTCGCGACGCTGCTCGCCGCCAGGGGCTGGACGGAGGAGGGCGGCACCGTCACCCCCCAGGCCACCTGGGGAGCGGTCAGCGGCCACTCCGTCGTCCCGGACTCCGGGGGAACCTCCTCGGCCCGCCTCCCGTCGGCCGCGTCCGCCGGCCACCCCGCCGAAGTGGCCCGCGGGCGGCTGCGCAACCTCGACGCCGGCCTGTGCCTCGGCGTCCCGGGCGGCCGGGCCCGGGCCGGCGCCCGCATGGTGCTGACCTCGTGCTCCGCCGCCGGTCCCCTGACGTGGTCGTACCAGGACGACGGCACGCTGCGCAGCGCCGCCGACCCCACGCTCTGCCTCGGCTCCGACACCGCCGAGGGCTCGGTCGTCCTGGCCGGCTGCCTCGTGCACGCAGGAGTAGTGCGCTACGACCTGACCGTGCGCGGCGAACTCCTGCCGCGCGGAGGCAAGGGCCTGGCCCTCGCCCACGGCACGGGCCGGAACGTCATCGTCGCCGGACGCGACGGATCCCAGACGCAACGCTGGGCGCTGGAACCGGAGGTTCCGCGGGACTCGCGGGACCCGGGCGGCCGGGGGGACACCGGGAAGCGGCAGGGCCAGGACGCGCCTAAGGAGAGCCCCCGGCAAGAGAGCCGCGGGGAGAAGGAACCGTACGACGGCGCCCCGCCCGGGCAGCCGCCCGAGCCCCCGCGGGGCACGTCCGGGGACCAGCCGCAGGAGCGGTACGAGACGCGGTTCGCCCAGGCGGACCGCTGCGGCACGGCCGAACCGGGAGGGGCCCCGGCCCCCGGCGACCCGGGCGCGCCCGGCACCGACGCACTCGGCCCGGCGTCCCGCGCCGACGACGCACTGGGTTCCGCGACAGCCCCCGTGACGAGGGCCGTGACGGCGACACTCCACACCGCCGCGCTCCCGTAGACACCGGGGACACCTGACCGGGTCACCCGGTCAGGTGGGCCCGCGCGCCCTGTGGACCGGGGCGCCGGCACGGGATCTGCGGCCGCGGACGAGCGTACGGGCGGGCGGCTGAACCGGCGCGGCCGCACAGCGGGGGACAGCCGGCCGGGAGGCGCCGGGCATCGAACCGGAACAGACTGGTACTCCTCCTGAGGCCGTCGCAGAACCCAGGGAGTCACTCCATGCCCGAGGCCCCGCGCCAGGACAGCAGCACGCAACCGACCGACGAGGAACTGCGCACACTGGACGCCCACTGGCGGGCCGCCAACTACCTGGCGGCCGGTCAGATCTACCTGCTGGCGAACCCCCTGCTGACCGAGCCGCTGCGGCCCGAGCACATCAAGCCGCGGCTGCTGGGCCACTGGGGCACCTCGCCCGGGCTCAACCTCGTCCACACGCACCTCAACCGGGTGATCAAGAACCGCGGGCTGGACGCGCTGTGCATCTGGGGCCCGGGCCACGGCGGCCCGTCGGTGCTGGCCAACTCCTGGCTGGAGGGCAGCTACAGCGAGAAGTACCCGGACGTCACGCGGGACGCGCAGGGCATGGAGCTGCTGATGCGGCAGTTCTCCTTCCCCGGCGGCGTGCCCAGCCATGTCGCCCCGGAGGTACCCGGCTCGATCCACGAGGGCGGCGAACTCGGCTACTCCCTCGCCCACGCCTACGGCGCCGCGCTCGACCATCCCGGCCTGCTGGTCGCCTGCGTGATCGGCGACGGCGAGGCGGAGACCGGCCCGCTGGCCGGGTCCTGGCACGCCAACAAGTTCCTCGACCCCGTCCACGACGGGGCCGTCCTGCCGATCCTGCACCTCAACGGCTACAAGATCGCCAACCCGACCGTGCCGGCGCGCCTCCCGGAGTCCGAGCTCGACGCGCTCCTGCGCGGCTACGGCCACGAGCCGATCCACGTCAGCGGCGACGACCCGGCCGCCGTCCACCGCGCGATGGCCCGGGCGATGGACACCGCGCTCGACCGGATCGCCGAGGCCCAGCGCGCCGCCCGCGAGGAGGGCGTGACCGAGCGCCCGCGCTGGCCCGTGATCGTGCTGCGCACCCCGAAGGGCTGGACCGGCCCGGCCGAGGTCGACGGCGAGCCGGTCGAGGGCACCTGGCGTTCCCACCAGGTGCCCTTGGCCGGCGTCCGTGACAACCCGGACCACCTGCGCCAACTGGAGGCGTGGCTGCGCTCCTACCGGCCCGAGGAGCTGTTCGACGCCGAGGGCCGGCCGGTCGCGGACGTCCTGGCCTGCGTCCCCGAGGGCGGCAGGCGGCTCGGCGCCACCCCCTACGCCAACGGTGGGCTGCTCGTCCGCGACCTGCCGGTCCCGTCCCTGGACGACTTCGCCGTCCCCGTCGACAAGCCGGGCACCACCCTGCACGAGCCCACGCGCGTCCTCGGCGACCTCCTGGCCCAGGTCATGCGGGACACCGCCGACCGTCGTGACTTCCGCCTGGTCGGCCCGGACGAGACCGCCTCCAACCGGCTCCAAGCGGTCTACGACGCCAGCGGCAAGGCCTGGCAGGCCGGGACCCTCGACGTCGACGAGCACCTCGACCGGCACGGCCGGGTGATGGAGGTCCTCTCCGAGCACCTCTGCCAGGGCTGGCTGGAGGGCTATCTGCTCACCGGCCGGCACGGGCTGTTCTCCTGCTACGAGGCGTTCGTGCACATCGTCGACTCGATGGTCAACCAGCACATCAAATGGCTGCGCACCTCCCGGCGCCTGCCGTGGCGCGCCCCCATCGCCTCCCTCAACTACCTGCTGACCTCCCACGTGTGGCGGCAGGACCACAACGGCTTCTCCCACCAGGACCCCGGCTTCGTCGACCACGTCCTCAACAAGAGCCCCGAGGTCGTGCGGGTCTACCTGCCGCCGGACGCCAACACCCTGCTGTCCGTCGCGGACCACGTCCTGCGCAGCCGCGACTACGTCAATGTCGTCGTGGCCGGCAAGCAGCCCTGCTTCGACTGGCTGTCGATGGACGAGGCCAAGGTGCACTGCGCCCGCGGCGCCGGCATCTGGGAGTGGGCCGGCACGGAGGACGGCTCCCGGGAACCCGACGTGGTGCTGGCCTGTGCCGGAGACGTCCCCACGCAGGAGACCCTGGCCGCCGCGCACCTGCTGCGCCGGCACCTGCCCGACCTGTCGGTCCGCGTGGTGAACGTCGTCGACCTCGCCCGGCTGCTGCCCCGGGAGGAACACCCGCACGGCATGAACGACTTCGAGTACGACGGACTCTTCACCACCGACAAGCCCGTGATCTTCGCCTACCACGGCTACCCGTGGCTGATCCACCGTCTGGCCTACCGCCGCGCCGGCCACCAGCACCTGCACGTGCGCGGCTACAAGGAGGCCGGCACCACCACCACGCCCTTCGACATGGTCGTCCGCAACGACCTCGACCGCTACCGCCTCGTCATGGACGTCATCGACCGCGTCCCGGGTCTCGCGGTGCGCGCCACGGCCGTACGCCAGCGCATGGCCGACGCCCGCACCCGCCACCACGCCTGGATCCGCGAGCACGGCACCGACCTGCCCGAGGTCGCCGAGTGGAACTGGAACGCCTGAGCCGCGAAGGACGTCTTGTCACCCGGTAGGCTTCCCGTGCACGCAGGGAAGCTCAGGGAAAGGATCCGGGGTTGCACGTCCAGGAATGGCTCGAAACCGTACCCGCGGTCGCCGTCTACGCACTGGTGGGACTGGTCATCGGCCTGGAGAGCCTGGGCATCCCGCTGCCGGGCGAGATCATCCTGGTCTCCTCCGCCCTGCTGGCCTCCCAGCAGGGCCACATCGACCCCGTCGTCCTCGGCGCCAGCGCCACGGCCGGCGCGATCGTCGGCGACTCGATCGGCTACGCCATCGGCCGCAAGGGCGGCCGCCCCCTGCTGGCCTGGCTGGGCAAGAAGTTCCCCAAGCACTTCAGCGAGGGCCATATCGCCACGGCCGAGCGGTCCTTCGAGAAGTGGGGCATGTGGGCCGTCTTCTTCGGCCGCTTCGTCGCCCTCCTGCGCATCTTCGCGGGCCCCCTCGCCGGTGTGCTCCGCATGCCGTACTGGAAGTTCCTCATCGCCAACGTCCTCGGCGGCATCGTCTGGGCGGGCGGCACGACGGCGGTCATCTACTACGTCGGCATCGTCGCCGAGTCCTGGCTGAAGCGCTTCTCGTGGCTGGGCCTGGTGGCGGCGGTCCTGGTCGGCCTCACGTCGATGCTGGTGCTGAAGCGCAGGGCGAAGAAGGCGGGCCAGACGTTGGAAGCGACGGAGGCGTAACGTCCTCAGGGGCGCGGGGCCGTGTCCATATGCGGCTCCGCCGCGTGGGCGCGAGCAACCACACACCACCCGCACCCGCCGAACAACCTACGCATGCACCTCACGATGCGCCTTCGCCAACTCGGCGTACATCGTGCCGTTGAGGGTGACCCCCTGCCGCTCCTCCTCCGACAGCTCCCGCCGGACCTTCGCAGGCACTCCCGCCACCAGCGACCCGGGCGGCACGACCATGCCCTGCGGCACCAGCGCCTGCGCGGCCACCAGCGACCCGGCGCCGATCACCGCCCCGTTCAACACCGTCGCCCCCATCCCGATCAGACAGTCGTCCTCGACGGTCGCCCCGTGCACGACCGCGTTGTGACCGATGCTGACCCGCTCACCCACCGTCACAGGAAACCCCGGGTCCGCATGGAGCGTGCAGTTGTCCTGGACGTTGCTGCTCGCCCCGACGGAGACGCGCTCGACGTCACCCCGCAGCACCGCCCCGTACCAGACACTCGCCCCCGCACCCAGCGTCACGCTCCCGATCACCGACGCCGTCGGCGCCACGAACGCCGTCTCGTCGATCTCCGGCTCCCGGCCCCCGATCCCCGTGATCATCGCCCGCTGTCCCATGCCCGCCTCCAGAAACGTCGTAGACAACGCGCACACCGTACGACACCCGGTGGGGTGAAGATCACAGGCCGCCGAGGCCGCAGGATGAGCTACCGCTGAGTACCGTGACCTCGTGCCGAAGCGCAAGAACACGTTCTCATCCTGGTGGCGCGGCCTCGCGCAGCGTGCCGTCCATGCGGGCTGGGCCTGGGTGCAGCGCACGGGCTCCGTCACCGCCGAACACCCCGGGCGCTACCGGTTCGGCGCGATGGGAACAGGTACCAGACTCGCCTTCCCGCTCGGCACGGTCTTCGGCGAACCCTGGATCCACATGGGCGCCCACTGCATCATCGGCGAGCAGGTCACCCTCACCGCGGGTCTGATGCCCGACCTCGACCTCGGTCCGGACCCGATCCTGCGCATCGGCGACGGTGTCGTACTCGGCCGCGGCAGCCACGTGATCGCGGACACGACCGTCACCATCGGCAGCGACTGCTACTTCGGCCCGTACGTCTACGTCACCTCCACGAACCACTCCTACGACGATCCGCACGAGCCGATCGGCAAGCAGTGGCCGCGGATGGAGCCGGTGGAGATCGGGCCCGGCTGCTGGATCGGCACGGGCGCGGTCATCCTGCCGGGTGCCCGGATCGGGCGGAACGTGGTCGTGGCCGCGGGCGCGGTCGTCCGGGGCACGGTGCCCGACCACGCCGTGGTGGCGGGCGCGCCGGCCCGCGTCGTACGGCGCTGGACACCGGCCGACGGCTGGCAGCCGCCGCTGCGCACGCCGCCGCCGGTGCCGATACCGGAGGGCGTCACCCCCGAGCAACTGCGCGCCCTGTCGGGCCTGGACGAGGAGACGTCGGCCGGACTCGCCGAGCTGGAGCCGGGATCCTGAACCGCTCCGGCCCTGGTGGTCAGGGCCGAGAGCGCTGTCACGGGACGGACGCCTCGCAGTACAGTGCGGTGAACGATCAGGTCAACCACACCGTAGTGCAGCGGGCTGCACTGCCTCATGCGGAATATTGGACGGAACGTGTCGGACCTCGACCTGCTGACCCAGTCCCTGGCGCGCAGCGTCAAGCACTGGCGCGCGGTGCGCGGCTTCACGCTGGACGTGCTCGCCGCCCGGGCGGGCGTCAGCCGCGGCATGCTCATCCAGATCGAGCAGGCCCGCACCAACCCCAGTCTCGGCACCGTCGTCAAGATCGGTGACGCGCTCGGCGTCAGCATCACCACCCTCCTCGACTACGAGCAGGGCCCCAAGGTCCGCATCGTCCCCGCCGCCCAGGCCGTACGGCTGTGGCACACCGAGGCCGGCAGCTACAACCGGCTGCTCGCGGGCACCGAGGCGCCCGGCCCGCTGGAGATGTGGGACTGGCGGCTCATGCCCGGCGAGAGCAGCGCGTCCGACCCGCACCCCGCCGGCACCATGGAGCTGCTCCACGTCACGGCCGGGGAGCTGACGCTCACCGTCGACGGCGTGGAGCACCGCGTCCCCGCGGGCGCGAGCGTGTCCTTCGAGGCCAACCTCCCGCACACGTACGGCAACACCGGCGAGGTGCCGATGGAGATGATGATGGCCGTCTCGGTTCCGCCGGTGATCTGAGACGCCCGGTCCGAAGGCGCCCGGTGTTGCTAGCGTGCGGTCATGCGCGCACCCATCGGACACTTCGCCGACGCCCGTCCGGCCCCCGCCTGCCTCGACGAGCTCACCGGCCCGGTCGCCGACGCCGTACGCCACTGGCACGGCAGCGTCCCGGCCGACCAGATCCTCTACGTCGACACCGACCCGCAGTGGGCCGACACCGCCACCTTCGTGGAGCACTACGGCCGTGACCTGCTGGAGCAGTCCGCGAACTGCGTGGTGGTCGCGGGCAAGCGCGGCGGCGAGACCACCCTCGCCGCGAGCGTCGTGCCGTCCACCACCCGGGTGGACGTCAACGGCGTCGTACGCCGCCAACTCGGCGCCCGCAAGGCCTCGTTCGCTCCGATGGACACGGCGACCGGGGAGACCGGCATGGAGTACGGCGGCATCACCCCGCTCGGGCTGCCGGGCGGCTGGCCCGTGCTGGTGGACGCGGCCGTCGTCGATCTGCCGTACGTGCTGGTCGGCAGCGGCCGGCGGCGCGGCAAACTCCTGGTGCCGGGCAAGGCCTTCGCGGAACTGCCGGGCGCGGTGGTGCTGGAGGGGCTCGGGGTCGCCTGAGGGCAGGCCCTGCGCGGCCGCGTGGTGGGTCAGAGGCTGGCGCACGTCATGGATCAGTACCGCGCGGCCGTCCCGAGGTACTGCTCGGCGAAGGCCGCGGCAGCCGCGGGCGAGGTGAACAGGCGGCGCAGGCGGGCCAGTGTCGTGCCCGCGCGGAACGGGTCGCCCGCCGCCGTGCCGTGGTACACCTCGGACAGCCACTGCGAGAACTCCTGGTAGTCCCACACCCGCCGCAGGCACGCCTGCGCGTAGCCGCCGAGACCGCTGTCGTCCCCGCTGGTCAGGTGGCTCACCAGGGCGTCGCCGAGCAGGAAGGCGTCGTGCAGGGCGAGGTTCATGCCCTTGGCGGCGATGGGGGCGACCAGGTGGGCCGCGTCACCGGCGAGGAAGAGCCGGCCGGAGACCATCGGCTCGACCACGTAGTCGTGCATGTCCAGCACGCGCTTCTCGATCAGCCGCCCCTCGGTCAGCGGCGGCACACCGGACGCCCCGAGCCGCTCCTGGAGTTCCGCCCAGACGCGCTCGTGCGGCCAGTTCTCCGGGTCGTCGCCCGGCGGGCACTGGAGGTAGTAGCGGGTCACCTCCGGGCTGCGGGGCATCTGCCCGGCGAACCCCTTGGCGTGGCAGCCGAACAGCACGCAGTCGGCGGACGGCGGCGCCTCGGCGAGCAGGGCCAGCCAGCCCATGCCGTAGTCGTGCCGCGCGATGCGCACCTGTTCCTGCGGCAGGGCGGCCCGTGTCACCCCGCGCGCCCCGTCGCAGCCGGCCACGAAGTCGCAGTGGACGATGCGGTGTTCACCCGTCTCCGGGCAGGTGTACGACACCGAGGGCCGGTCGGAGTCGATGTCGTGCACCCGCACGTCCCGGACCCCGAAGCGGATCTGTCCGCCGCGCACGTCGGCGTACTCGCTCACCAGGTCCGTCACCAGCAACGGCTGCGGGTAGACGAAGTGGTGACTGCCGGTCAGCTCGGCGTAGGGGAACCGGTACCGCTCACCGTCGAAGCGGAACTCGCACGCGGAGTGCAGCTCCGCGCGGTCCAGCAGGTTCCGGGCGAGGCCCCGCTTCTCCAGGCCCCGTACGGCCCACTCCTCGATGACTCCGGCCCGGGGCCGCTGTTCTATGAACTCCCGGGTCTCGGTCTCCAGCACCAGGCAGTCCACGGCCGCGGCCCGCAGGATGTTGCCGACGGTCAGGCCGGCGGGGCCGGCGCCCACGACAACGACCGGGAAGCGTTGCGGGGCGCCGGAGTTGAGGGGCGGGGAGGCTTGGGTCATGCGCTCATTATGGAGGCCCCGGCCGCGCGGGCGCGGTGTCAGTGGACGGGCGCCTCGGTGACGGCCACCTCCCCGATGCTCCGCTCGATCTCCTCCGGCCGGGACGCCGACGCCCGGGCCCAGTAGCAGATCGCCAGGGAGAACACCGTGATGACCAGGATGTCCCACCACAGCCCGATGTGCCCCTGGCCGCCGAAGCCGCCCTGCCAGGAGATGACGCCCATGCCCAGCAGGTAGACGGGCAGCCACTGGGCGGCCCGCCAGTCGAGCCGGGGCGCGTCGGGCAGTCCCTTCCGGGTGGCGTACCAGGCGTATCCGCCGAGCAGGACGTAGCCGAGGACGATGGCCACACCGAGCCGCCACAGGGTGTCCCACGTCGACCAGTAGATGATGAGGTCGGCCACGACGAACGACAGCGGGGAGACGACGTTCCCGCCGGGCAGCCGGTAGGGCCGTGCGCGGTGCGGCAGCCGGTCGGCGAAGACGCCGTACGCCAGCGGGGCGCCCGCGTACATCAGCACGCTCGCCGAGGTGATGAAGCCGACCAGCTGCTGCCAGCTCGGGAACGGCAGGAAGCAGACCACGCCGGTCACGAAGGAGACGATCAGGCCGAACCACGGCACGCCGCGCGCGTCGGTGCGTGTGAAGATCTTCGGCGCGTAGCCGTTGCGGGCCAGGCCGTAGGAGACGCGGGAGGTGGCGGTGGTGTAGATCAGGCCGGTGCCGCCGGGGGAGACGACCGCGTCCAGGTACAGCACCACGCTCAGCCAGCCGAGCCCCAGCAGGGTGGCCAGCCCCGCCCAAGGGCCGCTGATACCGGGGTAGTCGAGCTTGGCCCAGCCGTGCGCGAAGGAGGCCGGCGGCAGGGCCACGATGAAGACGACCTGGAGCAGGACGTAGATCCCGGCTCCGATGGCGACCGAGCCGAGCGTCGCGCGGGGCAGATCACGGGCCGGGTCGCGGCTCTCGCCCGCCAGCTGGATCGCCTGCTCGAAGCCCAGCAGGGCGAAGATGATGCCGCTGGAACTCACGGCGCTCAGGACGCCGTGGGCGCCGAACGGTGCGAAGCCGTGCTCGGTGAAGTTGCCCGGGTGGAAGTTGCCGGCCGCGATGATGAAGATCGCGGCCAACGACGACGAACCCGCTGGTCGTCAGCGTCCCGTCCTCGGCGTGCTGGAAACCCTGCGCCCAGTGCCAGTGCCCGGCGTAGCCGATCATGGCCTCGACCTCGATCGGTGCCACGGTCGCCGCCTGGAGCCAGGAGAACCAGCCGAAGGACATGCCGGCCAGTCCGCCGAAACGCGTAGTGCGGATAACGTGCCGTGCCGCCCGCGACCGGGAACATGCCGGCGAGTTCCGCGTGCACCAGGGCCAGCAGCACGATCCCGACCGCGCCGATCAGCCACGACACAATCGCCGCGGGCCCGGCTGCCACGACCGCCTTCTCGGCTCCGTACAGCCACCCGGAGCCGATGATGGAACCGACCGACGCCCACAAGCAGCCTTGACCCGGCCCGGGCATTTCCTGGAAAGCGCTTCAGGAATTCTGTACGCCGTGATGAGGAAGTCGTGGGATCTCGATCGCCGGGCAGCGGTCCATCACCATCTCCAGGCCCGCGGCGCGGGTCCGGTCGTACGCCGCCTCGTCGATGACGCCGAGCTGGAACCACACGGCCTGCGCGCCCTTCGCGACCGCCTCGTCCGCGACCGCTCCGGCGAGATCGCTGTTCACGAACACGTCCACGACGTCCACGTCGAAGGGGATGTCCGCCAGGCTCGCGTACCCCTGCTCGCCGTGCACCGTCTCCGCCTTCGGGTGCACGGGCACGACGCGCTTGCCGAAGCGCTGGAGCACGGCGGCGACGCCGTACGCCGCGCGCTGCCGGTTCGACGACAGGCCCACCACGGCCCAGGTGTCGCCGAGCTCGGTGAGGATCCTGCGGACCGTTGCCTCGTCGCCGTACACCGTCGGCCTCCTCGTACGTCACGTAAGTGCTGCTGGGGACTCCCCTGGAGACAACGGCGCAGGGCGGGCGGTGATTCCCTCGCGCGCGCCGTGATAGCTTGCCGAGGCCAGTCGAACCCATGTACGTGGGTCAGGGAATCCGGTGCGAATCCGGAACTGACGCGCAGCGGTGAGGGGGACGGGCGGGGCCTCGGCCACTGGACGGCGCGTGCGGCGTCCGGGAAGGCGCTCCGCACCGGACGAACCCGAGTCCGAAGACCTGCTGGCGGCCCCCGCGGCCGTGGGCGGCGGGGGAGCACCGTACGACCGGGCTCCGCGATCGAGCCCTCGACGACTGAGGACTGGTTTCCGTGCCCCTCGCCCGACCCGGCCGTGCCGCCGTCCTGCTCGCGGCCGGCTCCCTGCTCCTGGCCGGCTGCGGCGACTCGAAGTCCACCACGGCGAAAGCCGCCGTCACGCTCGGCAACTGCGGCCACGAGGTGCGCGTCGAGGCCTCGCCGCAGCACGCCGTCTCCCTCAACCAGGGCACCACCGAGATCCTGCTCTCGCTCGGCCTCGCCGACCGTCTCGCGGGCACCGCCACCTGGACCGACCCCGTGATGAAGGGGCTGGCGAAGGCCAACGCGAAGGTGCCGCGCATCGCCGACAACAACCCGTCCTTCGAACGGGTCCTGGACGCCGAACCCGACTTCGTCGCCGCCTCCTTCGTCTCCACCCTCGGCAAGGGCGGCGTCGCCACCCGCGAGCAGTTCGAGAAGCTCGGCGTCCCCACGTACGTCTCCCCGTCGGACTGCGCCGGCAAGGACAACTCCGGCGACGGCGACGGCGCGCGCGCCAAGGCGCTGGGCATCGACACCGTCTACGGCGAGGTACACGACCTGGCCACCGTGTTCGGGGTGAAGGAGCGGGGCGACAAGCTCGTGGCCTCCCTCCAGCGGCGCATGGCGAAGGCCACGCGGGGCATCCACGCCTCGGACGTCAGCCTCCTGTACTGGTTCGCCAACTCCGAGTCGCCCTACATGGCGGGCTGTTGCGGGGCACCCGGCATCATCACCCGGGCCCTCGGAGCGAAGAACGTCTTCGACGACACGCACGAGGAGTGGCCGCAGATCAACTGGGAGACGGTCGCCGAACGCGACCCCGACGTCCTCGTCATCGGCGATCTCACCCGCCAGTCGCAGACCGCCGAGTCGGCCGCCCGGAAGATCGCCTTCCTGGAGTCCAACCCCGTGACCCGGAACATGGACGCCGTGCGGCACAAGCGGTACGTGCTGCTCAGCGGGCAGGCCATGAACCCGACCATCCGCACGGTCGAGGGCGTGGAACAGGTCGCCGCCCGACTGCGCGAGTTCGGGCTCGTGAAGTGACCGTCCGCGGGCCCGCGCTCGGTGTCGCGGGCGCCTTGCTGCTGGTGGTCTCCCTGGCCCTGGCGATCACCGTCGGCCCGGCCGACATCCGGGTCGCGGACGTCTGGTCCGTCGTCGCGGCCCATCTCGGTCTCGGCAGCGCCGACCTGACGCCGATCCGCGACGGGATCGTCTGGCAGCTGCGGCTGCCGCGCACCCTGCTCGCGGCCGTGTGCGGAGCCGGACTGGCCGTCTGCGGGGCGGTGATGCAGTCGTTGCTGCGCAACCCGCTCGCCGATCCGTTCGTGCTCGGGGTGTCCTCCGGCGCCTCCACCGGCGCGGTCGTGGTGGTCGTCCTGGGCGTGGGCGGCGGTGCCGTCTCGGTGTCCGCCGGCGCGTTCCTCGGCGCCCTGGTGTCCTTCGCGCTGGTGCTGCTGCTCAGCCACACCCTCGGCGGCACGACCGACCGGGTCGTCCTCGCGGGCGTCGCCGCCATGCAGCTCTTCTCCGCACTCACCTCCTTCGTCGTGATGACCGCCGCCGATGCCGAGACGACCCGGGGCGTGCTGTTCTGGCTCCTCGGCTCGCTCGGCGGCGCGGGCTGGACCGATGTGTGGCTGTGCCTGGCCGTCCTGGCCGTGACGCTGGTGGTGTGCCTGTCGTACGCCCGCACCCTCGACGCCTTCGCCTTCGGGCAGGACGCGGCGGCCGCGCTCGGGGTGTCCGTGGCCCGCACCCGCCTGGTGCTGCTGTGTGTCACGGCCCTGCTCACGGCCGCGCTGGTCAGTTCGGCCGGGGCGATCGGCTTCGTCGGGCTGGTCCTGCCGCACGCCGCGCGGGCCCTGACCGGCCCCGGGCACGTCCGGCTGCTGCCGGTCACGGCCCTCGCCGGAGCGGTGTTCCTGGTGTGGGTCGACACCCTCGCCCGTACGGTGCTGGATCCCCAGGAGGTGCCGGTGGGCGTCGTGACGTCGCTGATCGGGGTGCCGGCGTTCGTGGTCGTGCTGTACCGGACGCGGAGGGTGCGGTGAGCGGGGCGGCGGGAGCGGCGGTGTCCGGCGCCGGATTGCGGGCCGACCGGGTCGGGCGCCGTGCCGACGGGCGTCTCATCCTCGACGGTGTCGTCCTCGCGCCCGGGACCGGCTCCACCGTCGGCGTCCTCGGCCCCAACGGCTCCGGCAAGTCCACGCTGCTGCGGCTGCTGGCCGGGCTGCTCACGCCGACCGCCGGAGTCGTCACCCTCGACGGCACCCCGCTGGGCGACCTGCCCCGCCGCACCGTCGCCCGCCGCCTCGCCGTGGTCGAGCAGCAGGCCGACACACAGGTCGAGCTGACGGTGGTGGACGTCGTACGGCTGGGCCGCGTGCCGCACCGGCGCGCCTGGACGCCGACATCGGCGGACGACGAACGGGCCGTGCACGACGCCCTGCAGCGCACCGGCCTCGCCGACCGCGCCGACCAGCCCTGGCACACCCTCTCGGGCGGCGAACGCCAGCGGGTGCAGATCGCCCGCGCGCTCGCCCAGGAGCCCCGCGAACTCCTCCTGGACGAGCCCACCAACCACCTCGACATCCACCACCAGCTCGACCTGCTCGCCCTGGTCACGGGCCTGCCGGTGACCACCGTCGTCGCCCTGCACGACCTCAACCTCGCGGCGATGTACTGCGACGAGGTCGTCGTCCTGAGCGCGGGGCGGGTCGTGGCGGGTGGCCCTCCCGGGGATGTCCTGACGGAGGAACTCATCGCCGAGGTGTACGGCGTACGGGCCGCCGTCAGCCGTGACGGCCCCGAGCAGCGGCCGCATGTGCGGTTCCTGGGGACGCTGGGCTGAGCGGGCGGGGGCGATACACGCCACGGTGATCCGGTGCCCTGGTCCGTCCGGCACGCCATTGGTGGGGTGTTCCCGCCACGGTGGCCGAAAAAGCCGCACATGCCTGCGTGCGCCCGCCCACCCGGCCTACGCTCGCCTCGTGCTGCGCATCATCGACGCCCGGACCGGCGAGCCGGTCGACGCCGCTCCGGCCCGCCGGGGCCTGACCCGTGTCGAAGTACACGCGCCCGGCTCCGACCTGACGAACCTGCGGGTGCTGCTCGTGGCGGACCTGCTCGTGCGGGCGCTGGAGCTCGGCGGCACACCGGTGTGGGCCCTGCTGACCGGCGGGCGCCGCCAGGCCGAGCTGCGCGCGGACGCCACGGCCCTCGGCATCCGCCCCTTCGAGGACAGCCCCGACGTCAGCGCCGGACTCGGCGAGGCCCAGGTCGTCCATGTGGCCGCCGAGGGCGGGGCGACGCCTGACGGGGTCCGGGTCGCTGTCGCGCCCGTGGAGACGCCAGGCCCGCCCAGCGGCCGGTCGGTCGAGCCGGAACGGTCGGCCGGTGAGTCGGCGATGTCGAGCCCGTCGGGCGGCCGGTCGGTCGAGCCGGAACCGTCGGCCGGTGAGTCGGTGACGTCGGACCCGTCGCGCGGCCAGTCGGTGGGATCCGGCCCGCTGGGCGGTGTCGATCCCGCCGTTCTGCGCCTCGCCCTGTTCACGCGGCACCACGACGCCCCCGTCCGGCTGGAGGCGGACGTCCTCGCGGAGGCCGAGGCCACCCTCGCCCGGTGGCGCGGTGCCGTGGCCCGTTGGGCCCGGCGGCCCTCCCGGCCCGTGCCCGACGACGTGCGCGGGCGGCTGCGCGACGCCTGGGACGACGATCTGGACGTGCCCCGGGTGCTGGACGTGCTGCGGGGCGTGGAGAACGCGCCGGATCTGCCGGACGGCGCCCGGTTCGAGACGTACGCCTACGCCGACCGGCTCCTCGGCCTCGAACTCACCCGCGATCTGGGGGCCCCGTCATGAGGGAGCGCGCCGGAGCGGGCCCGCCGCGCCGCCTGGTCGTGCTGCGGCACGCCAAGTCCGCCTGGCCTCTCGACGTCGCCGACCACGAGCGCCCGCTGGCCCCGCGTGGCCGCCGTGACGCCCCCGCGGCCGGGCACGCCCTGGCAGAGGCCGACTGCCTGCCCGACCTCGCGCTGTGCTCCACCGCCGTACGCGCCCGCCGGACCTGGGAACTGGCCGCCGCCGAGTGGGGCACGCCCCCTCCGGTCCGGTTCGACCGGCGCCTGTACGCCGCGAGCCCCGCCGGCCTGCTGGCCGTCGTGCACGAGGTGTCCGCCGAGGTGGAGACACTGCTGCTGATCGGGCACAACCCGGGCCTGGAGGAACTCGTCCTGGCGCTCGCCGGTGACGGCCTCGACGACACGCTGGAGCGGGTCCGCACCAAGTTCCCGACCTCGGCCGTCGCCGTACTGTCCTGGTACGGCACGACCTGGCGGGCTCTCACCCCCGGCGCCGCGCTGCTCACCTCCCTGACCGTGCCGCGGGGCGAGAAGAAGTAGCCCCGGGCCGGTCCGGCCCGTACCCGGGCCCGCGCATAGGGTGGCCGGATGCAGGACGAATACCGCACGGTCGCCCGCGCCGGCGTGCACGAGACCGAGGTCAACCGCTCCCGCTTCCTGTGCTCCCTCGCCCCGGCGGCCACCGAGCAGGAGGCGCAGGACTTCATCGCCGCGGTCCGCAAGGAGCACGCCGACGCCTCCCACAACTGCTGGGCCTACGTCATCGGCGCCGACGCCTCCGTCCAGAAGGCGAGCGACGACGGCGAACCCGGCGGCACCGCCGGCGTACCCATGCTCCAGATGCTGCTGCGCCGCGACATGCGGTACGTCGTCGCCGTCGTCACGCGCTACTTCGGCGGGGTCAAGCTCGGCGCGGGCGGACTCATCCGGGCGTACGGCGGAGCGGTCGGCGAGGCCCTGGACACCCTCGGCACGCGCACCCGCCGCCGGTTCCGGCTGGCCACGGTCACCGTCGACCACCAGCGGGCCGGCAAGCTGGAGAACGACCTGCGGACCACCGGGCGCGAGGTGCGTGACGTCCGCTACGGGGAGGCGGTCACGATCGACATCGCCCTCCCGGACGCCGATGTGGAGGCCTTCCGGGCGTGGCTCGCCGACGCGACCGCCGGAACGGCCGGCTTCGAACCGGGCGGGGAGGCGTACGGCGACGGCTGACGCGCGGTCAAGGCCTCGCTCGCCGAGTTGCTGCGCGAGCTGCTCGGGTGTTTCCCATGTGGGGCACGAGAGCCTCGACCACACGGGGCAGGGCATATGCGGGCATTTCCCCTGAACTGACGCCCGATGGACGGGGCATCCCGAGGTTCGTGAGGGACCGGGTGCCCGCACGGGTTAGCGTGGTGGGTGCTGACAGCGAGCCGTGCGGCTCGTGCGGATCGTCGAGCGGTAGCAGGGGGAGACATGCGGGTCGGAGCGGCGTCGTGAGACTGCTGCACACGTCCGACTGGCACCTCGGCCGGTCGTTCCACCGCGTGAACATGCTCAGCGCCCAGGCCGAGTTCATCGGCCACCTCGTCACGACCGTGCGTGAGCGGGCCGTGGACGCGGTGGTCGTGTCCGGGGACGTGTACGACCGGGCCGTGCCGCCGCTCGCCGCGGTCGAGCTGTTCGACGACGCCCTGCACCGCCTCGCCGGCCTCGGCGTGCCGACGGTGATGATCTCCGGGAACCACGACTCGGCCCGCCGGCTGGGCGTCGGCGCGGGCCTCATCGGCCGGGCCGGCATCCACCTGCGGACCGATCCGTCGGCCGCCGGCACCCCCGTGGTGCTGGCCGACGCCCACGGGGACGTCGCCTTCTACGGACTGCCCTACCTCGAACCGGCCCTGGTGAAGGACGAGTTCGGCGTGGACAAGGCCGGACACGAGGCCGTGCTCGCCGCCGCCATGGACCGGGTCCGCGCCGACCTCGCCACGCGGCCGCCCGGCACTCGCTCCGTCGTCCTCGCGCACGCCTTCGTCACCGGCGGCGAACCCAGCGACAGCGAACGGGACATCACCGTCGGCGGCGTGGCCGCGGTGCCCGCCGGCGTCTTCGACGGCGTCGACTACGTGGCGCTCGGGCATCTGCACGGCTGCCAGACCCTCACCGACCGCGTCCGCTACTCCGGCTCCCCGCTGCCCTACTCCTTCTCGGAGGCCGGGCACCGCAAGAGCATGTGGCTCGTCGACCTGGCCGCCGACGGCTCCGTCGACGCCGAGCGCCTCGACTGCCCGGTGCCGCGCGCCCTGGCCCGGATCCGGGGCACACTGGAGGACCTGCTCGCCGACCCGGAGCTGGCGCGGCACGAGGAGGCGTGGGTCGAGGCGACGCTCACCGACCCGGTCCGCCCGGCCGACCCGATGGCCCGGCTCACCGAGCGCTTCCCGCACACCCTCAGCCTGGTCTTCGACCCCGACCGGACCGAGGACGACCCCGAGGTGTCGTACGCCCGGCGCCTCGCCGGCCGCAGCGACCAGCAGATCGCGGAGGACTTCGTCGCCCACGTGCGCGGCGCCGGACCCGACGCGCACGAACAGGGCGTCCTGCGGGAGGCGTTCGACGCGGTGCGGGCCGACGAGACCGTACGGGAGGTCGCCCGGTGAGGCTCCACCGGCTGACGGTCACCGCCTTCGGACCCTTCGGCGGCACCCAGACCGTCGACTTCGACGAGCTGTCCGCGGCCGGGCTGTTCCTGTTGCACGGACCGACCGGCGCGGGCAAGACCTCCGTCCTCGACGCCGTGTGCTACGCCCTGTACGGCTCGGTACCGGGCGCCCGGCAGGGCGGCGGCGGACAGGGCACGGCCCTGCGCAGCGACCACGCCGCCCCGGCGACCCGCACGGAGGTCACCCTCGAACTCACCGTGGCCGGACGCCGCCTGGAGCTCACCCGGCAGCCGCCCTGGGAACGCCCCAAGAAACGCGGCACCGGCACGACCCTCGACAAGGCCCAGACCTGGCTCCGCGAGTACGACACCACGGCCGGGTCCTGGAAGGACCTCAGCCGCTCCCACCAGGAGATCGGCGAGGAGATCACCCAGCTGCTCGGCATGAGCCGGGAGCAGTTCTGTCAGGTCGTCCTGTTGCCGCAGGGCGACTTCGCACGGTTCCTGCGCGCCGACGCCGAGGCCCGCGGCAAGCTGCTGGGCCGCCTCTTCGACACCCGCCGCTTCGCCGACGTCGAGAAGCGCCTCGCCGAGCGCCGCCGCGTCACCGAGGCCCAGGTCCGGGACGGGGACGCCGCGCTGCTGGCCGACGCCCACCGCATGCAGCAGGCCGCGGGCGACGCCATGCGGCTGCCGGACCTGGCCCCCGGCGAACCGGGACTCGCCGAAGCCGTGCTGGGCGCCGCCGCCGTCGCCCGCAGCACCGCCCGCGAACAGCTCGCCGCCGCCGAGTGCACCCTCGCCGCCGCCGAGTCCGCGCAGGCCGCCGCCGGCCGCGCCCTCGACGACGTACGTGAACTCGCCCGGCTCCAGCGGCGGTTCACCGAGGCACGGGAACGGGCGGCGCGCCTGGAGGAGGGAGCCTCGGCCTACCGGGAGGCGCAGGCGCTCATGGAGCGTGCCCGCAAGGCCGAGGCG
Source organism: Streptomyces africanus (assembly GCF_002150735.1). Lineage (GTDB taxonomy): Bacteria > Actinomycetota > Actinomycetes > Streptomycetales > Streptomycetaceae > Streptomyces > Streptomyces africanus. The sequence goes on from NZ_MUKA01000121.1 coordinate 18,211, forward strand.
GTCGCGCCCGCCCTGGAACTGCGGGAGTCCGCCGAGTCCGAACACCGGCGGGCGGCCGACGCCGAGGCACGCACGCGTGCCCTGCTGCCCGAGACCTTCGCCGACGCGGGCGCGGCCGGACTCGCCGCCGCCGCCCGCCGGGCCGCCGAGGAACTGGGCGGACTGGACTCGGCCCGCCGCGCCGAGCGGCGGCTGGCCGAACTCCTCGACGAACGCGCCGGCCTGGACCGCCAGGAACGCGCAGACGCCGACGTCCTTCAGGAAGCGGACGCCTGGCTCGACGGCTGGGAGGAGACCCGCACCGCCGTCCAGGTCCGCGTCGACTCCGCGCAGCAGGCCGCCGCCCTCGCAGAACAGCTCGCCGTACGGCGCGAGCCCGCGCGGCAGCGGCTGCAGGCGGCCCGGCTGCGCGACCAGCTCGCCGAGGACACGCAGCAGGCCGTCGAGCGGGTCCGCACCGCGCGGGAGGAAGCGCTGCGCGCCCGACAGCACTGGCTCGACCTCAAGGAACAGCGCCTGACCGGCATCGCCGCCGAACTGGCCGCGCACCTCACCGACGGCGAGCCCTGCGCCGTCTGCGGTGCCACCGAACACCCCGCCCCCGCCCGCAAGGTCGCCGGGCACGTCGACCGCGAGGCCGAGGAACACGCGCTGGCCGCCTACCAGGACGCCGACGAACAGCGCGCCGAGGCAGAGCGGAACCTCGGTGTCGTCCGGGAGTCCCTGGCCGCCGCCACCGCCGAGGCCGGTGACACACCCACCGAGCAACTCGCCCGCGACGTTGAGGAGTTGGAGGAGCAGTACGCGCAGGCCCGGCGGGGCGCCGCCGAGCTGCACGCCGCGCAGGAGCGGCTGCGGCAGGCCGGGCACGAACACGAGCGGCGCGTCGCCGCCCGGCAGGAGGCCGCCGTCCGCAGCGCCGCCCGGGTCGGCCACCGGGAGCGGCTGGAGAGCGAACGCGCCGCCCTGGAGGAGGAGCTGGACCGGGCGAGAGGCGCCCTGGACAGCGTTGCCGCCCGGGCCGCGCAACTGGAACGCCGGACCGCCCTGCTCACGGACGCCGCCGACGCCGCCCGCGCCGCCGAGGACACCGCCCAGCGGCTCAAGGACGCCGACGCCCGCCTCGCCGACGCCGCCTTCCGCGCCGGCTTCGACACCCCGCGGGACGCGGCCGACGCCCTCCTCGACGACGCCGCCCACCGCCAACTGCAACGCCGCCTGGACGCCTGGCAGAACGAGGAGGCCGCCGTCCGGGCCGTCCTCGCCGAGCCCGACACCGCGGCCGCGGCCCGCCAGCAGCCCGCCGACCTCACGTCGGCGCAGCTCGCCGCCGACACCGCGGCCCGCCGGCTGCGCGAGGCCGCCTCCGCACACGACGCCGCCGTCCGGCGCTGCGCCGAACTCGACCGGCTCTCCGCCCGGGCGACCGCCTCCGTCCGCCGGCTGGCGCCGCTGCGCGAGGAGTACGACCGCGTCGCCCGCATGGCCGGCCTCACCGCCGGCACCTCGGCCGACAACGAACGCAGGATGCGCCTGGAGTCGTACGTGCTGGCGGCCCGCCTGGAACAGGTCGCCGCCGCCGCGACCGTACGGCTGCGGCGCATGTCGTCCGGCCGCTACACCCTCGTCCACTCCGACGACCGCACGGGACGGGGCCGCAGCGGACTCGGACTGCACGTCGTCGACGCCTGGACCGGCCGCGAGCGGGACACGGCGACGCTGTCCGGCGGCGAGACGTTCTTCGCCTCGCTCGCCCTCGCCCTGGGCCTCGCGGACGTCGTCACGGACGAGGCGGGCGGGGTGCGCCTCGACACCCTCTTCATCGACGAGGGCTTCGGCAGCCTCGACGACCAGACCCTCGACGAGGTCCTCGACGTCCTCGACTCCCTGCGCGAACGCGACCGCAGCGTCGGCATCGTCAGCCACGTGCCCGACCTGCGGCGGCGGATCCACGCACAACTGGAGGTCGTCAAGGGCAGGTCCGGGTCGGTGCTGCGGCAGCGCGGCATGGGCTGAGGCCGGCCCGCTGACCCCCGGATCTTTGCACGGAGTTGACCCTGTAGGTTCTTGCGCCATGGTGCGATACGCGGAGCCGGGCGTCGTGGAATGGGTGGAATCGGGCGGCGGGCCACTGATAGCGGTGCCGGAGACGGTTCTGCCGTTCTGGGCGGGTGCCGACGGCGAGGAGACGGCGTCGGACTACGACCGGGCCTGCGAGGTGGACGGGCACGTCGGGCTCCTGCCGGTCGGCGACAGCACGGCGCTGGTGCTGGGGGACGAGCCCGCCTCGACGGCGTATCTGCCCGACCAGGGGATGTTCGTCCGGTGGTGCGCGGGGAATTCCGAGGACGAGTTGCTGGCGAGTGTGCCGGTGGCTGTCGATACGGCGGAGTGGGAGCCGGAGGTTCTCTGGGAGGTGCCGGGCGCTGTGGTGCTTTTTGATGCGGCGTGGTCTGGGTCTTCGGGGAGCGAGCGGGTTCGGGTGGGTTTGCAGCCGGGGCGCTACGCGGTTCGGGCGGCTCGGGTGCAGCCAGGGGCTGAAACGTGGTTGGGGTTGGTTCAGTTGCGGTTGCTTGCGCCTAGGTGACCGTGGGGGCTTCGTTTTTCGGCGTGTGCGGGTTGTTTGTGGTTGATCGCGCAGTTCCCCGCGCCCCTGAAGGGGGCGATATTCGCGTGCGTGCTTCATCAGGTCCGGACACGATGATCGTATGCCTCGACTTCCTCACCCCACCCCGGAAGAACTGCGCCGTGACCCCCTGCCTCTGCGCGGTCGCACAGCCCTCGTCACCGGAGCCAGTCGGCGCGGCGGTATCGGGCATGCCGTGGCCCGGCGGCTCGCCGCCTACGGTGCCAGTGTCTATCTGCATCATCATGTGCCGCACGATGCCGGCCAGCCCTGGGGCGCCGATCGTCCCGAGGACGTTGTCGCGTCCGTGCGGGAGGCGCTCGGGGATCCCGAAGCGCGGGTCGTCGCCGGGCCGGGGGATCTGGGCGATCCCGCCGTGGCCGGTGAACTCGTCGGCAGGGCCGCCGAGGCGCTCGGCGGGCGGCTCGACATCCTCGTCGCCAACCACGCGCAGAGCGGGTTCGACGGCTCCCTGGACGAGATCGACACGGCGATGCTCGACCGGCACTGGGCGGTCGACACCCGCTCCGTGATCCTGCTGATCCAGGCCTACGCGCGGCTGCGGTCCGCACTGCCGCCGCGCAGCCCGGGCGGACGCGTCATGATGATGACCTCCGGCCAGGACATCGCGGGCGGCATGCCCGGGGAGCTCGCCTACGCCCTGCAGAAGGGGGCCCTCGCCTCCGTCACCCGGTCCCTCGCGACGGCGCTCGCCGAGCACGCGGTCACCGTGAACACCGTCAACCCCGGGCCCGTGGACACGGACTACATGACCGGTGCGGACTACCAGGCCATCGCGGAGCTGTTCCCGGCCGGCCGGTGGGGTATGCCCGACGACCCGGCCCGCCTCATCGCATGGCTGGCCACGGACGAGGCGGAGTGGGTCACCGGGCAGGTCATCGACTCCGAGGGCGGCTTTCGCCGCTGACTTTCCCTAGAGCCGGGCCAGTTCGTCGACCAGGTCGTCCAGACCCAGCGAGCCCTGCGACAGCGCCGCCATGTGCCAGGCCTTCAGGTCGAAGGCGTCGCCGCGCCGGGCGCGGGCCTTCTCGCGGCCCAGCAGCCAGGCCCGCTCGCCGAGCTTGTAGCCGATGGCCTGGCCCGGCATGGACAGATAGCGGGTCAGCTCGCTCTCCACGAAGTCCGCGGGCCGGCTGCTGTGCGAGCCGAAGAACTCCTGCGCCAGCTCGGGCGTCCAGCGCTCGCCCGGGTGGAAGGGGGAGTCGTCCGGGATCGTCAGCTCCAGGTGCATGCCGATGTCGATGATGACGCGCACGGCACGCATCATCTGCGCGTCCAGGTAACCGAGCCGGCGCTCCGGGTCCGTCAGGAAGCCCAGCTCGTCCATCAGCCGCTCGGCGTACAGGGCCCAGCCCTCGGCGTTGGCGCTCACCATGCCGACACTCGCCTGGTAGCGGGAGAGGTTCTGCGCCACGTGCTTCCACTGGGCCAGCTGGAGGTGGTGGCCGGGCACGCCCTCGTGGTACCAGGTCGACACCAGGTCGTAGACGGGGAAGCTCGTCTCGCCCATGGTCGGCAGCCAGGTGCAGCCCGGGCGCGTGAAGTCGTCCGACGGCGGCGTGTAGTACGGCGCTGCGGCACTGCCCGGAGGGGCGATGCGCGACTCCACCCGGCGCACCCGCTCGGCCAGGTCGAAGTGGGTGCCGTCGAGCGCGTCGATCGCCTCGTCCATCAGGGACTGCAACCAGTCGCGGACCTCGTCGACGCCCTCGATGTGCGTGCCGTGCTCGTCCAGGTGCGCCAGCGCCACCCAGGGCGTGGGGGCACCGGGCAGGATCTTCTCGGCCTCCGCCCTCATCTCGCCGAGGAGGCGGTGGTACTCGGACCAGCCGTACGCGTACGCCTCGTCCAGGTCGAGGTCCGTGCCGTTGTAGTAGCGCACCCAGCGCGCGTACCGCTCCCGGCCCACCACGTCCGGCGCGCCCTCGACCGCCGGCGCGTACACGTCCCGCATCCAGTCGCGCAGGCCTGCGACCGCCTCGGTGGCCGAGCGGGCCGCCGTGTCCAGCTCGGGCCGCAGCGCCTCGGGGCCGGCGGCCGCGAAGGTCTCGAACCAGCCGCGGCCCTCGCCGTCGGCGTCCGCCCACTCGCCGAGCTGCTCCACGAACGTGGCCGTGGCACGCGGCCCGCCGTACAGCTTCCGCTCCAGGCCGAGCGCGAGGGACTCCCGGTACCCCTCCAGCGCGGCCGGGACCGCGCGCAGCCGCTCGGCGATCGCCGCCCAGTCCTCCTCCGACTGCGCCGGTGTCACGGTGAACACCTGCCGCACCGCATGGGCGATGGAGCTCAGGTTGCTGACGGACCGCAGGCTCTCCTCGGCCTCGTGCACACCGAGGTCCGCGATGAGCCGCTCGCGCAGCAGCCGCCCGCAGCGGCGCTCGATGTCACTGTCCGCGCCGGGCCGCCGCTCCGCCTCGTCCAGCCGGGCCAGCGTCCGGCGCGCCAGCTCGGCGAACGCCTCCTGGCCCGCGGGGGAGGTGTCGGGCAGCCTGCTCGAACTCTCCTTGACGCCGAGGAACGTACCGGTGATCGGGTCGAGGGCGATGAGCTCGTCGACGTACGCGTCGGCGACCTCACGGGGCAGCGGGCTCTTGATCTCAGACATGCCGCCCATCCTCGTACGCGCGGCAGCGCACGTCATCCGGATTGAGCCGAGGGCGAAGGCGGCAGCAGCGGCCCGCACTCCCACTGCTGGAAGATCAGCCGGGTCTCCACCCGTGCCACCTCCCGCCGCGAGGTGAACTCGTCCAGCACGAGCCGCTGGAGGTCCGACATGTCGGCGACCGCGACATGGACGAGGTAGTCGTCCGGCCCGGTCAGATGGAAGACCGTCCGCGACTCCGGCAGGGCGCGGATCCGCTCCACGAACGGCCCCACCAGCTCCCGCCGATGCGGCCTGACCTGCACCGACAGCAGCGCCTCCAGGCCTCGCCCCAGCTTGGCCGGGTCCAGCTCCAGCCGGTGTCCGAGGATCACGCCCGAGCGGCGCAGCCGGGTCACCCGGTCCAGACAGGTCGACGGCGCCACTCCGACCTGCGCGGCGAGGTCCCGGTACGTCGTCCGGGCGTCGTTCTGCAACAGCCGCAGCAGATGGAGATCCACCGGGTCCAGTACGACAGATTCGGCCATAGGCCGAACGTAGCACGGGCTTCCCGCCCTCGGGCCCGGCCGGTGTTCACCCTTCCCTCATGGACACAGCGAGCATGGGCGTCCACGACGCCGTAGGCACCGCACCGAGAGCACTCGCCACCGAGGCCGTCCACGCCGGGCGGGACGACCTCGCCCGGCAGGGCCTGCACGCCCCTCCGATCGACCTGTCCACCACCTACCCGTCGTACGACAGCCGCGGCGAGGCGGCCCGGATCGACGCGTTCGCCGCCACCGGTGCGGACCCGGACGGCCCGCCCGTCTACGGGCGCCTCGGCAACCCGACCGTCGCCCGTTTCGAGACCGCGCTGGCCCGCCTGGAGGGCACCGAGGCGGCGGTCGCGTTCGCCAGCGGCATGGCCGCCCTGAGCGCCGTCCTGCTCGTCCGCGCCTCCATGGGGCTGCGGCACGTGGTGGCCGTACGGCCCCTCTACGGGTGCAGCGACCATCTGCTGACCGCCGGACTGCTGGGCTCCGAGGTGACCTGGACCGATCCGGCGGGAATCGCGGAGGCCCTGCGTCCGGACACCGGCCTGGTGATCGTGGAGTCCCCGGCCAACCCCACGCTCGCCGAGGTGGACCTCCGGGCCGTCGCACACGCCTGCGGCTCGGTGCCGCTGCTCGTGGACAACACGTTCGCCACGCCGGTGCTCCAGCGCCCCGCCGAACAGGGCGCACGGCTGGTGCTGCACAGCGCCACCAAGTACCTCGGCGGCCACGGGGACGTGCTGGCGGGCGTGGTCGCCTGCGACGAGGAGTTCGCGGGCCGGCTGCGGCAGGTCCGGTTCGCCACGGGCGGCGTCCTGCATCCGCTGGCCGGTTATCTGCTGCTGCGCGGCCTGTCCACCCTCCCCGTCCGGGTACGGGCCGCCTCCGCCAACGCCGCCGAACTCGCCCACCGCCTCGCCGCCGACCCCCGCGTAGCGCGTGTGCACTCCCCGCGCATCGGCGGCGCGATGGTCTCCTTCGAGATACACGGCGACCCCCACGAGGTCATCGCCGACGTCCGCCTCATCACCCCGGCGGTGAGCCTCGGCAGCGTGGACACCCTGATCCAGCACCCGGCGTCCATCAGCCACCGCATCGTGGCCGCGGACGACCGCAGGGGGGCCGGGGTGAGCGACCGCCTGCTGCGCATGTCGGTGGGCTTGGAGGACGTGGAGGACCTGTGGTCGGATCTCGACCAGGCGCTGAGGGTTTAGGGGCGCGGGGAACTGCGCGACAAGCCATACCGAACCCGCACCCACCGTCTGATCGCGGCCCCTACGGCGCTGAGGTGCTCCCCACCTCACCCGCGCCCGTCGAAACGGATTCGCCCAGCCGCGCAGTGATCACCAAGGTCCCTTCCTCGACCTGGTAGTCAAGAGGAAGTCCCAGTCCCCGCATCGCAGCGACCATCCCCGTGTTGGACGCCTGCGTCACGGCATACACACTCCTGCAACCCCCCTCCGCGGCCATCGCGACCAGCCGCCCCAGCAACTCCCCGCCGACCCCGCGCCGCTGCCACGCGTCCTCGACGATCAACGCGATCTCCGTCTCGTCCCTGTCCCACAGCAGATGCCCGAGCCCGACGAGCCGCCCGGAGGCCGTCTGCACGGCGAGGGTCCGGCCGAAGCGCGGACTGAGCAGGTGGTTGAGATAGCGGTCGGCGTCACCGACCGGCCCGTGGTAGCGCAGCCTGAGCGTGCGGTCCGAGCACCGCTCGTGCATCTCCCTGGCCGCCTCCAGGTCACGCGTGTCGGCGCGGCGCACGGTGATGTCACTGCCCTCGGCCAGCGTGAGCACGTCCCGGCCGTGCGGGACGCGCGGCCCGAGCCGGGCGTCCAGTTCCACCAGGGCCCTGGCCCGGGCGAACTCGGTCGGTGTGAAGGGCAGATACGGCCGCTCCACGGTGATCACTCCGCCCTCCGGGGCGCGCAGGCGCATCACCGTGTCGTCGAGGGCTCCCTCCACCGGGACACCGTCGGCCGCCCGGGTGCCACCGGCCGGTGCGGGCTGGGACCGGATCGTGCACCGGCCCAGCAACTGGCGCAGCGCCAGAGGTAGTTCCGCGGCGTCCAGGGCCGTCCGGGCGGCGAGTCCGAGGATCCGGGTCGGCGCGTCCACCAGGTCGTGGGCGTCGGCCCGCTCGATCCAGGTGTCGGTGCCGCCGGCCGTCCGGACCGCCGCGGCGATCCCTGAGGCGTCCAGCTCGCCCGGGGCACGCAGCAGGAACTCGTCCACCGTGCCCTCGGCCAGCGGATGCGTCTGGAGGCTGAGGATGTCGACCCGGTGCCCGGCGAGGGCCGTGCACAGGGCCGCCAGCGATCCCGGCTCGTCCTTCACCGTGGTCCGCATCCGCCACAGCGTGTTCGCCCCCGGCACCGGCTCCGGTGCCGGGGACTCCGTATCGTCCGCCGGCGGCGCGTGTTCGTGGCGTCGTGTTCGCCAGGTGTGGAGCGCCGCCGTGAGCCGCTGCCACGGGGTGGCGGGGCGGCAGTCGTTCTGGATGTTGGTCACTTCAGTCACTTTTCGCGTCATGCACCCACTGTGACCGAACGGTGTTGCGTGATCACGAACGTATTGTGACTGGCGGGTAAAAGGGTTGGCCTGCCCGCTATATCAAGCCTTCAAACTCACTGGCCGACCAGACCCGGCTGGAGCACCTTCGTGAACAGCACGGTGCCGTCCTGCTCGCGCAGACGTACCGTCAGCTCGCCGCTGCCGCCGTCGATGGCGACCTCGCCGAAGAACTGGTAGCCGCCGGCGGGGGAGACGTTGGCGGTCGTCGGCGCCTTCAGGAACACCCGGTCGGGACCGAAGGTGCCGTCGAGCGTGTTCGCCGGGAACGCACCGGCGTTGAGCGGGCCCGACACGAACTCCCAGAACGGCTCGAAGTCGGTGAACGCGGCCCGCGAGGGCAGGTAGTGCTGCGCCGAGGTGTAGTGGACGTCGGCCGTGAGCCACACCGTGCCGGTGATCCGGCGGTGCTTGACGAAGCGCAGCAGCTCCGCGATCTGGAGCTCACGGCCCAGTGGGGCACCGGGGTCGCCCTGGGCGACGGCCTCGATGTTCGGCTTGCCGTCGCCGGTGTCCGGGACGACCAGGCCGATCGGCATGTCGGAGGCGATCACCTTCCACACCGCGCGGGAGCGGGACAGCTCGCGCTTGAGCCACTCCAGTTGCTCGCGGCCGAGGATGCCCTGCGGGTCGGTGGGCTGCTCGTCCGGCGAGTTGGCGTTGCGGTAGGTGCGCATGTCCAGCACGAAGACGTCCAGCAGCGGGCCGTGGTGCTGCACGCGGTAGACACGGCCGTCGGGGCGGCGCAGGGTGGAGATCGGGAAGTACTCCGAGAAGGCGCGGCGGGCGCGGGCGGCGAGCACGTCGACGTTCTTCTCGGTGTATCGGGAGTCGCCGAGGATCTCGCCCGGGTACCAGTTGTTGGTGACCTCGTGGTCGTCCCACTGGACGATGGACGGGACCTGGGCGTTGAAGGCGCGGAGATTCTCGTCCAGCAGGTTGTACCGGAAGTTGCCGCGGAACTCCGCCAGGGTCTCGGCGACCTTCGCCTTCTCCTCGGTGGTGATGTTCCGCCAGGTGCGCCCGTCGGGCAGGGCCACTTTCTCGGTGAGCGGGCCGTCGGCGTAGATGTTGTCGCCGCTGCACAGGAAGAAGTCCGGGTCGAGGGCGGCCATCGCCTGATAGATCCGGTAGCCGCCGAGCTCCGGGTTGATGCCCCAGCCCTGGCCGGCCAGGTCGCCGGACCAGACGAACCGTACTCCGTCACGGCGCTTGTCGGACGCCGTGCGGAAGGTGCCGGTGACCGGCTCGCCGGTGCGGCGCGGGTCGTCCGGGTCGGCGAGCAGCACCCGGTAGTGGACCTGCTCGCCGGACGGCAGGCCCTGCAGCCGGGTCGTGCCGGTGAAGTCGGTACCCGGGCCCAGCAGCGGGCCGTGCCATCTGCGCGGGTTGCGGAACGACTCGGTCGACGACGTCTCGACGATCATCCGGGCGGGCCGGTCGGACCGCACCCACACCAGCCCGGAGTCGCGGGTCACGTCTCCCGCCTGCACACCCCACCCCGCTGTGGGACGCCCCGACCGCGCGAAGGCCGGCGCGGCGCCGAGGGCGGTGGGCAGGGTGAGGGCCGCCGACGCGGCGAGGGAGCCCCGCAGAACGCTGCGGCGCGCGGGGAGCGGACGGTGTGACATGGATGCGCCTCCAGGGACGGGATCCGGCCAGTGTGCACAGCCACACCTACTGGCACGCCGCGGCGCACACACGAACCCCAAGTGAACAACTGACCGCGGGGGGAGGGGAACCGGCGGGAACCCGTGAGCTCCGCCGGGGAATCACGCCGTGGCCGCCTCCGCCATCAGGCGTATGCCCTCGTGGATCCGGGCGGGCGGGACGTGCGCGTAGCCCAGGACGAGCCGTATCCGCTTCGGCCCGTCGCTCTCCTCCCGCGCCGTACTCGGGTGGGCGTAGGCCGACAGGGGGCGTACCGCCACCCCGGCCGCCGTGACGCGGGTCAGGAAACGGTCCTCGGGGCCGTAGCGCTCCGGCAGTGTGGCGATCACGTGCAGGCCCGCGGCGATGCCCGAGACCCGGGAGCCGGGGAAGTGCTCGTCGAGGGCGGCGGTCAGGGCGTCACGCCGCTCGCGGTAGGCGCGCTGGCAGCGGCGCAACTGGCGGTCGTAGTCGCCGCGTTCCAGAAAACGGGCGAAGAGCGCCTGGTCCAGGGTCGGATGGCCGAGGTCCATGGTGCGCTTGCGTTCGACGATCTCCTCCGCCCAGGACCCGGGCACCAGCAGCCAGCCCAGCCGCAGCCCGGGCGCGAGGGACTTGCTGACCGAGCCCGTGTAGGCGACGCGGTCCGGGTCGAGGCCCTGGAGCGCGCCGACGGGAGCGCGGTCGTAGCGGAAGTCGCCGTCGTAGTCGTCC
>NZ_MUKA01000654.1 GCF_002150735.1 Streptomyces africanus
CTACCTCAAGCAGATCGGCAAGGTCCCCCTGCTCAACGCCGAGCAGGAGGTCGAGCTCGCCAAGCGCATCGAGGCCGGTCTGTTCGCCGAGGACAAGCTGGCCAACGCCGACAAGCTCGCCCCGAAGCTCAAGCGCGAGCTGGAGATCATCGCCGAGGACGGCCGCCGGGCCAAGAACCACCTCCTGGAGGCCAACCTCCGACTGGTGGTCTCCCTGGCCAAGCGCTACACCGGCNNCCTGGGCCGCGAGCCCACCCCGGAGGAGCTGGCCAAGGAGCTCGACATGACCCCCGAGAAGGTCATCGAGGTCCAGAAGTACGGCCGTGAGCCCATCTCGCTGCACACCCCGCTCGGCGAGGACGGCGACAGCGAGTTCGGTGACCTCATCGAGGACTCCGAGGCCGTCGTCCCGGCCGACGCGGTCAGCTTCACGCTCCTCCAGGAGCAGCTGCACTCCGTGCTCGACACCCTGTCGGAGCGCGAGGCGGGCGTCGTCTCGATGCGCTTCGGTCTCACCGACGGTCAGCCGAAGACCCTCGACGAGATCGGCAAGGTGTACGGCGTCACGCGTGAGCGGATCCGCCAGATCGAGTCCAAGACCATGTCGAAGCTGCGCCACCCGTCCCGTTCGCAGGTGCTGCGCGACTACCTCGACTAGGCGTCGCGGTCGTACGACGCGGAAGGCCCGGTTTCCCTCATGGGGGACCGGGCCTTCTTCATGCCTCTCCGCGGATGCGGGCTGCCACAGGGTGAATCACTCTGGGTGTCTCGCTGATACCACGGAGTGAGGAGCGTGTATGCGTCGCCGCTT
>NZ_MUKA01000655.1 GCF_002150735.1 Streptomyces africanus
GGCCAGCGCCGGAGTCGCCGTCTTCCCCGACCACGCCCTGGACGCCGAAGGGCTGCTGCGGCGGGCGGACGTGGCGATGTACCAGGCGAAGCGGGACCGGACCGGCGTGGAGGTCTACGAGTCCAAGCGCGACTCCAACACCCCCGACCGGCTCGGCCTGCTGGGCGATCTGCGCCGCGCCCTCGACGCCCACGAGGTGCATCTGCACTACCAGCCCAAGGTCCGTTTCGACGGTCAGGTCGCGGGCCTGGAGGCTCTGGTCCGCTGGGTGCACCCCGAGCGGGGCAAGGTCCCGCCGGACGAGTTCATAGCGATCGCCGAGTCCTCGGGCCTGATGCCCCACCTCACCGAGTACGTGCTGGAGACCGCCCTCGGCCAGGTCGCGCGCTGGCGAAGCCAGGGCCTGTTCGTCCCGGTCGCGGTGAACGTCTCCCCGCGCGATGTGCACACCCCCGGCTTCGCCGGCTCCGTCGCCGCCCGGCTGGCCCGGCACGGCGTCCCGGC
>NZ_MUKA01000656.1 GCF_002150735.1 Streptomyces africanus
AGCAGGCCGAGCCGGTCGGGGACGCTGAGCACGTCCCAGTACCGCCCGGCCTCCACGAGTACCGTCCCCATGCCGTAGTCCCACTCCCGCTTGCACTCCTGGGGGTCCCTGGCGGCCGCGGCGAGCCACTCGACGGCTTGCTTCCACATCACGCTCTGCATGGCCACCCCAGGCACAGTCGGTCGCGCCCCCACGGGCGCACGCTGGACACGGGCCGGTGACCCGCGGGGCCTCGGGCTCCGCGTGCCGGTCCGGCACTGGCCATGCTCGTAGATATTTCTACGCCCTGGAAGGGGTGGCGCGGTCTGGCGTTTTGCGTCAGGCATGTCCCGGTCGAAAGGGGGCACTCGGAGGTGGATCCCGTAAGGCATCGGTCAATTCCGTGCGCGTCCACGCCGCCCCGCTGAAACCGGCCATCGAGAGATGGACGACTGGGGGAGGGGCCGGGGGGCGCGCCGGGCGGATGAGACGCCGGTGCCGGAAATGCGGGGTCTTCCAGGCATGCCGTCGGCCCGGCGATCACCTCTGCTGTGCGGGAGGTGTGGGCCGGTCCACGAGGGCGCGCGGGCATGATGTGCGGATCGCGGAATTTTGCCTTCACAGAACCTCCCTATGTGCTGGCCAGAACGCGTCTTGTTCGGTCAACTCCGAACGCAGCAAGGTGGCTTGAGCACTTGAGCATCAGGAGTCGCAAGCGCGCTGCTTGACCCGCGCGGCCGAACCGCGCGGGTACTGACGGGGGAACTGATGAGGTGCGCGCGTGTCCACCGCCGACGGGCGGGGACCGAGTCCTCGCGCACGGCTGCACCGTCCCTCCCTCACCTCTCTTGTTGCCTTCATCCGGTGCCCGAGACAGGGATAGGAGGGGGAATGCCGATGAGTGCAGTGAGCGCCGCCAAGCCGACGTATCCCGGCGTCTACGTCGAAGAGCTTCCCAGCAGCACCCGCACCATCTCGACCCTGACCACTTCGGTGACCGCCTTCGTGGGCCACACCCGCCGCGGCCCGCTGAACGAGCCGGTCCGCGTCACCAGCTTCACCGAGTTCGAGCGCCGCTTCGGGGGATTGAGCGCCCAGAGCGCCGTCGGCTACGCCGTTCACCAGTTCTTCGGCAACGGCGGCACCGTCGCCGTGATCGTCCGGGTCGCCCGGGCCGGCAGCGGCCGGGCCGCCTGCGTCACGCTGGAGTCCACCGAGGGCCACAGC
>NZ_MUKA01000013.1 GCF_002150735.1 Streptomyces africanus
GGGTGGGCGGGGTCGCTGATCTCCGCGTGGGCGTTGACCATGCTGCACCCCTTGGGGCTGAGCTCCGCCGCCCATTCCCGCGAGGCGTCGAAGACCGCCAGGACCTGCTCCCCGGGCCCGGGCGGGGCCGCGTCGAGGCGTTCGGCGAGGAAGGCCCGCCAGCGCTCGTCGCGGTCCGCGAGGTACTCCACGACGATCTGCTCCTTGGAGCCGAACCGGTCGTAGAGGGTCTTCTTCGTCACCCCGGCCTCGGCGGCGATGAGATCGACGCCGACGGCGTGGATGCCGCGCTCGTAGAACAGCCGGGCGGCCGCTGCCAGGACGCGACGCGCGGCGGGCGTCAGCGTGATCCGGTGCGGGGTCTCGGCGGTGGTACCCATGACACCCGAGTATACCGATCTGTATAGTGGACGGGGAACGGGTATACCGATCTGTCTACTGGTTGTGATGTTCGTGAACATCCTGCTCTCCGTCGCCTTCGTCCTCTGCTGGAGCTCCGGGTTCATCGGGGCCAAGCTCGGCGCGGGCAACGCGTCCGCGATCACGGTCCTGATGTGGCGGTTCCTGCCGCTGGCCGTCGTCCTCGTCGCCGTCGCCGTCGTCATGCGCACGGCCTGGCGGGGTGTCACCGCCCGGGACGTGTCCCGGCAGGCCGTCATCGGCGTGCTGTCGCAGAGCGGCTATCTGCTCAGCGTCTACTACGCCATCCAGCTCGGCGTCTCCAGCGGCACGACGGCCCTGATCGACGGGGTCCAGCCGCTCGTCGCCGGGGCCCTCGCGGGACCGCTGCTGGGGCAGTACGTCTCGGGCCGGCAGTGGGTCGGCCTGGGTCTGGGGCTGGGCGGTGTCTCGGTGGTCACCCTGGCCGACGCAGCGGCCGGGACCGGTGTGCCGTGGTGGGCGTACGCCGTTCCGCTGCTCGGCATGCTGTCGCTGGTCGCGGCCACCTTCATGGAGAGCCGGTCCCGCTCGCGGGTCGCCCCCTCGGTGTCGCTGACCGTCCACTGCGCCACCAGCGCCGTCCTCTTCTCCGTGCTGGCGCTGAGCACGGGGGCCGCCGTGCCGCCCGCCGGGGGCGGGTTCTGGGTGGCCGTCGCCTGGCTCGTGGGGCTGTCCACGTTCGGCGGGTACGGGCTGTACTGGCTCATCCTGAAGCGGTCCGGGGTGACGAAGGTGAACACGCTGATGTTCCTCATGGCCCCGGTCACGGCCGTCTGGGGCGCGCTCGTCTTCGGTGAGCCGTTCGGCGTGCAGACCGCCCTCGGCCTGGCCGTCTGCCTCGCGGCCGTGGTCGTCGTGCACCGCGGTGGCGGCCGGACGGACACGGCCGTGACCGCGGCCCGAGGCGAGCCGGAGGAAAACCGGTGGACCCGGGCACCCGGCTCCGCCTAACGTCTCCGCCATGTCCAGCCCCGAGGCGTCCAGAGTGCGGCCACCGGCTCTCCGGTGGCTGTTCGTGATGCCGGGCCGCTGAGCCCGCTCGCTCCGCTGCCGGAAGCCGTCCGACCTGTCGTGTCCGACGTCGACTTCGGGTTGTGGAGTTTCTTCATGCCGTTCGCTCTTCTCTTGCTGGGCCTTGCCGTGTTCGCGCAGGGAACGTCCGAGTTCATGCTGTCCGGACTGGTGCCGGACATCGCACGGGATCTGGGGGTGTCCGTGCCCGCGGCGGGGGCGCTGACCTCCGCCTTCGCGGTGGGGATGGTCGTGGGGGCGCCGCTGGTCGCGGGGCTCGCGCGGCGCTGGCCGCGGCGGGGTGCGCTGCTGGCGTTCCTCGTGGTGTTTCTCGCCGTCCATGTCGCCGGTGCTCTCACCGGCAGTTTCGAGGTGCTGCTCGCCACGCGGGTCGTGGGGGCGCTCGCCAACGCCGGGTTCCTCGCGGTCGCCCTGGTGGCCGCCGTGGACATGGTCCCGGCGGACGCGAAGGGGCGGGCCACGTCCATGCTGCTGGGCGGGGTGACGCTGGCGTGCGTGGCTGGGGTGCCCGCCGGGGCCCTGCTGGGCGGGCTGTGGGGCTGGCGTGCGGCGTTCTGGGCGGTGGCGCTGGTGTCGCTGCCCGCGCTGGTGGCGGTGGCGAGGTCGGTCCCGGGCGGTTCGGCGGGGGGTGCGCCGCCCGCGCTGGGTGGTGAACTGCGGTCGCTGCGCAGCCCCCGGCTGGTCGTCACGCTGACGCTGGGCGCCCTCGTGAACGGCGCGACGTTCTGCACCTTCACCTACCTCGCGCCGCTGGTCACCGAGGTCACGGGGCTGGGCAGCGCCTGGGTCCCCGGGGTGCTCGCGCTGTTCGGGGCCGGATCGTTCGCCGGGGTGACCGCCGCCGGGCGGCTGGCCGACCGGCACCCCGTCCCGGTCCTGGCCGGCGGGGCGGTCGCGGCGTGCCTGGGCTGGTGCCTCCTGGCACTCGGGGCCGGCCACCCGGTCCTGGCACTCGGGCTCGTCTTCACCCAGGGGGCCCTGTCCTTCGGCGTCGGCTCCACACTGATCTCCCAGGTGCTCTACGCGGCACCGGGCGCACCCACCCTGGCCGGCGGTTTCGCCACGGCCGCGTTCAACGTGGGCGCCGCACTGGGCCCTTGGGCCGGCGGCATGGCGATCGGCGCGGGGCTCGGGTACCGGTCGCCGGTGTGGGTCAGCGCGGGCCTGGTCGCGCTGGCGGGCGTGGTGGCCGCGTGCGGAGCAGGTTCTGCGGCGGGAAGGGGCGGGGCGCTGAACGCCAGCTCGGGCGCCCAGAACATGGGGCGGTGACCAGCGGGCCCGGGCCCGTCGCCCACCGGGTCAGAAGCCGCCGCCGAAGTCCCCTCCCCCGCCGAAGTCGCCGCCGCCGAAGCCCCCGTCACCGAAGCCGCCCCCGAAGTCGCCGGTGTCGAAGTCCGCGCCGGAGACGTCACCGCCCCCGTAGCCGCCGAAGTCTCCGTAGCCGGAGCCGTAGTCGGACGCGTAGGCGGGGCCGGCCATCATGCTGCCGAGCAGGGTGCCGACGAGGAGGCCGGGCAGGAGGCCGCCGCCGAAGTAGCCGCCGGCCCAGGGGCCGTACGCCGGGCCGGCCTCCCAGTACGGGCGGCGGCCCGCTTCGGTGTCGACCTCGCGGATCACCGGGTCCCGGCCCTCGGCGAGCCGGGTCCGGTCGGCCGCGCAGACGGGGACGTCACGCGTGGCGCCGCCCGGGGGCGTCCAGCTCGCGTCGGCGACCGAGGGGCCGTGGCGCGGGTCGAAGAAGCAGGGCGGACGGCGCTCCGGCAGCGGGGCGCCCTCGCGGCGGGCCACGAGTCGCGCCAGGGAGAACCGGCCGTCCTCCACGGCCTCGGTGACGGCCCGCACGTCCTCCGGCTTGGTCGCGGCGGCCATCAGGGACTTCGCCTGCTCGTAGGCGTCCAGGGCGTGTTCGTAGTCGGCGCGCATCGCGTCGTCGGCACCGGGTTCGCCGGGGTGGAAGTCGAGGCGGTCGAGTTCCTCGCCGAAGGCGGTGATGTCCTCGTCGACCACCACGCGCAGCTTCTCCAGCGCTGCCCGCTGCTCCTCCTCGTGGCGGCGGCGGTTGCGGCGCACCAGCGCGTAGGCGCCGGCGCCGCCGGCCGCGACCAGGGCGCCGACCGTGACCAGGCTGCCGACCGGCACGTCAGTGCCCGAGCCGTCGCTCCAGCTGCTGGGCGCCGAGCCGCCCACGTTGCGCAGGGCGCCGTCGACGAAGTCGTTCAGCTGGGCCTTGGCGTCGCCCGCGCCCTGTACGGACGTGACCAGGTTGGACACCGCCTGGCGGCTCATCACCGCGCTGTCCGCACGGGCGTCGAACCGGTCTCCGAGGCGAATGCCGTACAGGCCGGTGATGCCGGTCTCGGTGCGGAGGTTCCTGAAGAGGTCCTGGGTGGGGAAGCCGGCCGGGAGGACCGCCACGAAGACCGGCTTGTCCGCGTCCTTGATCTTGTTCGCGAGCGCCTCGGCGTCGCTCGCGGCCAGCTGGCCGCGAGCGGCCGGATCGACGTAGACCGGGTTCTCGCGCAGTTCCGCGGCGACCTTCGAGACACCGGTGGCCGCCTGCGCACCGGGCGCGCCCGCCATCAGCGCCGCCAGCGCGGCGACGACCGGCACGATCAGCAGACGTACGACGGTACGCACCAACGCGGCCTTCATAGTTTCGAAGCTACCCGAATCGGCACAGAAAGGGATATCGGGCGGGGTGCGGATTTCGGGACACCGCTGACGGCGAACGGCACCGAGGGCGGGCGGCGACGGCTCGGAAGGCGCCGTCACCACCCGCCTGCCGGGCCCGTCTACTCGGCCGGGCTCACTCCCGCCCGCAGCAGCCCGTACGTGTACGCGTCCTCCAGGGCCTGCCAGCTCGCGGCGATGACGTTGTCGGCCACGCCCACCGTCGCCCACTCGCCCGTGCCGTCGGACGTGGAGATCAGGACGCGCGTCGTCGAGTTGGTGCCGTGCTTGCCCTCCAGGATGCGGACCTTGTAGTCCACCAGTTCCAGCTTGGCGAGCTGCGGGTAGATCTTCTCCAGGCCCACCCGCAGGGCCCGGTCCAGCGCGTTGACCGGGCCGTTGCCCTCGGCCGTGGCGACGATGCGCTCACCCTTGGCCCAGAGCTTGACCGTGGCCTCGTTGGCGTGGGAGCCGTCGGGCCGGTCCTCGACGATGGCGCGCCAGGACTCGACCTCGAAGTAGCGCAGCGGCTTGCCCTGGACCTCCGTGCGCAGGAGGATCTCGAAGCTCGCGTCGGCCGCCTCGTACGTGTAGCCCCTCAGTTCGCGTTCCTTCACCCGCTCGACCACCCGGCCGACCAGCTCGCGGTCGCCGCCGAGGTCGATGCCGAGTTCCTTGCCCTTGAGCTCGATGGAGGCGCGGCCGGCCATGTCGGAGACCAGCATCCGCATGGTGTTGCCGACCTGCTCGGGGTCGATGTGCTGGTACAGGTCCGGGTCGACCTTGATGGCCGAGGCGTGCAGGCCGGCCTTGTGCGCGAAGGCCGACAGGCCCACGTAGGGCTGGTGGGTGGAGGGCGTGAGGTTGACGACCTCGGCGATCGCGTGCGAGATGCGCGTCATCTCGCGCAGCCGGCCCTCGGGCAGGACCCGCTTGCCGTACTTCAGCTCCAGGGCCGCCACGACCGGGAAGAGGTTGGCGTTGCCGACGCGTTCGCCGTAGCCGTTGGCCGTGCACTGGACGTGCGTCGCGCCGGCGTCGACGGCGGCCAGCGTGTTCGCCACCGCGCAGCCCGTGTCGTCCTGGGCGTGGATGCCGAGCCGGGCGCCGGTGTCGGCCAGGACGGTGCCGACGACCGCCTGGATCTGCGCCGGGAGCATGCCGCCGTTGGTGTCGCAGAGGACCACCACGTCCGCGCCGGCCTCCGAGGCCGTACGGACGACCGACTTCGCGTACTCGGGGTTCGCTCGGTAGCCGTCGAAGAAGTGCTCGCAGTCGACGAAGACCCGGCGGCCCTGCTCCTTCAGGAACGAGACCGTGTCGCGGACCATCTCCAGGTTCTCGTCCAGGGTGGTGCGCAGAGCGAGCTCGACATGCCGGTCGTGGGACTTGGCGACCAGCGTGATCACCTCGGCACCCGACTCCAGCAGCGCCTTGACCTGCGGGTCCTGAGCCGCCTTCGCTCCCGCGCGGCGGGTCGCCCCGAACGCGACCAGCTGCGCGTGCCGGAAGTCGATCTCCTGCCGGGCGCGGGCGAAGAACTCGGTGTCCCGGGGGTTCGCGCCCGGCCAGCCGCCCTCGATGAAGCCGACGCCGAAGTCGTCCAGGTGCCGCGCGATGGCCAGCTTGTCCGCGACGGTGAGGTTGATGCCCTCCCGCTGGGCGCCGTCGCGCAGGGTGGTGTCGAAGACGTGGAAGGAATCGTCGAGCTCGCTGGTAGCGGTCATGGTGTCAAGGCTCCTGAGGATTGGACTCGGTCGTACCGGAATGACCGGCTCCACCGCCCCCACATACTCCCTCGCGCTCTCGCTCCTGACTGCGGGTGGGCCAGAAATGCGAAAAACCCCTCGCGGGTGCGAGAGGTCTGCGCGCGGGTCGAGGACGACGGTGTCCGCCCGTACCTGGTCGTACGTGGCGGTCACTGCGGACCGGCGCGCCTGCTGCCAATAATCATGGCGAACGAGAGCACGGGGGCAGTCTGGCACAACCCCCGTGCCCGGCTCACGCTTGTCTCAGGATGCGGTCGGTCACTTCAGGTGACGGACGTAGACGTGCGAACTGTCGTACGTGTCACCCGGGACGAGGTCGGGCGCGGAGCTGCTGAAGGCGACCCGACGGCCGTGCCGGTCGATGACCGGGGCGGACACGCCCTGGTCGTTCGGCCCGCCCTGGGCGTCCGGGCTGGCCAGGACCGTGCGCCCGGTGCGCAGGTCGCGGACGTACGCGCGGGTCGTGTAGTTCGTGTCGCCCGGGTCGGCCGAGACGAAGGCCAAGTAGCGACTGTCGGCGCTGAGCCGCGGATTCGCGGTGAAGGCGGCCGGGTCGACGGCGTCGATCCGGCGCAGCTCGCCGGTCTTCAGGTCGCGGATGAAGACGTTGTGTCCCTTGTTGGTGTCGCCCGGTGTGAGCCGGGAATCGAGCGAGTTGAAGAGGGCGTACCGCCCGTCGGCGCTGACCTGCGGGAACTCGGTCTGCCCATCGGACTTCGCACCGTTCGGCGCCCGGTCGGCCTGGAACAGCTCGCCGCTCGGCACGTCACGGACGTAGGCGTCGCTCCAGTCGCCCGGGGCCGGGTGCGGGACGAAGAGCTGGTAGCCGACGCGCTTGCCGTCGGCGCTGATGGACGGGTTGGTGGCGGCGGTCTTCCCGTCGCCGGCGGCGGGCACCTGGCTGACGCGGACGGCCTCGCCGCTGGTGCGGTCGACCCGGTAGACGCGCCCCCAGCCGTCGTCGGACTGGGTGAGTTCCGAGCGCTGGGCGATGAAGGCGACGTAGCGGCCGTCGGCGCTGAGGGCGGGCTGCCGGCCGGAGTCGTAGCCGGTGTCGACGGTGTCCTTGATGCGCTGGAGCACGCCGGTCTCCAGGTCCCTGACCCAGATGTGGCTGCGGCCGTCGCCGGTGGCGGTGGCGCCGAAGGCCAGGTAGCGGCCGTCGCCGCTGAGGGCGACGTCGTCGACCGGGCCGGCGTCCGCCGCGGTACTGGCCAGCCGGGTCGTGCCGGTCTTCAGGTCGCGCACGAAGGCGTCGGCGGCGCCGTCGGTGTCACCGGCGACGAGGTTGTCGGCGCTGGAGACGAAGGCCAGACGGCGGCCGTCGGCGCTCAGACTCGGTCCGCCGGAATCGCCGTTGCCCTCGGTGCCGTCCGGGGCGACGCTCGCCTTCTCGGTCCGCGGCACCGCCTCGGCGGCGGTCGCGGGCAGCGCGGCGACGCCGCCGAGCGTGACGGCCAGAGCCACGCCGAGCGCGCCGGACGTGGCCCTTGTGGTGCTGGTCATGTGCTGTTCCCCCTGTGTTCCCCGTTGACGCTGCTCCCCCGGCCCCGCGCCGAGGGCTCCCCAGAGCCAACAGCACCGCGTGCCACAGGGTCAATCCGTCGTATTGAGTACAACCCGGGCAGACGTTCAGACGTCCGCGAGGAGCCCACGGAGGGGGTGTCGGGCTCAGCCCAGCTGGTGCATCCAGCCGTGCTTGTCCTCCGCCGTGCCGCGCTGGATGTCGAGCAGGGCCTGGCGGAGCCGGAGCGTGACCTCGCCCGGCTCGCCCCCGCTCTGCTGCCACTCCGCCCCGGCCCGCTTGACCGTCCCGACCGGCGTGATCACCGCGGCCGTACCGCAGGCGAACACCTCCGTGAGCGAGCCGTTCTCCGTGTCCCGCTGCCACTGGTCGACCGAGACCCGGCCCTCCTCGGCCTCGTACCCGAGGTCACGGGCGACGGCGAGCAGGGAGTCCCGGGTGACGCCCTCCAGGATCGAACCGGTGAGGGACGGCGTGACGATCTTGTTGCCGTACACGAAGTACAGGTTCATGCCGCCCAGCTCCTCGACCCACTGGTGCTCGACCGCGTCGAGGTAGCACACCTGGTCGCAGCCCTTGGTCGCGGCCTCGGCCTGCGCCAGCAGGGACGCCGCGTAGTTGCCGCCGGTCTTCGCGTCGCCCATGCCGCCGGGGACGGCGCGGACGCGGTCCTCGGAGACCCAGATGGAGACCGGCTTGACGCCGCCCGGGAAGTACGCGCCGGCCGGCGAGGCGATCACCAGGAACAGGTACTCGTTGGCCGGCTTCACGCCCAGTCCGACCTCGGTCGCGATCATGAACGGGCGCAGGTAGAGGGACTCCTCCCCGCCGTGCGCCGGGACCCACGCCTTGTCCTGCTTCACCAGCGCGTCGCACGCCTCGATGAACGTCTCGACCGGCAGCTCGGGCATCGCCAGCCGGCGCGCGGAGCTCTGGAAGCGCTCGGCGTTCTTCTCCGGACGGAACGTGGCGACCGAGCCGTCGGGGCGGCGGTAGGCCTTCAACCCCTCGAAGATCTCCTGCGCGTAGTGCAGCACCGTGGTGGCGGGGTCGAGGGAGATCGGCGCGTACGGCACGAGCTGGCCGTCGTGCCAGCCCCGGCCCTCCGTCCACTTGATCGTCACCATGTGGTCGGTGAAGTGGCGGCCGAACCCGGGGTTGGCCAGGATCGCCTCCCGTTCTGCGGCGGAGAGCGGGTTGGCGGACGGCTTGAGCTCGATCGTGGGCGTCGTCATGGGTTGAAGTCCTTCACCGGTTGTAGTGACGGGCCGCGCTCGGTACAGCTCTGATGATGACCAGTGCTAGGACGTCCGAGCATTCCCTCGTTCCGCGGCCTCGCGTTCGATTATCGCCCGGGGGCGACGGCGGACGGAACGGGGTGAATGCGGCCCGGTGGTCGATGGTGACACCCGGCGGGACCATGCGGAAGCCGCCGGGTGCGGATGCGACCCGGCGGCTTGGGTTAGGGGGCTTCTGATGGATCTCCGTGGAAGAAGGAGCGGCGTTCGGTGCGTGCTCTCGGTGCGCCGGGCGGGAGGCCTCGATGGGGGTCCCCCCGCGCGAGCGAAGCCGAGCGTGGGGGAGGAGCTACTAGGCCTTTTGCCTGGTGCGGCGAGAGTGCGTGCCGGGCGTCGCGACGCCGCGGAGATCCGTCAGAAGCCCCCTGAGCTGCGGCGGGTCAGCCGGCTACGCGTACGGCGAGCGCGTCGCCGATCTCCGTGGTGGAGCGGGCGGGCTTGCCCGTGCGCTCCGACAGGTCGGCGGAGACCGCCTCGTCGATCCGGGCGGCCTCGGCCTCGTAGCCGAGGTGGCGCAGGAGCAGGGCGACGGACAGCACCGTGGCGGTCGGGTCGGCCTTGCCCTGGCCGGCGATGTCCGGGGCCGAGCCGTGCACGGGCTCGAACATCGAGGGGAACTCTCCGGACGGGTTGATGTTGCCGGAGGCCGCCACGCCGATGCCGCCGGAGACGGCCGCGGCGAGGTCGGTGATGATGTCGCCGAAGAGGTTGTCGGTGACGATCACGTCGAAGCGCTCGGGCTGGGTGACCAGGTAGATGGTCGCCGCGTCGACGTGCATGTACTCGGTGGTGACCTCGGGGAACTCCTCGGCCACCTTGTTGAAGATGTTCGTCCACAGGTGACCCGCGAAGGTCAGCACGTTGTTCTTGTGGATCAGTGCCAGCTTCTTGCGCGGGCGGGCCTGGGCACGCGCGAAGGCGTCGCGGACCACGCGCTCGACACCGAAGGCCGTGTTCACGGACACCTCGGTGGCGACCTCGTGCTCGGTGCCCTTGCGGATCGTGCCGCCGTTGCCGGTGTACGGGCCCTCGGTGCCCTCGCGGACCACGACGAAGTCGATCTGCGGCTCGCCGGCCAGCGGGGTGGCGACACCCGGCAGCAGCTTCGACGGACGCAGGTTGACGTGGTGGTCGAAGGCGAAGCGGAGCTTCAGCAGGAAGCCGCGCTCCAGGACGCCGGACGGCACGCTCGGGTCGCCGATCGCGCCGAGCAGGATGGCGTCGTGCTTCTTCAGGGCGTCGAGGTCGGCGTCGGTGAGGGTCTCACCGGTGGCGTGGTAGCGCTTGGCGCCGAAGTCGTACTCCTTGGTCTCCAGCTTCACATCCTGCGGAAGGACGGCGGAGAGGACCTTCAGGCCTTCGGCCACGACTTCCTGGCCGATGCCGTCACCGGGAATCACTGCGAGATTGATGCTGCGAGACATGCCGGGCACCCTACTCCTCGTCCCATGGGATGACACAGGGTGTCCGTGATGCGGACAGGCGATACAGTCACCCGGCCGGGGGACCGCACTCGGCCGACGGTTTCCGTTCACCCGTGCGTGGGGCGGATGTTGGCCTTCGCTGGGAAGTTGACCCGACATGGAGATCCCCCACTTCGGCATCCCGCCCGAGCTCGCGCGCCGCATGAGCATGGCGGAACAGCACGAGTACCTGCGCACCCGCCTGTCGCGGCGCCGCACACTGGTGACGGCGGGCGCGGTCGCGGGCGGCCTGCTGACCGGCTGCTCCGGCTCCGGGCCGGGCAGCGGCACGGCGACCAGGAGCCCGTCGCCGAGCACGTCGGAGGCACCCGGCTCCTTCATCACGCCCTTCGGCCGCCATCTCGCCTTCGGCGCCGACCCGAAGACGCAGATGCGGATCTCCTGGCAGGTGCCGCTGGCGGTGAAGAAGCCGTACGTCCGGGTGGGCCTGCGCCCCGACGACCTCGGCCGCAGGATCGAGGCGGAGCTGCGCGACCTGCACACCCCGGAGCTGAAGGGCGTACGGCCGGCGGTCGACCAGTACTACCTGCACGCGGCGCTGGACGGCCTGCGCCCCGACACGACGTACTACTACGGCGTCGGCCACGACGGCTTCGACCCGGCGTCCCCGCGGCACCGGTCGACCGTCACGTCCTTCCGCACGGCCCCCGCGAGCCCGCCCGAGCGGTTCGTGTTCACGGCGTTCGGCGACCAGGGCGTCGGCGAGGAAGCGGCCCTCAACGACCGTCTGCTGCTGCGCCGGCGCCCGGCGTTCCATCTTCACGCCGGCGACATCTGCTACGCCGACCCGACCGGCAAGGGCAAGGAGTCGGACGTCTTCGACGCCGGGCAGTGGGACCGGTTCCTGAAGCAGACCGAGCCGGTGGCCAGGTCGGTGCCGTGGATGGTGACGACCGGCAACCACGACATGGAGGCCTGGTACTCGCCGGACGGCTACGGCGGCCAACTCGCCCGTTTCTCCCTGCCGGACAGCGGCTTCGACGCGCGCACGGCACCGGGGGTGTACGCCTTCACGTACGGCAACGTCGGCGTGGTCGCGCTGGACGCGAACGACGTGTCGTACGAGATCCCGGCCAACCTCGGCTACACGGAGGGCAGGCAGACCAAGTGGCTGGACCGGAAGCTCGGCGAGCTGAGGGCCTCGGAGGACGTCGACTTCATCGTCGTCTTCTTCCACCACTGCGCGTACTCGACGTCCACGCACGCCTCCGACGGCGGGGTGCGCGCCGAGTGGCTGCCGCTGTTCGCCGAGCACCAGGTGGACCTGGTGATCAACGGGCACAACCACGTCTACGAGCGGACCGACGCCATCCGGGGCGGCGAGGTGGGCAGGCCGGTGCCGGTGGGCGGGACGACGGATCCACGGCGGGACGGGATCGTGTACGTCACGGCGGGTGGTGGCGGCAAGGAGCTGTACGGCTTCCCCGACGGTGTGAAGGAGAGCTACGAGGGCAACACCGCCGACCACGAGTCCGTCGGCACCTTCCGGTGGACGAAGTCCCAGGCCACCAAGGCGGAGTCGGTGCAGTGGTCGCGGGTGCGCTACCGCGGCTTCTCGTTCCTCTCCGTGGAGGCCGTGAGCGGCGCCGCGCCGAGGCTGAAGGTGTTGGCGCTGGCGTCGAGCGGTGAGCGGATCGACCGATTCGAGGTGCGGCGCGGGGCGTGAGGCCCCGCGCCGCGCCTCGTCGGGCGGCTCCCGGTCCTGGTGCGGCTCAGTGGCCGGTGGATCCGCCGTTGTCCCTGCGGTCGAGGGCGCGCTGGAGCGCTGCGGCGGCGTTCTTGCGGTCGGACTCGCTCGTGCGGGAGACGTGGCGGACTCGGCGGCGGACGGTCGTCTCGGCCATGGGGAATCGACTCCTTCGACAGGATGGAGCGCAACAGGGGATACGAGACGCCGGATGGGGCGGGGAGCGGTGCCGCAGGGGTTGCCTGCACGGGGCCCGGCTCACGACCGCCATTCGCTTGGTCGAGCGAGACGTTCGGCTCCTACAAAAGTAAGGGAGCCCGGAGCGTCTGTCTCCACAATTACTCGGACTTCCTACTATCTGAGACGGCGGAGTGCGTCACACCCCGCCGACCTGCGGTGATTCCTAGAGCACATCTCCGTCGCGCCAGTCGAAGAGCAGCTCGTGCGCGGGGTCGAGCGGGCCGGCGAGGGCGGGCCGGACGTAGGTGCTGTCCTCTTCGTCCGGCAGGCGGACGACGCCGCCCTGCGGGCTGAGGGCGTGCACCCGGCCGCGCCACAGCCGCCAGCCGCGGGAGGTGTAGAGCAGGGCGCCGTCGTCGCTGGCGGAGAGGGCGCCGAAGTCGTAGGCGCGGTCGACGACGCGTTCCAGCTCCGCCATGACCTGCCCGCCGAGGCCGGTACGGCGGACGTCGGCGCGTACGGCGACGTTCTCGACGTACCCGGCGCGCAGCCACCGGCCGCGGTGCCGCACCCGGCGCATCACGACCGCCCCGTGCGCGGCGAGCCCGGAGCCGTCGTGCACGAGGACGTGCAGGCCGCCGAGGCCGTGGTCCCAGTCCTCGTCGCCGAAGTCACCGTCGAACGCGGCGTCCAGCAGGGCCCGTACGGCGTCGAGTTCGGCGGAGGTGAGGTCGGCGGTGTGGGCGGTGCGCGCTCGGGTGGTCATCGGCCCAGTCTTCCCCGTGGACATGCCGACGGGCCAGGTCGTTTTCGTGACCCGGCCCGTCGGTGCCGCGGGGCTCAGCCCATGTGCGGGTAGGTGTAGTCGGTCGGCGGGACCAGCGTCTCCTTGATGGCGCGGGTCAGGGTCCAGCGCATCAGGTTCTGCGGGGCGCCGGCCTTGTCGTTGGTGCCGGAGGCACGGCCGCCGCCGAAGGGCTGCTGGCCGACGACGGCGCCGGTCGACTTGTCGTTGATGTAGAAGTTGCCGGCCGCGTAGCGGAGCCGGTCCGCCGTGTAGGCCGCCGCCGCGCGGTCGTTCGCGATGACCGAGCCGGTCAGGGCGTAGTCGGAGACGGACTCCATCTGCGTCAGCATCTCGTCGTACTTCTCGTCCTCGTAGACGTGCACGGCGATGACCGGGCCGAAGTACTCGGTGCGGAAGACCTCGTTCTCCGGGTCGGTGCACTCGATGACGGTCGGGCGGACGAAGTAGCCGACCGAGTCGTCGTAGGAGCCGCCCGCCACGATCGTGCAGGACGGGTCCTCCTGGGCACGGTCGATGGCGGCCTTGTTCTTGGCGAAGGCGCGCTCGTCGATGACCGCGCCGATGAAGTTCGACAGGTCGGTGACGTCGCCCATCTTGATGCCGTCGACCTCGGCGGCCCACTCCTCCTTGAAGCCGGAGTTCCAGATCGAGGCGGGGATGTACGCCCGGGACGTGGCGCTGCACTTCTGGCCCTGGTACTCGAAGGCACCCCGGGTGAGCGCCGTCTTCAGGATGGCCGGGTCGGCGGACGGGTGGGCGACGAGGAAGTCCTTGCCGCCGGTCTCGCCGACGAGACGCGGGTAGGTGCGGTACTTCTCGATGTTGTTGCCGACCGTCTTCCACAGGTACTGGAAGGTCTTGGTCGAGCCG
This sequence comes from Streptomyces africanus, assembly GCF_002150735.1. GTDB lineage: Bacteria > Actinomycetota > Actinomycetes > Streptomycetales > Streptomycetaceae > Streptomyces > Streptomyces africanus. Next base: position 13,765 of record NZ_MUKA01000013.1, read on the forward strand.
GTGAAGTGGATGCCGGCGAGGTCGCGGTGTTCCAGGGCGACCTTGGAGACCTCGATGCCGTCACCGGTGACGAGGTTGATGACGCCCTTGGGCAGGCCGGCCTCCTCCAGGAGCTGCATGAGCAGCACGGCGGCGTGGGTCTGCGTCGGGGACGGCTTCCAGACGACGACGTTGCCCATCAGGGCCGGGGCGGTCGGCAGGTTGCCCGCGATCGCGGTGAAGTTGAAGGGCGTGATCGCGTAGACGAAGCCCTCCAGCGGGCGGTGGTCCAGACGGTTCCACACGCCCGGGGAGTTGGCCGGGGGCTGCTCGGCCAGGAGCTTGCGGGCGTAGGAGACGTTGAACCGCCAGAAGTCGATCAGCTCGCAGGGCGTGTCGATCTCGGCCTGCTGGGCGGTCTTGGACTGGCCGAGCATGGTGGAGGCGGCGAGCGTCTCGCGCCACGGGCCGGAGAGCAGCTCGGCGGCGCGCAGGATGATCGCCGCGCGGTCGTCGAAGGACATCGCACGCCAGGCGGGCGCGGCGGCCAGGGCCGCGTCAATGGCGTCCTGGGCGTCCGCCTGCGTGGCGTTGCGGTAGGTGCCGAGCACGGCCTGGTGGTTGTGCGGCTGGACGACCTTGAAGGCCTCACCGCCGCCCATCCGCTTCTCGCCGCCGATGGTGCAGGGCAGGTCGACGGGGTTGTCGGCCAGCTCCTTCAGCCGGGCCTCCAGCCGGGCGCGCTCCGGCGAGCCGGGGGCGTAGCCGTGCACCGGCTCGTTGACGGGGGTGGGGACCTGGGTCACAGCGTCCATGTTTTCCGTAACTCCTTACTGAGCGGTGATGCGGTCTCAGCCCTTGACGAGCCTCAGTCCTCGGGTGAGCTCTCGGCCCTTGCCGGGCTCTCGGCCCTTGCCGGGCTCTCAGCCCTTTGTGAGCATCGAGCGGGCGAAGAAGCGCAGGTTGGCCGGCTTCTCTGCGAGTCGGCGCATGAAGTAGCCGTACCAGTCGGTGCCGTACGCGGTGTACACGCGCATCCGGTGGCCCTCGGCGACCAGCCGCAGGTGCTCCTCGGTGCGGATGCCGTAGAGCATCTGGAACTCGTACTCGTCGAGCTTTCGCCCGGCGCGGTGCGCGAGCTCCTGGCCGATGGCGATCAGGCGCGGGTCGTGGGACCCGATCATCGGGTACCCCTCCCCCTCCATCAACGTCCTGAGAATCCGAACGTATGCCCGATCAATCTCGTGTTTGTCCAGATACGCGACCGAGCCCGGCTCCTTGTACGCGCCCTTGACCAGGCGCACCCGGCTGCCGTTCGCGGCGAGGCGGCGGGCGTCGGCCTCGGTGCGGAAGAGGTAGGCCTGGATGACGCAGCCGGTCTGCGGGAAGTCCTTCCGCAGCTCCTCGTGGATGGCGAACATCGAGTCGAGGGTGGTGTGGTCCTCGGCGTCCAGGGTGACCGTGGTGCCGATCTCGGCGGCGGCCTCGACGACCGGGCGGACATTGGCGAGGGCCAGGTCGTGACCGCCGTCCAGCGCCTGCCCGAACATCGACAGCTTCACGGACATCTCGGCGCGGGTGCCGAGCTCCAGCGGCTTCAGGCGGTCGATCAGCTCCAGGTAGGCGTCCCGCGCGGCGGCGGCCTGGGTGGGGTTGGTGATGTCCTCGCCGACGACGTCCATCGTCAGCTCCAGGCCCTGCCCGGCGAGCTCCCGGATGACCGGCACGACGTCGTCGACGTCCTCACCCGCGATGAATCGGTCGACGACCTGTTTGGTCACCGGGGCCGCCGAGACCAGGCGTCGCATCCGGTCGCTGCGCGACGCGGCGAGAATCACGGGACCCAGCACGGGGCACCTCCAGAGCACAACCAACGGATGGCCGGACCCCGGGCGGATGACGCTTCGGGTACGGCGCGGAGAACCACCGTGAAACCTAAGGATCCCCCCGATCGTCGGCCATCGACAGCTGTCACGCATCCGTGCCGCAGATCTCAGACAGATGTATGAAGGGGACTCTGGAGTGCGGGACAATGCCGGGATGACGTCGGAACACAGGGATGACTACGAGGAGCTGGTCGACGAGATCTCGGAGCTGCTCGGGGCGCCCGCGACGCTGGAGAACCGGGATTTCGAGCTGATCGCCTTCGGCGCGTACGACAGCGAGGGCGACCTCGATCCGTCGGCCCTGGACCCCGTGCGCACCCGCTCGATCCTCACCCGCCGCTCGACCGCGGCCGTCCGGGCGTGGTTCGAGGGCTTCGGCATCACGCGTGCGACCGGCCCGGTGCGTATCCCGCCGACGCCGGAGGCCGGGGTGTACCGGGGCCGGATCTGCCTGCCCGTCCGCCACCGGGGCGTGGTCCACGGCTATGTCTGGCTGCTGGACGACGATCCCGGCCCGAGCGAACGCCAGCTGTCCGCCGCCATGCAGGTCACGACCCGGATCGGGGCGCTGCTCGCGGACGAGGCCCAGCACGGCGCCGACCTCAGCCGCGAGCTGCGGGCCGTCCTCACGGCCGACCGCGACTGGCAGCGCGACATGGCCATCGCGGAACTCCGCACCGCCCTCGGCCCGCGCGCCGACGGCCTCCACACGGTGCTCTGCGTCGCCCCCTGGCCCACGGCCGACCCCGACGACGCCCCGTCGGTCCGCACGATGCCGGGCGCGACAGCCCTGTGCACCCTGCCGTGGGGGGCCTCGTCCCAGTGCGTGGCCGTCCTGATCCGCCTGCGCTCGCCGGACGTACTGACCCCGGCGACGACAGCGGCGACCCGCCTGCTGGAACGGGCGGGCGGGGGGAGCCTGTC
>NZ_MUKA01000122.1:0-313 GCF_002150735.1 Streptomyces africanus
CGTACGCACCGGAGCACGGACTGCGCTGCAACTCGGCGAAGCTGCTGCTCGACCCGTACGCGCGTGCGATCAGCGGTTCGATCAGCTGGGGCGAGGAGGTCTACGGCTACCACTTCGGCGATCCCGACCGGCGCAACGACCTGGACTCCGCGCCGCACACGATGACGTCGGTCGTGGTCAACCCGTACTTCGACTGGGGCGACGACCGCCTGCCGCGCACCGAGTACCACCACACGGTGATCTACGAGGCCCACGTCAAGGGCCTCACCATGCGGCACCCGGGCCTGCCGGAGGAACTGCGCGGCACCTACGC
>NZ_MUKA01000122.1:326-24525 GCF_002150735.1 Streptomyces africanus
CAACTACTGGGGCTACAACACGATCGGTTTCTTCGCCCCGCACAACGCCTACGCCTCCTGGGGCGACCGGGGCCAGCAGGTGCTGGAGTTCAAGTCGGCGGTGAAGGCACTGCACGAGGCCGGGATCGAGGTGATCCTCGACGTGGTCTACAACCACACCGCCGAGGGCAACCACCTGGGCCCGACCCTGTCCTTCAAGGGCCTGGACAACTCGCGCTACTACCGGCTGACGGACGACCCCCGCTACTACATGGACACGACAGGGACCGGGAACTCCCTGCTCATGCGGTCCCCGCACGTACTCCAGCTGATCATGGACTCGCTGCGGTACTGGGTCACGGAGATGCACGTCGACGGCTTCCGCTTCGACCTGGCGGCGACGCTCGCCCGGCAGTTCCACGAGGTGGACCGGCTGTCGTCGTTCTTCGACCTGGTGCAGCAGGACCCGGTGGTCTCGCAGGTCAAGCTGATCGCCGAGCCGTGGGACGTGGGCGAGGGCGGCTACCAGGTGGGGAACTTCCCGCCGCTGTGGACCGAGTGGAACGGCAAGTACCGGGACACCGTGCGGGACCTGTGGCGGGGTGAGCAGCGCACCCTCGCGGAGTTCGCCTCGCGGCTGACCGGTTCGTCCGACCTGTACCAGGACGACGGGCGGCGCCCGCTGGCCTCCATCAACTTCGTGACCTGCCACGACGGCTTCACCCTGCACGATCTCGTGTCGTACAACGACAAGCACAACCAGGCCAACGGCGAGGACAACCGCGACGGCGAGAGCCACAACCGGTCCTGGAACTGCGGGACCGAGGGCGAGACCGGCGACCCGGACGTGCTGCGGCTGCGGGCCCGGCAGATGCGGAACTTCATCGCGACGCTGATGCTGTCCCAGGGTGTGCCCATGATCAGCCACGGCGACGAGTTCGCCCGCACCCAGCGCGGCAACAACAACGCCTACTGCCAGGACAACGAACTGGCCTGGGTCGAGTGGCCGGCGGACGGCGAGGACGGCGAGGACACCGAGGGGGGCCTGCGCCGGGAGCTGCTGGCCTTCACGCGCGCGATGGTGTGGCTGCGCCGGGACCACCCGGTCTTCCGCCGCCGGCGCTTCTTCCACGGCCGGCCCGTGGAGGGCACCCACGACGACCTGTCCGACATCGCCTGGTTCACCCCCGAGGGCCGGGAGATGACCCAGCGGGACTGGGACTCGGCACGGGCCTCGGCACTGACGGTGTTCCTCAACGGCAACGCGATCTCGGAGCCCGGCCCGCGCGGGGAGCGCATCACCGACGACTCGTTCCTGCTGATGTTCAACGCCTCCCCCAAGCCGCTGGAGTTCCTGGTTCCGGTCAACCACGGGCGGCAGTGGCAGGTGGTCGTCGACACGGCCCGCGCGGACGGTGTGCCGCCCGGCACGGGCCCGAAGGTGCAGGCCGGGGACCGGCTGACGCTGGCCGACCGGAGCATGACGGTGCTCCAGCGGCCTGTGTAGCCGCGACCGGCGCGTCGCGGTGGCGGCCTCGGTCCGCCCCGGCGCGTCGCCCGGACAGAGGCACTCGTCCGGGCGACGCGCGGCGCACCTGGCGCGGGCGATGACACGAACGGCGGCAGGGCGGGTACGTAGCTCTGCATGACACCTGAGCGACCTGACCCGGCGGTGCCCACGGCCACGTACCGGCTGCAGTTGCAGCCCGAGTTCCCGTTCGGGGCCGCGGCGGCCGTCGTGCCGTATGTGGCCTCGCTCGGCGTCTCGCATCTGCATCTGTCCCCCGTCCTGGAGGCCGTGCCGGGCTCGGGGCACGGCTACGACGTCGTCGACCACGCGCGCGTGCGCGAGGAACTGGGCGGCGAGGAGGGACTGCGGGCGCTGGCGCGCACGGCGCGCGAGCACGGGCTCGGCCTGGTGGTGGACATCGTCCCGAACCACATGGCCATGTCCCCGCGCCACAACCGCGCCCTGTGGGAGGTGCTCCGCGAGGGCCCGAAGTCGCCGTACGCGCGCTGGTTCGACATCGACTGGGAGGCCCAGAACGGCCAGGTCCTGCTGCCGGTGCTCGGCGGGCCGCTCGGCGAGGTGCTCGGGGAGCTGCGCGTCGACGGTGACGTCCTGCGCTACTACGACCACGTGTTCCCGCTGCGCGAGGGCACCGAGGACCTGCCGCTGCCGCACCTGCTGGACGCGCAGTGGTACCGCCCCGTGTGGTGGCGGCTGGCCCGCACCGAGCTCAACTACCGGCGGTTCTTCAGCATCTCGGAGCTGATCGGGGTGCGGGTGGAGGACCCCGAGGTGTTCGAGGCCACGCACGACAAGATCCTCCAGCTGCTCCACGAGGGCGTGATCGACGGGCTGCGCGTCGACCACCCCGACGGGCTCGCCGACCCCGACGGCTACCTGCGGCGGCTGCACGAGGCGACCGGGGGCCGCTGGACGGTCGTGGAGAAGATCCTGGCCGACGGTGAGCGGCTGCCGGCCTCCTGGCCCGTCGTGGGCACCACCGGCTACGACGCCCTGCGGCACGTGGACGGGGTCTTCACGGACCCTGCCGGGTTCGGGGAGCTGCTGGGGCAGTACCGGCGGTTCGCGGCCCCGCAGACGGACCGGGGCGGGCAGTGGGAGGCGACGGTGCGGCGGGCGGCGTACAAGGTCCTCACGCACGAGCTGGCGACCGAGACCGACCGGCTGGTGCGGGTGGCGGCCCGGCTGTGCGCGACCTCGCCGGAGCCGGCGCTGCGCGACCGCGCGCCCTGGGCGCTGCGCACCGCGCTCCAGGAGCTGCTCGTGCGGATGGAGGTCTACCGGCCGTACGAGTCCGTCGACGCGGCGGCCGTGGTCACCGAGGAGGCCGCCGCCGAGGCCCGGCTCGCCTTCGCCGTGCCCGAGGAGGCCGGTGCGGTGGACGTCGTACGGGACCTCGTGCTGGGGCGGTACGGCGACGGGCCCGCGCAGGTGGAGTTCCGGACGCGGTTCGCGCAGACCTCGTCGGCCCTGCGGGCGAAGTCCGTGGAGGACACGGCGTTCTACCGGTACGTGCCGCTGCTGTCGGCGACCGAGGTGGGCGGGAATCCGGGCGGTCCGGCGCTGTCGCCGGAGGAGTTCCACGCGTACTGCGCGCGCGTGCAGCGCGACTGGCCGGCGACCGGGACGGTCGCCTCGACGCACGACACGAAGCGCAGTGCCGATGTCCGGGCGGCGCTGCACGTGCTCACCGAGTGCCCGGACCGCTGGGCGGACGTCCTCACGGAGGTGACCCGCACCGGGGAGGGCGTGCCGGACGCGCAACTGGCGTGGGCGGCCTGGCAGACCGTGTTCGGGCTCGGCCCGGCGTCCGGGGCGCGGGAGCGGGTGCAGGGGGCGCTGCTCAAGCACGTGCGCGAGGCGGGCCTCTTCACCAGTTGGACCGAGCAGGAGCCGCCGTACGAGGAGGCGGTGGCGGGGTTCGTTGCGGCCGGGCCGTGCGGGGCGCCGGGTGAGCGGATCGCCGCGTTCCGGGACTCTGTCGGGCCGCACATCCGGGCGAACGTGCTGGGCACGGCCTTGGTCCAGCTGACGATGCCGGGGGTGCCGGACGTCTACCAGGGCACGGAGGCCGAGTCCCGGGCGCTGGTCGACCCCGACAACCGGCGGGCGGTGAGCTTCCCGCCCGAGGAGTCCGACGGGACGTCCGGGGAGAAGATCGCGGTGACGCGGGCGGCCCTGGGGCTGCGGGCACGACGCCCCGACGCCTTCGGCGACACGGCGACGTACCAGCCGCTGCCGGCACAGGGCCCGGCCGCGGCCCACTGCCTGGCCTTCGCCCGCTCCGGAGAGGTGGTGACGGCCGTGACCCGCCTGTCGCTCCGGCTCGCGGAGGCGGGCGGCTGGCAGGACACCCGCCTGCCGCTGCCGCCGGGGCGCTGGGCGGACGCACTGGAACCGGCACGGGAGTTCACCGGCCACGCGCGCGTGGAGGAACTGTTCGAGCGGCTGCCGGTGGCGTTGCTGGAGCGGGTCGGAGAGTGAGTCGGGCGGCTGGTCGTCAGGCCACCGCCGTGCCGTCCTCAGAGCAGTCCTCGTACGCGCGCAGCGGTGCCGCGGGGGCCGCGCGTGGGTGGGGCCAGGCCGAGCGCAGCAGGGTCACGAAGGCCTCGGCCGCTCCGGTCGGGGGGAGGCGGGAGAAGACCGTCAGCGTGCGCTTCCAGGGCGGGTCGGGGGTGAGGACGACACAGTCCTCGCCGACCGCGTCGCGGACGAGGTGGGCGGGTGCGGCGCAGACGCCGACACCGGCGGCGGCCATCCGTACCGCCGTCGAGGTGTGCTCGGTGAACACGGCGGTGCGCGGGCTGAAGCCGGCCCGTCCGCACGCCCAGTCGAGGAAGCGTTCGCCGTGGACGACGGGTTCCATGGCGCAGCGCACCCAGGGGCGGTCGGCGAGCTCCGCCAGCGTCACCGTCGTACGGCCGGCGTAACGGTCGTTGAAGGGCACCACGAGGACGATGTCCTCCTCGCCGGCCGGCACGACGGTGCCCGGCCAGTCGGCGGGTGCCGGGCCGACGGCCAGGTCGGCGGTGCCGCGCTCGACCTGTTCCTCCAGGGCCTCGGACGTCGCGTACTCGTGGAGACGCAGCAGCACGCGCGGATGGGCGGCGCGCCAGCGGGCGAAGACGTCCGGGAGGACACCGACCGCGACGGAGTGGACGGCGGCGACGTGCAGTTCGCCGCCCTCGGCACCGGCGGCGGCGCGGGCCGCGCGGCGGGCCTGCGCGGCGCTGCGCACGGCGAGTTCGGCGTGCGGCCGGAAGGCGCGTCCCATCGGCGTCAGGCGCACGCCGCGCGGCATGCGCTCCAGCAGCGCGCCGCCGACCGACCGTTCCAGGGCCTTGATCTGGTGGGAGAGCGCCGGCTGCGAGACGTGCAGGAGCTCGGCCGCGCGGGTGAAGGACGCCTCCTCGACGACGGTCAGGAAGTACTCCATCTGCCGCAGGCTCATGATCGGCCGCCTCTCCCATAAACGCCCTGCATCGATTCCACAAGAACATTGCCTTGGACTTATGGCAAGGGCCGGGCGGACGCTGAGGGCATGAACTCACCGGACGTCATCGTCATCGGCGGCGGCACGGGCGGTTACAGCACCGCCCTGCGCGCCGCGGCCCTCGGTCTGGACGTGGTGCTCGTCGAACGGGACAAGGTCGGCGGGACGTGTCTGCACCGCGGCTGCATCCCGAGCAAGGCGATGCTGCACGCGGCCGAGCTCGTCGACGGCATCGCCGAGGCACGCGAGCGCTGGGGCGTGAAGGCGACGCTGGACGCCGTGGACTGGCCGGCTCTGGTCGCCACGCGCGACGACATCGTGTCCCGCAACCACCGGGGCGTGGAGGCGCATCTCGCGCACGCGGGGGTGCGGGTGGTGAGGGGCAGCGCGCGGCTGACGGGGCCACGCTCCGTTCGGGTGGCGGGCGTGGACGGCGAACCCGGCGTGGATGACCTCTCCGCGCGCCGTGGGCTCGTGCTCGCGACCGGCTCACGGCCGCGCACGCTCCCGGGGCTCGCACCGGACGGGCGGCGCGTGGTGACGAGCGACGACGCGCTCTTCGCGCCCGGGCTCCCGGCGTCCGTGCTGGTGCTCGGAGGCGGTGCGATCGGCGTCGAGTACGCCTCGTTCCACCGCTCCCTGGGCGCCGACGTCACCCTCGTGGAGGCCGCCGACCGGATCGTGCCGCTGGAGGACGCCGACGTGAGCCGGCATCTCACCCGCGGTCTGAAGAAGCGCGGCATCGACGTGCGGGCCGGCGCCCGGCTCCTGGACGCCGAGGTCCTCGACGACGGCATCCGCGCACGCGTGCGTACCGCCCGGGGCGAGACCCTCACGGTCGAGGCGGAGCGGCTGCTCGTGGCGGTCGGGCGGGCCCCGGTCACCGACGGCCTGGACGTGGCCGCCGCGGGCCTCACCACGGACGAGCGCGGTTTCGTCGTACCGGCCGACTGGGACCGGCTGGAGACGGCCGTGCCCGGCGTCCACGTCGTGGGCGACCTGCTGCCGCCGCCGTCGCTCGGACTGGCCCACGCGTCGTTCGCGGAAGGGCTGCTGGTGGCCGAAACCCTGGCGGGCGTGCCGTCCGCGCCCGTGGACTACGCGGCGGTGCCCCGGGTCACGTACTCGTCGCCGCAGACCGCGGCCGTCGGTCTGAGCGAGGCCGAGGCACGCGCGCGCGGTCATGAGGTGGAGGTCGACAGCATGCCGCTGACCGCCGTCGCGAAGGGCATGGTGCACGGGCAGGGCGGCATGGTGAAGGTCGTCGCCGAGGCCGGCGGCGGACGCGTGCTGGGCGTGCACCTGGTGGGACCGCACGTGTCGGAGATGATCGCCGAGAGCCAGCTGATCGTCGGCTGGGACGCGGAGCCGTCCGACGTGGCCCGGCACGTCCACCCGCACCCGACCCTGTCGGAGGCGGTCGGCGAGGTGTTCCTGACCCTGGCCGGACGCGGGCTGCACCAGCAGTGACACCGCGCCGGTGACGCCACACGGGCCACGGTGACGCACACGGTCCGGTGCACCACCGCACACCGTCCGGTGCACCACCGCACACCGCCCGGTGCGCCCGCCGTGCACCCGGCCGGCCATGCTTCCGGGCGCCCCCTGGAGCCTCCCCCGTCGGGCCCTTGACACCGCACCATGGCCGTGGGGTACTGCGATGGCGAACTCGGGCGGATGTGACGGGGGTGAGTGTCCTGCCGGAGCTGCGCTACCCGACGGTGGCCGAACAGGTCTCAGCCGCCCGGGCGTTGACCTCTCGTCGGCCCGGGCTGTGCACCCTGCGGCAGGTGGGTGCCTCGCGTGCGGGCAGACCTCTGCACCTGCTGTCGGTGGGCCGCGCCCCCCGTGCCGTGCTGGTGGTCGCCGGCGCCCACGCCAACGAGCCGACCGGCTCCTGCACCCTGCTGGCACTCGCCCGACGTGTGCTGGAACTGCGGGAGTTGCGCGACGGCATCTCCTGGCACTTCCTGCTGTGCGCGGACCCCGACGGGGCGAGCCTGCACGTGACGCCGGCGCCGCGCAGCCTGTTCGACTACCACCTCGGCTTCTTCCGCCCCGCGGGCCCGGAGCAGCCGGAGTGGGCGCCGTCCGTGCTGCCGCCCGACCGGCTGCCGCCCGAGACCCGGGCCCTGACCGGCGTCATAGACGAGCTGCGCCCGTACCTCCAGGTGACGCTGCACGGCACGGACCTGGGCGGCAGCTGGGTGCAGTTGACGAAGGACGTGCCCGGGCTGGCCGAGCCGTTCGCCAAGTCCGCGGCGGAGCTGCACATCCCGGTGGAGACCGGCGCCTCGGACGCCGCGGGCTGGCCCGCCTCCGGGCCGGGCGTGCACGTCATGCCCCCGCCGGAGGCCGGGCCCGCGTACCCGAGCCTGCCGGACGACGCGCGGCGCAGCACCTGGTACCACGCCCACCGCTACGGCGGTCTGACCGCGGTGGTCGAGGTGCCGATGTGGGCGAGCGACCTGGTGGACGACCCGGCTCCGCATCCGGCCCCGGCGGCGGCGATCGGGCGGCTCGCGGGACGGCTGCGACGGGACGCGCTGGAGGTGACGCGGGTCCTCGACGGCGCGCTGCCCCGGCTCGCGGACCTGGACGGGCCGTTGCTGCGGGCCGCGCGGTGGGGGCTGGAACTGGTGCCGGGGCTGGCCGACGACCTGGTGCACACCCCGCCCGCCGACCGCACCCGGGCGTACGTCGGCAGCGTGGACGCGTTCGCCCGCCGGGTGCCTTTGCGGGCGGCGGCGATGCTGCGGCGGGTGCTGCGCGGGACCGACGACCGGGCGGCCGGGCAATTGGAGGAACTCGTGGAGACCTGGAGCGACGCGTTCGCGGAACGCTTCCGGGCCCGCTGGGTGCCGTTGGAGCACCAGGTCGAGCACCAGTCCCGCACGGTGGTCGCCGCGGCGCTGCACGCGCGCGCGGGGACGTCGTAGCCACCGGCCCCGCCCGCGCCGTCATGGCGGCGTCACTCCCGCTGGATCGGCACCGCCGCCCCCGGCTCCCACCCTGGCTCGTCCGGGCGGGAGCACGCGCGCGTGTGCCGCGCGGCCAGTTCGAAGGCGGCGAGCACGACGCGCGCCTGGTACTCCGCCTGCCGCGCCACGGGGATCCAGCGCGCCCCGCAGTTCTCGCGGTAGTCGGCGCACCACTCGTCGATCAGCCGGTCCAGCTCCGCAAGCGCCCCCGCCGGGTCGTGCCCGGCGGCCCGCACGAGCTGGTGCAGGAGCCCGGCGGTGCGCAGGGCCAGCCGGCGCCCGGAGATGCGCAGGGCGGCGAGGTGGGCGGTGCTCAGCGGCGGCAGGGGGTGGGCCGCGCCGTCGCCGGTGTCGGGGTCCCAGGCGTCGGCGAGTCCGGGGCAGACCAGTAAATAGTCGTCGACCGGGGCGAGCAGGCGCGCCGCGTCGGGCACGGCGGCGAGGTGCGGCCGGACGCGGGCCAGGAGGTGCCGCAGGAGCCCCGTGTCGTGGCGCAGGGTGCGGCTCACGGCCCGCAGCACCGCGTCCCGGTCGGCGGGCGGGGAGCCGTCCGTCACGGCCGCCACGCCCCACATGGGTGCCTCGACGACCGCGGTGACGGTGCCGTGCCGGTGCGGGTGGAACCACGTCGACTCGACGGCGGCCTCCGTGATGGCCGCGGCGAGGCCGGCCGGGCGCGGCGGCGGGATGCGGTAGACGGCGGGTCCGAGGCCGGGCCAGTACAGGGCGTCGTAGGCGCCGAGTTCGCGGGGGACGCCGAGCCGGGCGGCGATGTGGGCGAGGCGCCGGCCGAGGCCGGGCAGGTCGTCGGTGAGCTCGACGAACCCGCCGCCGACGTCGACGCCGTGCAGGGAGCACTGGAGGAACGGCCGCAGCTCGTCCTGGACGTCGAGCAGCGCGCGGGTCTCCGGCAGGGCGGCGCCGGCCGCGCCGTCGGGCAGCCACTCGGGCTGCTCCAGGAAGCCGGGCCGGAAGAAGTTCCGGAAGTACTGGCCGAGTGTGTACGGGCCGGTCAGCCAGCCCTCGTTGCGGCGCAGCCCGTCCGGGTCGAGGGACAGCAGCAGGTTCCAGGTGGCGTCGGCGCCCTCGGTGAGCCGCGGATCGGCCAGCGCCCGCTCGGCCAGGCGCAGCACGGTGGCGCCGCCCACGGGTTCGTTGGCGTGGGGTCCGGCGACGACGAGGGCCTGACGGCTGCCGTGGCCGACGGAGAGCAGCCACAGGGGCGTGCCCGCCCGGGAGGTGCCGATCCTGCGCAGCCGGGCGTCTCGCGGGTGGCGGGCGACGAGTGCGGCGGCCCGGGCGCCCAGTTCGTCGACGGTCGGGTAGCGCAGGAGGGGCGGCAGGGCACACCTCCCCGATGCGGTGCCGTCGCTTCACCAGCTGTACATGGCGTAAACACAGTCAGTCACGACTTCAGGGGTACGTCAACACCGTGGAACGCAATGGGTTTTGAGCCACTCCCCAAGGAGCGACAGCCGGTAAATCCAAGGCCAGAGCTAAGGCGCGGCTCGGTTTCCGGTCAGCCGACCGCGTCGGCGGTGATCGGTCAGCCGGCCGACAGCCGGAACGTCATCCGCCCGAACCCGACCTGGTCGCCCTCGCGGACGACGGCCGCGCCGACGACGCGGCGTCCGTTCACCGTCGTGCCGTTGGTGGAGCCGAGGTCGCGCAGGACCCACATGCCGCCCTGGTGGCGGAGTTCGGCGTGGACGCGGGAGACCGTCTCGTGGTTGAGGCGCAGTCCGCTGGCGGGATCGCGGCCTATGCGCAGCGGGTGGCCGTGCGCCGGGTGGGGCAGCAGCAGCTTGGGCAGTTTCTCGGCCCGCCAGGCCCCGCGCAGCCGTACGGTGAATCCGGAGACCGCCTCCACGGTGCCGAACACCAGGCGGGAGAACCGGCTCTCCGTGAGCAGGTCGGCGGTGAGCACGGCGAGCTCGTCCGGGCGGCGGGCGGCGAGTGCCAGTTCCATGCGGTGGATGAACGTGTCATGGGACAGGCGGCCCATCGCGACGCCGTCACGGAGCACCTTCAGCGCCCTGTCGCGCTCCACGTCGGAGAGCCGCGCGGGGTAGGTGTTGAACTCGAAGGACGACGTCACGTTCGTGATTGTCGGGCAGTGCGGCCGGGCTGTCCAGGAAACGGGAAAACGCCCGCCACGCGCGCGTACCTGCCGAGACCCGCCGCAAATGGGTGGATGCACCAGCGGATTGATCGCGTTTGACGCACCATGGACGGGCTACATCACGGTGAGCAGACGAAGGGGAACCGTCCGTGCAGTTCGAGGTGTGGGCACCGCAGGCAGGCCGTGTGACGCTCCAGTGCGACGGCGTCACACGCGCGTTGGAACGCGATCCGGAACGGGCGGGATGGTGGCGGGGCGAGGCGGACGCGCGCGACGGGTCCCGGTACGGCTTCGCGCTGGACGACGGTCCCGTACGGCCCGATCCGTGCTCGCGCCGGCAGCCGGACGGCCCGGACGGGCTGAGCGCGGTCGTCGACCACGAGCGCTACGAGTGGCGCGCGCGGTGGCGGGGCCGGCCGCTGGCCGGCGCGGTGCTGTACGAGCTGCACGTGGGCACGTACACGCGCGAGGGCACCCTGGACGCGGCCGCCGAGCGGCTCGGCCATCTCGCCGAACTGGGCGTCACGCACGTGCAGCTGATGCCGCTGTGCCCCTTCCCGGGCACGCACGGCTGGGGGTACGAGGGCGTCTCGCTGTGGGCCGTGCACGAGCCGTACGGCGGGCCCGAGGCGCTGAAACGCTTCGTCGACCGGGCCCACGAACTGGGCCTGGGCGTGGTGCTCGACGTGGTGCACAACCACTTCGGCCCGTCCGGCAACTACCTGCCCGTCTTCGGGCCCTACCTCACCGACCGGCATCACACGCCCTGGGGCGCCGCGGTCAACCTGGACGCGCCCGGCTCGGACGAGGTGCGCGCGTTCCTGATCGGCAGCGCGCTGGCGTGGCTGCGCGACTACCGGATCGACGGACTGCGCCTGGACGCGGTGCACGCGCTGGTGGACACGCGCGCGCTCCACTTCCTGGAGGAACTGTCGACGGCCGTGGACGCCCTGGCCGCCGAGGTGGACCGGCCGCTGTTCCTGGTCGCCGAGACGGACCTGAACGACCCGCGGCTCATCACCTCACGGGACGAGGGCGGCCTCGGGCTGCACGCGCAGTGGAACGACGACTTCCACCACACCCTGCACACCACGCTGACCGGCGAGTCGCAGGGCTACTACGCCGACTTCGCGCGCGCTCCCCTCGCCGGGCTCGCCAAGACCCTCACCGGCGGCTACTTCCACGACGGGACGTACTCCAGCTTCCGGGAGCGGCACCACGGGCGGCGCCTGGACCGTACGCGGGTGGCCGGGCACCGCCTGCTCGGCTACAGCCAGACCCACGACCAGGTGGGCAACCGCGCCCAGGGTGACCGCCTTTCGGCCCTGGTCTCCCCCGGGCTGCTGGCCTGTGCGGCCACACTGATCCTGACGGCTCCGTTCACACCGATGCTCTTCATGGGCGAGGAGTGGGCGGCGGGCACGCCCTGGCAGTTCTTCACCGACCACACCGACCCGCAGCTGGCGGACGCCGTACGGCGGGGCAGGCGGCGGGAGTTCGCCGCGCACGGCTGGAAGGAGGAGGACGTGCCCGACCCGCAGGACCCGGCGACCCGGAACCGCTCCTGCCTCGACTGGTCCGAGCCGGAACGCGAGCCCCACGCGCGCGTGCTGTCCTGGTACCGGCAGCTCCTCGCCGTGCGCCACGAGCAGCCCGACCTGACCGATCCCGACCTCGCCGACACCAAGGTCGCCTACGACGAGGAGCGCCGCTGGATCGCCTTCCGGCGCGGGGACGTCCTCGTGGCGGTGAACCTGGCGCCGGAACCGGCCGCGCTGCCGCTCGGCGTCCCGCACGCGCGCGTGCTGGCCGCGTGGGAGCCGGTGGAGACCCCCGGGGCGGACGGGGTGGTGCGGCTGCCCGCGGAATCGGCCGTGATGCTCGTCCAGGACTAGGGCCTGTCTGACAAATTCCCGTCGTCCGCCCGAAGGGCGGGCTCCGCGGCGTCTGGTGCGTGCGATCGCAAGGCTCCGGAGCGCCCTCGATGGGGGTCCCCCCGCGCGAGGTTGTTCGAGCGTGGGGGAGGAGCCACGTGGGCGGTTCGGCAACGCGGCGAGCGTGCGTGCCAGGCGTCGCGGAGCAGGCGGGAATTTGTCAGACGGGCCCTAGCGTCAGGAGGGGTCAGCCGAGCTTCGCGTCCTGTGCCTCGATCACGGGCGCCAGGAGACCCGGTCGCGCGATGAAGGCACCGCCCACCGCCGTGTAGACGGCGATGACGTCCGCGTGGCGTACGACGGTGGTGCGGATCGGCCTCGACGCGCCGCCCTCGACCGTGACGACCCCGCGGTAGGCGAGGGCCTCGTCGCCGACCGCGGGGGTGTCCTCGGGCTCGAACGGGTCGTACAGTTCGCTGGTGCCGTTCGCCTTGGCGGTGAAGCCGAGGGAACAGCCCTGCACGGCGTCGGCGAGGAGGGTGTCCATGGCCGTCACGGCCATGCCCTGGCCGTAGGTGGCGAGGGTGACGTAGATCCGGGTGCCGGGGGCCTCCTCGGTCGTGACGACGCGGCTGAGGAAGGCCTGCGGCCTGCCGAGGGGCAACTGGTGCGTCATGGCCGCCAGCGGCGTGCAGGACGCGTCGCCGGTGATCTCCTGCGCGGACCTGGCGAAGACGGACTTCCCCTCGGCCGGGTCGAACTCCCGCACCGAGTAGCCGGTGCCGAGGTCGGCCGGGGCGACCAGGAGCCTGGTGATGCGTTCCGCCGGGGTCGGCTGCCGCGCCGGGGAAGCCGTGGCACCGGGCTCGGGCCGGGCGGCGGTGCCGGAGCAGCCGGTCAGGCACGTGAGGGCGGCGGCCAGCAGGGACACGGCCGCGACGGCGCGCTTCATGGGCGGAGGATAGCCGTACGGCACACGGCAGCCCGCGCCGCTACAGGGCGTCGTCCGTGTCCCGGAGGTCCGTGACCCTTTCCAGCAGGATCGGCTCCCAGGCCCGGCGCAGCTGTGTGCGCAGCGGGGTGAGCCGGCCCGTGTCCCGGCCCGTGAGGGCCTCGGCGAGGTGGACGACCGTGTCGCAGCGGGCCAGCCACAGGCCGCGCAGGCAGGGGCGGGCGCCGTAGCCGGCGAGGGTGGCGGCGCGTACGGCGGCGGGTGAGCCGACGGCGAGCGCGAGGCCCGCGATGTCCTCGGCCGGGTCGCCGACGACCGCGCCGGCCCAGCCGAGGACACCGCGCACGCGTCCGTCGGCGCTGACCACGAGATGGCCGCCCGTGAGCGCGTGGTGGGTGAGGACCGCCGAGCCGGACTGCGCGGCGAGCTGGGCCGCGGCCGGCGCAGTGAGCTGGTTCAGGCGGGCGGCGTCGAACTCGTCGGCGTCGGCGAGGCGTTCGGCTGCGCGTACGGCGGCCCGGCGCAGCGCCTCCAGGGAGCGCGGCGCGGCCCGCGGCACGCCGAGGGTCTCGGCCTGCCGGACCGGCACCTCGCGCAGCCCCGAGAGCAGCCCGGCGAGGTCGGCCTCGCCGACGGCGGACACGTCGTGCTCCTCGCCCGAGCCGCCCGGCAGCTTGGTGTCCAGCGTGTAGGTCAGTCCGGCCGCCCACTCGCCGTGCGCCACGCTGACCGGCACCGCCACCGGGACGTGCGGGCGGACGAGGTCGCGCAGGCGCAGTTCGCGGCGCTGGCGCACGGTGGCGTCGCGGTCGGGGGCGAGGCGCAGCACATGGCGGGTGCCGACCCACCAGGTGGCCGGGGCGGCGCCCTCGGCGGCGGGCCGGATGTCGGGGCCCCTGCCCCGCTCGGGCTCCCTGCCGCTCCTGCCCCTCTTGCCTTCCTGGCCGTCCTTGCCGCCGTCCTTGAGCAGGGAACGGACCAGCCGGCGGACGGTGTCCGCGGTGGGTGTCGGTGCCTGGGTCATGGTCGCGCCGTTGCCGTTCGGGAGGCGTGTGGTGGACATCGGTGCCGTCACCCCACTATGACCAGCTCGCGGGAGGTGGTGTTCAGACGCCGCCCGCCGTCCTCGGTGACCGTCACGATGTCCTCGATGCGCACGCCGAACCGGCCGGGCAGATAGATGCCGGGCTCCACGGAGAAGCACATGCCGGGCACGAGGGGCCGCTCCTCGCCCTCGATCATGTACGGCGGCTCGTGGGTGGTGACGCCGATGCCGTGTCCGGTGCGGTGGATGAAGTACTCGCCGTAGCCGGCGGCGGCGATGACCGCGCGGGCGGCCCGGTCCACGTCCTGGCAGGCGGCGCCCGGCCGCACGGCCTGGAACCCCGCCTCCTGGGCCTCGCGCACGATGTCGTGCACGCGGCGTTCCTCGTCGGTGGGTGCGCCGACGTGGACCGTGCGGGAGGTGTCGGAGCCGTAGCCGTCCTTCAGTCCGCCGAAGTCGAGGACGACCATGTCGCCGCGTTCGATGACGCGGCCGCCGGCCTCGTGGTGCGGGTTGGCGCCGTTCGGTCCGGAGGCGACGATGGTGAAGTCGACCTGCTCGTGCCCGTGCCGGCGCAGCAGCCGGTCGAGGTCCGCGGCCACCTCCGATTCCCGGCGGCCGGCGAAGGGGACGTTCCGGATCTCCTCGAACGTCGCGTCGGCTGCGGCTCCCGCGGCCGTCATGAGCTCCAGCTCCGCCGCGTCCTTGACGGCGCGGAGCATCGGCAGGGCCTCGGTGAGCGACGTGTAGGAGCTGCCGGGCACGGCCTGCTGCAAGGCCAGCAGGTGCAGGGCCCAGGCGTTGTCGCTGATGCCGAACCGGCCGGAGGCGTCGAGCAGGGCGGCGGTGGCGGCGTAGGGGTCCTTGCCGTCGGTCCAGTCGCGCAGGGCCAGGGCGGGCGCGCCGGCCGCCTGCTGCGCGTCCGGGGCCTCCAGCGCGGGGACGACGAGGACGGGGTCCTGCCCGGCGGCGAGAACCAGCAGGGTGAGCCGTTCGGTGACCGCGGGGGGCGTGTAGCCGGTGAGCCACACCAGGTCCGGTCCCGGGGCCACCAGCAGGCCCGCGAGACCGGCCTCGGCGGCCGTCCGCGCGGCGCGCTCCATACGGGCCCGGTAGTCGTCGGCGGTGAAGGACGCGGCCGTGCTTCCGGTCATCCGGGCCTCCCAGGGACGGACGAAGGGGCTACGGGCAGCATCCTGCCCGGCCGGAGGGGGCGGCGCGAGCGGTCTGCGCACTTCGCCTGAGCATCGACGCTAATGGCAGAGCATTGCCCAGGCATTAGATGTAATGCCTGGATGCCGGCCATCCATTAATCGTCCGGTCGTCGTGGGGGCGCGAGCGACGAGATGCCTCAGGTGGCGACAGCCGGTACGACCGTCAGCTGCCGGTAGCCGCCGCTGCGGTGCCGCACGGTCAGTTTCACCTCGGCGCCGGGACGGGCGCGGGCGACGGCCCGGGCCAGGTCGGCGGCCGTGTCGATGCGGGTCGTGCCGAAGACGAGGAGCAGGTCACCGCGGACCAGGCCCGCCTCCTGAGCCGGCCCGGGGACATGGAGCCCGACGACCAGGGCCCCCGGCTTCCCGGCGTCCATGACCTCCACGCCGAGGGTCACGGCGGCGGGCTCGGACACGGCGGCGGACGACGAGGGGCCGGCCGGCGACGGTGTGTGCCGCCCTCGCGGATCGATGCCCGCGCCCTGGCCGATCACGGTGGCGCCCATCGCCCCGAGGCCGATCCCGGACAGGACCAGGACCACGCCGGCGAACCCGGCGAACAGCACGTTGAGCAGCCGCCGCCAACGACGGCGGGCGGTGTGCGGGCGGGGCCGTGACGGGCCGGACCCCGTCGCCGACGCCGCACCGGCGGGTTCCTGACCCGGCATCGGCTTGGGTCGCAGCGCGGTCTGATGCGGAACGATCATGGCTGGTGCTCTACCCGGCACTCCGGCGCGCGATGAGCCACGAACGAGTGAGAATGATCCGGCCTCCCTGCCGCCGGGGATGCCGGAACGACGGCACGGCTCGCACCGCACCCGGCGTTCCGGATGCGGTGCGAGCCGTGGCCGCGGCACCGGTCAGGCCGGTCAGCCCGTGTGGCCCTCCCCGTGGCCGCCGTGGGCACCGCCGTGGTCGAACTTCAGCACCTGCGCGGGCATCACGACGAAGGGCCGCATCATGCCCATGTCCTCGTGCTCCAGCAGATGGCAGTGGTACATGAACCGGCCGTGCGCGCCGTCGAACTTCCCCATGACGCGCAGCAGCTGGTTCCCGGGCACCCGGAAGACGTCCTTCCAGCCGCGCTCGTTGGGCGCGAGCGGGAGGGAGGTGCCGGCGTCGTACCGGATCGGCGCGCGAGTCCCGCCCACGGCCGGGTCGAAGCCCGACACGTCGTAGGCGTCACGGCCCAGGAGCTGGAAGTCGGCCAGATGGATGTGCATGGGGTGGACGATGGGCGCGAGGTTGAGGAAGCTCCACTGCTCGTGGCTGCCCTCGGCGATGGTGTGTCCGAGGGCGTCGTTGAACGTCCGTGCCGTGCGCCGGTACGTCCTGGTCGTGCCGTCGGGGCCGGTGATCTGGATGACGCCGTCGGTGGGGACCTGGATGTCGCCCGGGTTCTCGACCTCCGCCATCTCCCAGATCTCGGGATGGCCGCCGGCGCCCTTCGTGGCGGGCGGGGTGAGGACGACCAGGCGGTGGCCGTGTCCGATGTCGTGGGTGAGGCGGCGGAAGGAGCCGGAGAGCACCGTGGGCAGCTCGAAGGTGTCCGGCTCGCAGGTCTGTCCGATCCGGAACTCCATGACGTCCGGATACGGCACGTCGCCCGCCGGGTCCGGCACGCCCGGCGGCTGGTTGCGGCCCTTGTTGACCAGGCGCAGGGTCCGGCCCGCGAGCCCGCGGAAGTCGGCCAGCAGGTCGAAGCGCTCGGCCGGGGCCGCGGTCAGCGCCGGCAGGCTTTCGTCGAAGTCGACCGGGACGGGTCGCGGCAGCAGTCCGCCGTCGCTGCCGATCTGGTGGAGGACGCCCGGGACCGGGTTGTTCTCCTCGTCGACGAGGACGAGGTCGTAGATGCGCGCGTTGGAGGCGTTGACCAGCCGGAACCGGTACCAGCCGGACTCCACGTCGGCGTACGGCCAGATCCGGCCGTTGACCGTGGTGTACGGGCCGGTGAACGGGATGGAGACCGGCTTGCCCGTCTCCGGGTTCGCGTCCTGGACGATCACCGTCTTGTGCAGCAGCCGGCCGTTGAGGCGGCCGTCCTCGTCGGTGTCGAGGTTGCGGTCGGCGAGCAGCAGCGGGATCTCCCGCTCCCCGCGCGGGAGATGCAGGGCGTCCTCCTCGTCGTCACGGACGAGGTAGGTGCCGTACAGGCCCGCCATCACGTTCCACCGGGTGATGTTCATGGCGTGGTCGTGGTACCACCACTGCACCGCCTGGTGGTCGTTCGGGTACTCGGAGAGCTGGGCGTCGCCGAAGGCGACCGCGTTGTCGGCCCAGCCGTCGTTGCCGCCGCCGGTCTGCGCGCCGTGCAGGTGGGTCACGGACCAGGCGGGCAGGGCCGCGACGTCCTTGTTCGGTTCGACTCCGTCGCGCCCGGGCTCGGTGCTCGCCTGCGGGCGGCCGTCCCGGCGCAGCTTCACCTCGACGGAGGTGACCGGGTACTGGCTGTCCTTCGGGATGCGGTTGGTCCATGCGATGCGCACGCGCTGCCCGCGCCGGACCTCGATGGTCGGGCCCGGCACCTGGCCGTCGTAGCCCCACATCAGGGTCGGCGGGAGCTGCGGGTGCAGGCGCACCCAGGCGGGGCGCAGAGCGATCTCGGTCTCGCGCAGGACGTCGCCTGAGGCGGGACGCAGGACGGGCGGGACGGGCAGCGGCGCGATGTACGGCGTCAGTTCGGCCGGTGCGGGTGCCTGGTCCCGCGTGTCCATGGCGTCGGCCGGCTTGTCGATGATGTCGGTCAAGGTGAAACCCCCCGTGCGGTGCGTTGTCTGTTCCTCTCACTCAGGAAGACCCCCGGCGCACCACCGGGGGTTCCGTCATGTCCCGTTCCGAGTCGATCTGGCCGGAAAGCGCCGCCTCAGCGGAAGGCGGGCACGGCCGGCGGCCGGTCCGGGAGGAAGCCGTGGGCGCGGCGGGAGAGCCACTCGTCCTTGTAGCGGTCCACCTCGCGATGCCAGTTGAGGATGCCCGCCATCCAGTTCCGCAGGTCCGTCACATACGTCGCCATGGCCGCGCGCGCTTCCTCCGTGAGCTGGAAGTCGTCGTACAGGATGGGCAGTTCGTGCGCGACGACATGCTCGAACTGGCGCATGCGCTGGCTCATCAGGTCGTGCACGATGCCGAGCCCGGTCGGGTAGTCGCAGCCGAAGAAGGTCTGCACGACGAGGATCGCGTTGTGGATCTCGCCCTCGAACTCGATCTCCTTCTGGTACGAGAAGACGTCGTTGAGGAGGCACGCGAAGTCCATCGCGGCGTTCTCCAGGGAGCGGACCGGGCCGCTGCGGTAGACCTCGGGCGGGACGGCCGGGCCGTGCCCCATCCGGCACAGGCTCAGCGTGAGGTCGGAGCCGAAGGTCGCCCTGCGCATCTCCAGGTAGTCGACCGGGTCGGGGACGCGGTTCTGGAGCTGGTTGGACAGCTCCCACACCCAGCTCTCGGTCATGACGTTGATCGCGTCCTTCAGGGTGCGCCGCGCCTCGGGCGTCATCTCCGCGGTGGTGCGCAGCCACAGGTCGAGCAGTCCGCGCTCCATGGCGTTGACCGGGAGCAGCGGCTCAGCGCCGTCGATCGGCATGCAGTCGGACAGGCGGGCCGTGGTCAGCCGGGCGGCGGCCAGGTCGCGGCGGTGGCCGTAGACCAGCGGGTAGTAGTCGTCGCCGTAGGTGCCCCAGGCGAGCCACTGCGCGCTGAGGTCGAGTGCCTCGGGCGTGGCGTCCGGGTCGAGGCCCGCCGAGCAGAGCGCGAGGTCGTAGGCGCGGAGCTTGTCCTCGTCCCAGACGCCCTCGGCGAGGATGCCCATGCGCTCCACCCAGTCGCGCAGACTCCGGCGGGAGTTGTCCAGGTGCGGGCTGAGCTCCAGCGGGAACGGCATGCGGATGTCGGGGATCCGCGACGGCCCTACCTTCTGGTACGGCACGTGCGTGTAGGACCGCAGCCGCTCCGCGCCGGCCGCGGCGAGCAGGGCCCGGACGTCGGCGGCGGAGGTGCCGATGCCGGTGCATCCCGGCCACGGGCCGCCGCCGCGCGCCGCGTTCTCGTTCATGTAGCGGCTGGAGCGCAGATGCCACTCGTGGCCGCCGGACTGCCAGTCCTGGAGTCCCTTGGTGTACGCCGCCACGGCCGCGACCTCGCCGGGCGTGAGGCCGTTCTCCAGGGCCACCGCGGGCACTTCGGTGAACGCCGTGTGCTCGAACTGGTGGAGGCGGGAGGTGAGGACGTCGTTGACGGTGTCGGCGGCCTCCTGGGTGGTGCAGCCGAAGAAGGTCTCCAGGACGAGCACGCCGTTGCTGTTCTCGCCCTCGTCCTCGACCTCCCGCTGGTAGGAGAACAGGTCGTTGCGCAGGTGCACGGCGTCGGAGAACGTCTCCATGAGCACCCTGAGCGGCCTGGACTCGGCCACGGGCGCGGGCACTTCGGCCGTCGCGTACTCCACGAGGCCCGCCGACCAGGGGGCGCCGCCCACCTTGCGGCGCATCTCGATGTACTCGACGGGGTTGGCGATCCGCCCCTCGTTGATGTTGGACAGCTCCCACAGGGACTCGTTCAGCAGGTGCTCGGTCGCCACGGCGAAGCGGCGGCGCCAGTCCTGCGACATCGTCGGCACCGTACGCGCCCACAGAT
Organism: Streptomyces africanus; assembly: GCF_002150735.1. GTDB lineage: Bacteria > Actinomycetota > Actinomycetes > Streptomycetales > Streptomycetaceae > Streptomyces > Streptomyces africanus. The sequence continues at coordinate 20,144 of NZ_MUKA01000122.1, forward strand.
CGGCGAGACCCGCCTCGACCGGGTTCTCCGGCTCCGGTACGGGAGTCGAGAGGTCCAGCGGCATGAAGAGGGGCAGCCGGTCCAGGTGGGCCTTGCCGGCGACGCGGTCCTGGCTGCGCTTGTACTTCTCCAGGAAGTGGTCGTCGAAGAAGAAGACCCACACATACCAGTCGGTGATGAGGGAGAGGGCGGGGCCGTCGCAGTCGGGGTGGGTGTAGGCGCAGAGCAGGCCGTAGTCGTGCGCGTCGAGGTCGGCCTGGTCCCAGACGCCGGAACCCTCCAGCATGCCCATCTCGCGCGCCCACTCGGTCGAATGGGCCCGGGCCTCGTCGAGATGGGGGTTCAGCCGCGCGGGATGCGGCATGTAGAAGTGCGGGAGTTCGAACGGCTGCGTCATGGCCGGGCCCTACCCGGCGCCTCGCGGCGGCATCCGCGGGGCCGGACATGATCACACCATCGCGTGAATCGGGGCCGAATGCGGGAGTTCTCGCCGGAGCATGTGGGCCCCCTAGGGAGTCCGGACCTGGATCAGCGCGTGCGTGCCGCTGGTGCGCCAGCGCTGGTCCTCCGCCGCGACGAGTTCCGCCTCGGTGCGGGCGTCGAGGCCGGTGATCACGTCGGACTTGAGGGTGCGCAGGGCGGCGACGGGGCCGGGGAAGTACGCGGTGACGCCGGGGAACGGCGTGGTCGGGGCCCAGAGCCGGTCGCCCACCAGACGGCGGTAGTTGAGGTCGCCCTTGACGACGGTGAGCGTGGCCGAGGCGAAGTCGGCGCGCAGGCCGGCGGGCATCGCCTCGTACGGCAGCGGGGCGCAGGAGAAGGGGTGGGCGCGCAGGGTCAGGCGGCCGTCGGCCAGGGCGGCCCACAGGCGCTGTCCGTACTCGGCGGCCGCTCCCCCGGCGCCTGTGAGGCGGCGCAGGGCGTCGACGACGTCGGCGGTGGTCGCGTCGGAGACGTAGTACGGGTAGGGCTTGACGTGCAGGACGGCCCGTCCGATGCGCCCGTGGGCCAGGAGGTGGGCGATGAGGAGCAGGTCGGGGACGAGCTCGCGGCCCGCGTTGTCGGCGACCAGGCACAGGGTGCCCGTGCCGGCGCTGCCGAGCAGGGCCCACAGACGGTCGCTGTCGTCGGCCACCAGTCCGGGGGCGGCGTCGGCGGCCCGCGCGCCTTCGGCGGAGAGACGGAAGCCGAGGTCGGCGCGGTTGCCCCAGAGGGAGCCGTGCAGCAGGGCCTGCGCCTGTTCGCCGGCGGTCCGGCCGGCGAGGTCGTCGAGCGCGGCCAGTTCCTCGTCGGTCTCGCGGGAGTCGAGTTCGGCCCGTTTGAAGGGGCGGAAGGGGTCGATGCCCTGCCAGGGGCCGGGGCCGAAGTAGCCGACGGCTTGGAGCAGCCGGCGGTAGAACCAGCTCTCGGACCAGAGCCACGGCACGTCGAACCAGGACCGGCCGGCGTACTCGCGCAGTCCCCAGCTCTCCCAGAGGTCGCGGTCGTGCGCGTCGGCGGGCAGCGGTTCGATCTCGCCCTTGGTGCAGTTGGCCAGCAGGTCGTCGAGCGCGCGGTGCTGCCAGGGCTCGTAGGGGAAGGCCTCGCGCACCTGCCGGATGATGGCAGGGTGCCGCTCGGCGAGCACGCTGTGGGGGAAGGAGCCCGGCTGGTCGCCGAGGAGCACGGGTGCGGAGGGGATCTCGGGCATGCGGCTCACCGTAACGCGCGGGCACCCCGCCCTGGCCAACCTGACCGGCGCCTCGGCCGGGCCGGACAGTCCTGCCCGAGACCGTCAGACCGGTGCCAGTTCGCGTTCCAGGCGGGCCGCCAGGCTCAGGTAGCGGGCGCGGCGGGTGACCGGGACCAGGCCGCGGATGAGTATGTTCCACATCTCGGCCGTCCGGCGGGGCTGGCGCGCGACCGGCTCGCGGGAGCGGCCCACGACCCGGGTGCCGACGAAGAAACAGACCAGCGAGTGGGCCACGACGTCGACATCGATGTCCGGGTGGACATCGGCCTCCTTGACCGCGCCGACGAGCCGGGCCGTGACGATGTCCAGCCACTCCGTGAACGGATGGCTCAGCGGCGGCCGGGGCCGGATCTCCCCGGTGGCGAGCCGCAGTCCGGCCCTGAGGACCGGGTCCTCGACGGACATGCGGGTGATGCCGAACGTGAGGCGCATCAGCGCCTCCAGGGACGTATGGCCCCGATGGTCGGTCTCCGCCGCCAGCCGGCGGGCGGTGTGCGACTGAAGTTCGAGGATCGCGTGCGCGAGATCCTCCTTCGCCGCGAAGTGGAAATACAGGGCGCCCTTGGTGACCTGAGCGTGCTCCACGATGTCGCTGAGACTGGTCGATTCGTAGCCGCGACGGTCGAACAGGTCAGCGGCGGCCGTGATGATCGTCGAGCGGGTCTGCTCGGCTCGCAACTGCCTCGCCATCGACTGAACTCTCCTGGGACAGAAATGAACGGGTCATGCCGTTTGTTTTTACCCCCCGTACACGATAACTCACCCTCAGACGGCGTACACCACACCAGTATGCCGGAGTGCGGGTGCACATCCGGCAAAACAATCGCAACTGGTGAAAGAAAACAGCGCGTTCGGTATCTAACTGTGGGGGTTGTGCGGCCGCGCGTAAAGACGGGCCGGCCGGTGCCCCATCCGCACCGGCCGGCCCGCCCGCTCGTGAGCTGCCCGTTCAGCGTCCTCGTCGGCCGAGGACCGGGAGATTCAGAAGGATCAGAAGGTCAGCTTCCAGCCGTTGAGCGTGCCGGTGTCCTGCGCCGCGGTGTCCTGGACCCGCAGCTTCCAGGTGCCGCCCGCGCTCTCGCCGGAGGCGTTCACCGTGTAGGTGGTCTTCACGTCGTCGGCGGAGTCCGAGGCGGCGGACTTCAGACGGTACGCCGAACCGTCCGGCGCGACCAGGTCGATGACGAGGTCGCCGCGGTAGGTGTGGGTGATGTCGACGCCGACCTGGAGGGCGGAGGGGGCGTTGCCGCTGCGGCCGGTGACGCTGATCGGCGACTCGATCGCCGCGCCGTTGTCCGGGATGGCGACGGCGGTGGTGCTGGAGAAGGTCGTGCCGGTGGACGAACCGCCCTTGACGGCCTGGACCGTCTTCGCGGCGTCCGCGAGGCCCGCGCCGCAGCCGCCGGAGCAGGTGCCCGGCAGCGGACGGGCGTTGGCCTTGATGGCCGACTCGATCTGGGCCGGAGTGAGGGCGGAGTTGGCCGACTTCATCAGGGCGGCGAGGCCCGCGATGTGCGGGGTGGCCATGCTGGTGCCCTGGTAGTAGGCGTAGCTCTCGCTCGACGGCGTCTTGGTGCCGGAGTTCAGCGTGGAGAGGATGCCGCCCGCGGTGGAGGTGCGGGTCTCGCCGCCGGGGGCGGAGATGTCCACGAGTGAGCCGTAGTTGGAGTACGAGGCCCTGCTGCCGGCGCGGTTGGTCGCGGCGACCGCGATGACGTTGTTGCAGTTCGCCGGGGAGGCATTGGAGACGTTCTGGTTCTCGTTGCCGGCCGCGACGACGACCGCGGTGCCGCGGTTCACGGCGCCGTTGATGGCGCTCTGGGTGGCGCTGGAGCAGGCGCCGCCCCCGCCGAGGCTCATGTTGATGACCTTGGCGACGTTGGTGTTGGCGGGCACGCCGGAGACGGTGCCGCCGGACGCCCAGGTGATGGCGTCGATGATGTCGGAGTCGTAGCCGCCGCACTTGCCGAGCACGCGGACGGGCGAGATCTTCGCGCCGTGGGCGATGCCGGCGATGCCCTTGCCGTTGTTGGTGGCGGCGGCGATGGTGCCGGCCACGTGGGTGCCGTGCCAGGAGGAGCCGGAGGCCGGGATGCCCTGGCCGCACTCGTCCGCGTTGTACCAGTCGCCCGGGTCGGCCGGGTTGCTGTCACGGCCGTTGCCGTCGACGGAGACGGCGGTGTCGGAGATGAAGTCGTAGCCGCCGACGATGTTCGCGGCCAGGTCGGAGTGGGTGACGTAGCCGGTGTCGATGACGGCGACGGTGACGCCGCTGCCGGTGGCGGTGTCCCAGGCGGCCGGGACGTTCATGCCGGCGGTGGACTCGAACAGGTCCCACTGCTTGCCGTAGTCGGTGTCGTTCGGGGTGGCGGTCGGCTTGTTCAGGCGGTCCGGCACGACGTAGGCGACCTGCGGGTCGGCCTGGTACTGGGCGACGACGTCGGCGACGTCCGCCCGGGCGGGGTGGGTGCCGAGGTCGACGAGGGCGGCGCCGGTGCCGAGGCGGCGCTGGAAGTCGACGTCCTCGCCGGTCTTCTCGGCCTTGGCCGCGGCGTCGGCGGCGGCGGCCTTGTCGGACTTCGCCTCGGTCGCGCCGGACTTGTAGCCGACGATGAGCCGCTCGGCCGGGGTGCCGGGGGCGGCCTCGGTC
>NZ_MUKA01000657.1 GCF_002150735.1 Streptomyces africanus
GCTCCTACGCACGCCCGGCCCCACCCGGCTACCCGGGCCGGCGCCGACAGCCGGCTGCCCTGGTGGGCCCTCGCCCTGCCCACGCTCGCCTTCGTCGCGCTGCTCGCGCTGATCCTGAACCCCTCCGATGCCCAGGCGGCCACCGGTGACCCCCTGATCACCCACCTCTTCGAGCGGGCCCGGCAGCTGATAGCCCACTGAGCACGGCAGAAACCGGTGGTCAACTCCCTGCGCCCCGTGGCGTGTTTCGTGCGAAGCTGGATCTTATGAGCGTCGCAGAACCCCGCACGATTGTCCTCTTCCGCCATGCGAAAGCCGACTGGCCACAGGTGAGCGATCATGAGCGTCCGCTCGCCGACCGGGGCCGAAAAGAAGCGGCGGAGGCCGGGCGCAGGCTGGCCGACACCGGCATCGCCTTCGACCTGGCCCTGTGCTCCACCGCGGTCCGGACCCGGGAGACCTGGAAGCTCGCCGTCCAGGAGTTCCCGCAGCGACCGAAAACCGTCTACGAGGAGCGGATCTACGACGCCTCGCCGGGCGAACTGATCGCCGTGCTCAACGAGACTCCCGACGACGCGCAGAACATCCTCGTGATCGGCCACAACCCGGCCGTCCAGGGCCTCGCCGACATCCTGGCGGGCACGGCCGAGGGCGACGCCCGCGACCGGATGAGCCGTCGAGGGTTCCCGGCCGCCGCCTTCGCCCTCCTGTCCTTCACCGGCTCGTGGAAGAGCCTGGAGCCGGGCGTGGCCACGCTGCGGGACTACTGGGCGCCGACCGAGTGACCGACTCCGCGACCGACTCGGCGTGAGCGGGGCCCGGCACCGTCGCGGTGCCGGGCTCGCCCGGCCGGTTCAGACCGTGTCGAGCGTGTCCGCCGCCTCGACCTCTTCGCGCGTGATCCCCAGCAGGTACAGCACGGTGTCCAGGAAGGGGACGTTCACCGCGGTGTGCGCGGCCTGGCGCACCACCGGCTTGGCGTTGAAGGCGACGCCCAGACCGGCCGCGTTCAGCATGTCCAGGTCGTTGGCACCGTCACCGATCGCCACGGTCTGCGACAGCGGCACCCCCGCCTCGGCGGCGAACCGGCGCAGCAGCCGGGCCTTGCCGGCACGGTCGACGATCTCGCCCGTGACCTTGCCCGTCAGCTTCCCGTCGACGATCTCCAGCGTGTTGGCGTGGGCGAAGTCCAGCCCGAGCCGCTCCTTCAGATCGTCGGTGACCTGGGTGAAACCGCCGGAGACGACGCCGACTTGGTAGCCGAGCCGCTTCAGCGTACGGATCAGGGTGCGGGCGCCCGGCGTCAGCCGCACCTCGCTGCGCACCTTGTCCACGACCGAGGCGTCGAGCCCCTCCAGCAGCGCCACGCGCGCGTGCAGGGACTGCTCGAAGTCCAGCTCGCCGCGCATCGCGGCGGCTGTCACCTCGGTGACCTGGTCCTCGCAGCCGGCGTGCGCGGCGAACAGCTCGATGACCTCGTCCTGGATGAGCGTCGAGTCGACGTCCATGACGACCAGGCGCTGCGCGCGCCGGTACAGACCGGCGGCGACGACCGCCACGTCGATGCCGAGCTTGGCCGCGTCGGGCGCCAGGGCGGTGCGCAGCGGCTCGGTCTCCACGCCGGACACGGCGAACTCGACGGCGGTCACGGGGTACTTGGCGAGCCGGAAGATACGGTCGATGTTGCCACCGGTCTTGGTGATGCGCGCGGCGATCGCCGCGGTCGCCTCCGCGGTGAGCGGATGCCCGAGCACGGTGACCAGGGAGCGGCCCAGCCCGCGCGGCCGGTTGTCGCCGAGGCCGGAGATGATCTCCGCCTGCATCTTCATCGACTCGGCCCAGCTGTGGACGGTCGCCCGCAGATCGCCCTCGAGCCCCTTGGGCGGCTCGGTCACGAGCGCGCACAGCACCATTCGGCCCCGGGTGACGACCTGCTCGATGTCGACGACGTCGACGGAGTAGGCGGCGAGGGTGTCGAAGAGGCCGGCCGTGATGCCCGGACTGTCCTTGCCGAAGATCTTGACAAGGAGCGTGGGAACGTCGGAGGACGAAGTCTGCGAAGCGCTCATGGTGGTTCCACCGTATCCGGCGGGCAGGTCGTACCGCCCGTGAGGTCCGCCTGGCGGACAGCGAACACTGGGTGACGTGTGGGTGGCGCGCACCTTGCGTGCCCTGTCCCCGCCCGTGCGGGCTACTTCCCCCCACGGGGCCCGCGCGGCGGCGGCCCGACCGGTCGCGCCACGGTGGGCGCGCCGTACACGTCTCCGTCCTGGTGAGCAGCGGGGTCACTGCCCGACGGTGGCTCGTGAGGTGCCCTGGGCTCGCCGGCGCGTGGCCGCGCGTCCTCCGGTGCTCGCAGTTCGTCCGGCACCCGGAAGTACGGATTGGTGGCCGGGTTGGGTGGCCGGTACGGCACTCCCGGCGCGTAGGGCCCGGCCTCCTCCCCGTACGACGACGCCCACCCGGCGCCGTCCTCTCCCCGGCCACCGGACCGCCCGGCGGCGGCGTCGTACCCGGCCGGCCCTGTTCCGGCCCCCG
>NZ_MUKA01000123.1:0-140 GCF_002150735.1 Streptomyces africanus
GGCGCCCCGCCGGCCCCCGCCTGGGGCGCCCCGCACGGAGGTCACGGACACCATGGTGGCCACCACGGTCACCACCGGCAGAGCTTCGGACGCATGCTGTTCTCGTCCTGACACGAGGATCGCGGCACGACGAAGCCCCC
>NZ_MUKA01000123.1:202-3831 GCF_002150735.1 Streptomyces africanus
TCCCGCTGAGCTAATCGCGCGGGTCGGATCCACGAGCAGATCCAGTGGACGATACTGGGATTGAACCAGTGACCTCTTCCGTGTCAGGGAAGCGCTCTCCCGCTGAGCTAATCGTCCTTGGAGGTGGAGACGGGATTTGAACCCGTGTAGACGGCTTTGCAGGCCGTTGCCTCGCCTCTCGGCCACTCCACCAGGAGCGTAGGGCCCGGAAGCCCCGTGTTCCTTCGAGCGGACGACGAGGTTCGAACTCGCGACCTCAACCTTGGCAAGGTTGCGCTCTACCAACTGAGCTACGTCCGCCTGTCGTTTCGGCCCGCTCTCGCGGCCCGGCGACGAGTTGAACTCTAGCGGATTCCGGGGCCAGCACAAAAACGCGTTTGCGCAGCGTGCTGCGCTTCCCCTGCTCAGGACGGTCACAGGGCCTCACGAACGGACATCCGCCGGTCACCCGCGGGACACCCGCCATAGACTCGACCGCGTGCTCGACCTCCCACCCCTCGCCCGTTTCGGCGACCGTGTCGCCACCGGGCTCCTCGACGTCACGGACGATCCCGAAGCCCTGGAATCCAGCGGTTTCTGGGCTGTCTGCGCCGACTTCGAGGGCCGTCTGACCTGCGCACGCTTCCGGGACGTGCGGCAGGCGGCCGTGTCCGCCCCCGTCCCCGGCGCGTGGCGGGGCCCGTCGGCGTGTGGCTGGACGTCGTCGCTCGACCGCGCCGCGTACACGGCGGCGGTGCGGCGGATCCGCGAGCACATCGCGGCCGGCGAGGTCTACCAGGCGAACCTGTGCCGGGTGCTGTCCGCGCCCGTCGCGCGCGGCGCCGACGTGGACGCCCTCACGGCCCTGCTGGCCCTCGGCAACCCGGCACCGTATGCAGGAACGATTCGCCTGCCCGGTCACGGAGTGGAGATCGCCACCGCGTCCCCCGAACTGTTCCTGCGGCGCGAGGGACGCGTCATCGAGTCCGGGCCGATCAAGGGCACCGGCCGCACCGAGGCGGACCTGCTGGAGAAGGACTACGCCGAGAACGTGATGATCGTGGACCTCGTCCGCAACGACATCGGGCGCGTCTGCGCCACCGGCAGTGTGACGGTGCCCGACCTGTGTGCCGTCGAGAAGCACCCGGGGCTGGTCCATCTCGTGTCGACGGTCCGCGGTGAGCTGGGGGAGGGGGCCGGCTGGGCCGAGCTGCTCGCCGCCGCCTTCCCGCCCGGCTCCGTCACCGGCGCGCCCAAGTCGAGCGCGCTGCGGATCATCGACGCGCTGGAGACGGCGCCCAGAGGGCCGTACTGCGGAGGGATCGGGTGGGTCGACGCCGACCGGCAGGCCGGAGAGCTGGCCGTCGGCATTCGTACCTTCTGGATCGACCGGGCCGACGGCATGCTGCGTTTCGGCACCGGCGCCGGCATCACCTGGGGTTCGGATCCCGAGGGGGAGTGGCGGGAGACCGAGCTGAAGGCGGCCCGGCTGCTCGCGATAGCGTCGGAAGCGTATGAGGTGAGTGGAGAGGACCTGACGTGAAGATCTGGCTCGACGGCGGCTTGCAGGACATGGAGTCCGCCCGCGTCTCCGTCTTCGATCACGGGCTGACCGTGGGCGACGGCATCTTCGAGACGGTGAAGGCCGTGGACGGCCGGCCGTTCGCGCTCACGCGGCACCTCGACCGGCTGACCCGGTCGGCGCGCGGCCTCGGGCTGCCCGACCCGGACCACGACGAGGTGCGCCGCGCCTGTGCCGCCGTCCTGGAGGCCAACCTCATGCCGCTGGGCCGCCTGCGCATCACCTACACCGGCGGTCACGGCCCGCTCGGCTCCGACCGCGGCGAGCAGGGCCCGACCCTCGTCGTCGCCCTCGGCGAGACGGCCCGCCGGCCCGACTCCACCGCCGTGATCACGGTCCCCTGGACCCGCAACGAGCGCGGCGCGCTCACCGGCCTGAAGACCACCTCGTACGCCGAGAACGTCGTCGCCCTCGCCCGCGCCCGCGAACAGGGCGCCTCCGAGGCCCTGTTCGGCAACACGGTGGGACAGCTCTGCGAGGGCACGGGGTCCAACGTCTTCGTCGTCCTCGACGGCGAGATCCATACTCCGCCGCTCGCCTCGGGCTGCCTCGCGGGCATCACCCGCGCGCTCGCGATCGAATGGACCGGCGCCGAGGAGACCGACCTGCCGCTGGACGTCCTGGAACGGGCCGACGAGGTCTTCCTGACGTCCACCCTGCGGGACGTGCAGGCCGTGCACCGGGTCGACGACCGGGAGCTGCCCGGCGCGCCCGGCCCGGTGACCGCCAAGGCCATGCGGATCTTCGAGGAGCGGTCCGGGGACGACCTCGACCCCTGACAGCTCCCGCATATTCGGCTGACCAGGGCCGTGGTTGGGGGTAGAACACCCCTGATGACCACGACCCTGCGGCCGACCGAGCCGCTTCAGCAGAACGCCGACGGAACGCGCTCACGCCGCTACCAGGTGTGCGTGAACAGCCGTCCCGTAGGGGCGATACACCTCGGCACGCATCCCGTGTTCGGCGACACCGTGGCCCGGATCATGAAGCTGCGCATCGAGGAACCGGACCGCAGGCGCGGCCGGGGCACGGTGGCCGCGCTGGCCGCCGAGGAGGTGGCGCGCGGCTGGGGGTGTCGCCGCATCGAGGCGACCGTGCCCGCCGACTCCGAGGCGGCGTTCCGGCTCGCCACCGCGCTCGGCTACGTCGTCCGCAACCGCGGCATGGCCAAACCGCTCGGCGACACCCCGCCTCAACTGCCGGAGGGCAGCCGTGCCCGGCCCATGACCGAGGCGGAGTTCGGCCCCTGGCTGGAGAAGGGCAAGCAGGACTACGCGCAGAGCTGGATCGAGCGGGGCGTCCCGGAGGCCGAGGCCCGCGTCAAGTCGGAACGGGACCACGCCACCCTGCTGCCCGACGGCCTCGCCACCCCCGGCATGCTCGTCAGCGTCGTGGAACACGAGGGGACGGCGGTGGGCACGCTGTGGCTCGCCCTGCGTGAGGACAGCGCCTTCGTCTTCGACGTCGAGACCCACGCCGCCCACCGCGGCAAGGGCCACGGCCGCACCCTCATGCTGCTGGCCGAGGCGCAGACGATCGTCGAGGGCCGGCGCACCATCGGCCTCAACGTCTTCGCCGGCAACACCCCGGCCGAACGGCTCTACGCGTCGCTCGGCTACGAGACGAACCTGTACGCGATGTACAAGCCGCTGTTGTAACGGCCCAGCGGCCGGCCCGGCCGGAGCCGGGGGCGGGCGGGTGCGTCGGGTCAGCTCTCCTGCTCCTGCTCCTGCTCCGGCCCGGCCAGCAGCCGGTCCGCGATCTGCTCGATCCGCTCGCGCAGCCCCTCCTGGCTCTTGCCTCCGTCGAGGCGCTCGCCGCCGATGACGTACGTCGGGGTGCCGGTCACGCCGATCGCCTTGCCCTCGGCCTGGTCGGCGTCCACGATCAGGATGTGCCGGCCGTCGATCAGGGCGGTGTCGAACTCCTCGGCGTCCAGGTCCAGTTCGCGGGCCAGCTCGACCAGGAAGGGTTCTCCCTTACGGCCCAGCTCCTCGACCCGCCCCAGGAGCGCCTCGGCGTACTCCCATCCCCGGCCCTGCTCCCACGCCTCCTCCGCGGCCTGGGC
>NZ_MUKA01000658.1 GCF_002150735.1 Streptomyces africanus
GCAAGTGGTACATCTCCGGGGCGATGCACCCCGACTGCAAGATCTTCATCGTGATGGGCAAGACGGACCCCGAGGGTTCCGACATCCGCCGTCAGCAGTCGATGATCCTGGTCCCCCGTGACACGCCGGGTGTGACGATCGAGCGCGCGATGCAGGTCTTCGGCTACGAGGACCACTACCACGGCGGCCATGCCGAGGTGATCTTCGACCACGCGCGCGTGCCGGCGTCGAACCTCATCGGCGAGGAGGGCGGCGGGTTCGCCATCGCGCAGGCCCGGCTCGGTCCCGGGCGGATCCACCACTGCATGCGGCTGATCGGGATGGCGGAGCGGGCGATCGAGCTGATGTGCCGGCGGGCGGTGTCCCGGACGGCCTTCGGGAAGGCGCTGGCCCAGCAGGGTGTGGTGCACAACTGGATCGCGGACGCGCGGGTGACCGTGGAGCAGTTGCGGCTGCTGGTGCTCAAGACCGCGTGGCTGATGGACACGGTGGGCAACAAGGGGGCGCACACCGAGATCCAGTCGATCAAGATCGCTACGCCCCGGGCGGTGGTGGACATTCTCGACCGGGCGATCCAGTTGCACGGTGCGGG
>NZ_MUKA01000659.1 GCF_002150735.1 Streptomyces africanus
TGGGCCGCCATGCCGTCGCCGTAGAGCCCGGCGACGGCATGGCGGCCCAGTTCCGCAGCACCCTCCCCGACATCCCGATCGTCCGCGGCACCGGCGACGACCTCCCCCTCGCCGACGCCTCCGTCGACTTCCTCACCTACGCCCAGGCCTGGCACTGGACCGACCAGTCCCGCTCCGTCCCGGAGGCCCTCCGCGTCCTGCGCCCCGGCGGCGCCCTCGCCCTCTGGTGGAACACCGAGGCCCTGGACGTGCCGTGGATCGCCGAAGCCGCCGTCCGCACGCAACGCCACTTCGGCATCGACACGGCCGCCGAGCGGCGAAACGTCAACGCCCGCGCCGCCGACCCCACCGGCCGCCTGGACTTCACCCGCCGCACGGTCCGCTGGAGCCGCCGCGTCCCGGTGGACACCCACCTCGCCAACATCGGCAGCCACTCGGTCTTCCTGGTACACGGCGAGGACCACACCGCGGCCTTCCTGGCCGAGGAACGAGAGCACCTCCTCAAGGCCTTCCCGGACGGCATGGTCGAAGAGGTCTACGACGTGATCCTCCTCCTCGCGAAGACCCCTGCTTGACGCGTCCCACCCCCAGGAGCATTATTCATCACATGATGAATAATGCTCCTGACCCACCACGCCCGGGCGCCGGCGCCGACACCCCCACGGAGACCACAGCCGTACACGCCAAGCACCTCACCGTCACCCGAGGCCCCCGCACCGTCCTGCACAACCTCGCCTTCACCGTCCCCCGCGGCCAGATCACGGGCCTGCTGGGCCCCTCCGGCTGTGGCAAGTCCACCCTCATGCGCGCCATCGTCGGCACCCAGGCCAAGGTCACCGGCACGCTCGACGTCCTCGGCCACCCCGCCGGCCACCCCACCCTCCGCACCCGCATCGGCTACGTCACCCAGGCCCCGTCCGTCTACGACGACCTGACCGTCCGCCAGAACCTCGACTACTTCGCCGCGATACTCGACCCCGGCCGGCCCGCCGCCGACCGCCGCCACGACAACGTCACCCGCGCGATAGCCGACGTCGACCTCACCACCCACGCGGACGCCCTGGCCGGCAACCTCTCCGGCGGCCAGCGCAGCCGCGTGGG
>NZ_MUKA01000124.1:0-1290 GCF_002150735.1 Streptomyces africanus
GCGGCCCGAACACCCAGATCGCCAGGCACAGGGTCAGCAGCAGGGCGATCGGCGCCGACCCGACGAAGGCGACGACGTGCAGGAAGGGGCTGTCGCCCGAGGCGGCCATGTCGGTCACGGCGGCGGCCACGATCAGCACGACGGGGAACAGCGCCACGAACAGCGACCAGCCGAGGCCCGGCATCTCCTCGTCGGTGAACTCGCGCTCGCTGACCAGGCCCTTGGGGATGGCCGGCGTCAGCCGCGCGACGAACGGGAGGCGAGGCCACGTCAGGGCGATGAGCGCACCGGCGGGCACGGCGACGAACAGGCCGTAGAACAGCGTGAGTCCGACGGAGGCGTGGAAGGTCGCGGCGACGGCGGTGGGGCCGGGGTGCGGGGGCAGGAAGCTGTGCATCGTGGACAGGGCGATGGACATCGGCAGGCCGACCCACAGCAGCTTCGCGCCGGTGACCCTGACCAGGGTGAACGCGATGGGCACGATGATGACGAACGCGACCTCGTAGAACATGGTCACGCCGATCAGCATGGACGTGACCACCATGGCGACCTGGACCCAGCGCGGCCCGAAGGCGTCGAGGAGCTTGCCGGCTATGCGCTGTGCGGCGCCCGCGTCCCCCATCANNGCGCCGAGTCCGATGGTCAGCATGGTGTCGCCGATCTGGTCCCCGATGCCCTCGGAGAGGACGTCCGGGATGGTCGCCACCGGTATCCCCTGGACGAGTGCGACCCCGACCGCCACGAGCAGCAGGGCCGCGAAGCCGTTGAGTCTCAGCCTGGTCATGAGGAGGAGCAGAACCAGAACGCTGATTCCGACTACGAGCAGAGGCAAGGCAGTTCCCCTTTGAACCGGTGTCCATCCCTGTATGCAGACGGTGTCCACGTATGCAGATGGAGGCTAAGTGGGTGAACGTGCCGGGTCAATGGCCGGGCGATCACGGATTGGCGCGGACCTACGATGAGCGCATGCAGGAGAGCAGAGGTGTCCGCGGCGTGAAGTCGGCGGCCCGGACCGTCGCGCTGCTGGAACTGCTCGCAGGGCGGGGCGAGAAGCCCTCGCGCCTCGACCAGCTCGCGCAGGAGCTGGGCGTACCGCGCAGCAGCATGTACCAGCTGCTCCAGACGCTCGTCGACGCCGGCTGGGTCCGCACGGACGCCACCGGCTCCCTCTACGGCATCGGGATCCGCGCCCTGCTCACCGGCACCGGCTACCTGGACGGGGACCGGCAGGTCCGGGTGGTCCGCCCGTACCTCGACGAGGCGTCGGACGCGCTCGGCGAGACGATCCAC
>NZ_MUKA01000124.1:1335-2315 GCF_002150735.1 Streptomyces africanus
AGCGGGCGGCCCTCCTCGCCGACCTGGCCGGGGTGCGCGAGCGCGGCTACTCCGTCGACCGCGAGGAGACGGTGCCCGGCATCGCCGGCTTCGGCTTCGCCCTGCGCTACGGCACACCGGCCGTCGACGCCATCAGCTGCTCGGTCCCGGTGGCCCGGCTGACCCCGGAGCACGAGGCGCGCATCGTCGCCGTGATGCGGGACATCCGGGCGAGGATCGAATCCCGGCTACCACCGGCACCGGGCACGCCCGACTGGCGCTAGGGAGGGCCCGCCCGAAGGCCCTCCGAAGCCGTCCGTCAGCCGTCCGTCCCGTCCGGCAGGACTCCCGCCCGGAACGGCTCCACCCCTTCGAGCCTGCGCACCCGCGTCGGCTCGATCAGCAGCATCACCCGGCGCTCCCCGGGCAGCAGCCACGGATACCGGTCCTCCCCGAGGTACTTCCGCGCGAGCCGGTCCATCGCCCGCTCCGCCTCCTCGCCCTCCACGAACCGGACGACCTTCCCCCGGATCTCCGCCCGGTCGTACGGGTCCCCGGGGTCGTGGTGGGACAGCGAAACGTACGGATTGCGCCGCAGATTCTCTTCCTTCACCCGCCCGATCGACGTGTTGACCATGACGTACTCCCCTTCGATGTCCGCCCACATGGGCGACACCTGGGGCGCACCGTCCGCACCCACCGTCGCGAGATGCCAGAAGTTCGTCGCGAGGAGACGCTCGCGAATATGCCCACTGAGCTTGCCGTTCACCTGACTGGCCGCCTTTCCGGGCCCGCGCTCGCCGGGCCCGGCGCCATCCTCGCCGTATCCCTGCCCCGGCCGACAGACGATCTTCAGCCCCGGTCGAACCCGCCGGTAGCCGTAGCTTCCTACAATCCGTGATCCTGGCCGAACAGACCGTAGTCACCGCAGTCCCGCACCCCTAGCTTGTGGCCCGTGCGCCGACCTTCAGCCCGCCCGAGCCAGCCCGCACCCCCGACGC
>NZ_MUKA01000660.1 GCF_002150735.1 Streptomyces africanus
CGCCACCCCCGGCCAACCCCCAGCAGCTCGCCGCGGGCTGACGTGGCTACTCTGGATCCATGGACTACGTCTCCGCGCTCCTGCCCCCGGTCGTCATGGCCATCTTCTTCATCGGCGTGATCCGGGTGATCGTGAAGACACAGGGCGGCGCCAACAAGGCCAAGGAGGACGCGGCCGTCGATGCCGCCCTCGCCCGCGTGGAGGGTGCCCGGCAGTCCTCCACGACGCCCCCGAAGGCCGAGGCCTGACCCGGCCGCTGCCGCCGCCCCCCTGGGCGCAGCGCTCCGAGGCGTACGACTCCGTGCGGCCGCCCCCCCCGCGAGGGCCCGCACTTTCGAGTCGTACGCCCTTTTTGCTCCCGTTCGCCGGTGAAGCGCACGTCCGCCACGCCATTACCCAGATCTCCCACTATTGTTCTGAGGTGTGCCTCGCCCATTGGGAGAACTCGAAGACGCGGTCATGTCGCGGGTGTGGAAGTGGAACCGCCCGGTGACCGTTCGAGAAGTCCTGGAAGATCTTCAGAAGGAGCGGTCCATCGCGTACACCACCGTGATGACCGTTTTGGACAATCTCCATCAGAAGGGCTGGGTGCGCCGCGAGGCGGAAGGCCGCGCCTATCGATATGAGGCCGTCTCCACACGCGCCGCCTACGCCGCCGCCCTGATGAACGACGCCTGGTCGCAGAGCGACAACCCCGCCGCGGCTCTCGTCGCCTTCTTCGGCATGATGAGCGAGGAACAGCGAGAGACTCTCCGCGATGCCGTACGCATCGCCCAGGTCCCGGAAACCCGGAAACCGACCGGACCGTCGGAACCGGCCGAACCGGCGGAAGGAACGGAACCGCCGGAACGTACGGAAGCGCCGGAACGAACGGAACCGGCTGAACGGCCGGAGAACCCCGCCTCTGCTCAGGACCCCGGTGGGCGATAGCGTCCCCGTCATGTCCGCGAAGAGCCCTGAAGCCCCCACAAAAGCCATCACCGTCCGACGGGCACGTACGAGCGATGTCCCGGCCGTGCGCCGCCTCCTCGACGCCTACGTCCGCGGCGGCATCCTGCTCGACAAAGCAACGGTGACGCTTTACGAGGACATCCAGGAGTTCTGGGTCGCGGAACGGGACGACAACGCCGAGGTCGTCGGCTGCGGCGCCCTGCACGTGATGTGGGAAGACCTGGCCGAAGTCCGTACTCTCGCCGTGAAGCCCGGTCTGAAGGGCGCGGGCGTCGGACACCAGTTGCTGGAGAAGTTGCTGCACACTGCTCGCTGGCTCGGCGTTCGCCGTGTTTTCTGTCTGACCTTCGAAGTGGACTTCTTCGGCAAGCACGGCTTCGTGGAGATCGGCGAGACTCCTGTCGACACGGATGTCTACGCGGAGCTGCTGCGTTCCTATGACGAGGGTGTCGCGGAGTTCCTCGGTCTCGAACGAGTGAAACCGAACACCTTGGGCAACAGCCGGATGCTTCTGCATCTGTGATCACCGGGACGGACACAAGCCAGTCGCAAGCCGGTCGCATGACCGCCCGCCCGGTTCCTCAAGACGTATTCCGCACCGCCGCCCTGCCCGGGTGCCCTATGTCCGAAACGCGCACGTTTCCGGACGGAGGCGGGGGTGCCGGTCTCTGCCGAGGGTTTGTGTTTTTCCGGCAAAAGCGGTTTGCTTTCCGAGGTACTGCAGTACTGCATATAACAGGGGACGGCGATACGGCGGACGCCGGCACACCCGGCCCTGAAGATATCGATGAAAGGAAATCCGGTGGCACAGAAGGTTCAGGTCCTTCTTGTCGACGACCTCGACGGCGGCGAGGCGGACGAGACCGTCACGTTCGCGCTGGACGGCAAGACGTACGAGATCGATCTCACCACCGCTAATGCGGACAAGCTCCGCGGCCTTCTCGAGCCTTACGTGAAGGGCGGTCGTCGTACCGGAGGCCGTGCTTCGGGCGGGCGCGGAAAGGCGCGTGCGGCTTCGAGCGGCAGCCAGGACACCGCGGCCATCCGCGCCTGGGCGAAGGAGAACGGCTACGAGGTCAACGACCGCGGCCGTGTTCCCGCGACCATCCGCGAGGCCTACGAGAAGGCCAACGGCTGAACAGCGGCACTAGCGACCCTGCGCGCGCAAGGCCGGCGGCTGGGCACGCGTGCGCCGCAGCCGGACCCGGTGGCACTGCGTGGCCACCGTGTTCACCAGCCGTACGAGATCGGGGGCGTCTCCACCGCCCCCCAAGGCCGACAGCGTCGGCAGCGAGGCCTCGACCTCGCATCCCGGCTCGGGGGGCCGCAGCCACACGGCGGCCCCCTGGGAACCGAACCGGCCCAGGGGAAGCGGCCGGCCACGGCAGAAGCCGGGCTCGGGGAACAACGCGCCGCCCGTCTCGCAGGGCAACAGCGAGTCGCTCTCGCGGGGCAGCGTCCCGCCCCTCTCGCCGAAGGGCGCTGGCCCACCCGGCGTGTTCACCCCCGGCGATCGGCAGGGTTCCCCACTCCAGCCACTCCAGCAGCCCGGACAGTTCCTCCGCCGTGCCCGCGGCCACCAGGAACCGCATCCGGTCGCCGAGCACAGCCACCGGAGAGGCCGGGGCCAGGCGCCGCAGGGCCGCGTGTCCCGCCTCGGAGGGCACGTCCAGGACGTCGTAGCGCACCCCCACCACCAGCCGCAGAGGATCGCCGGGCACCGTCGGCCAGCCCAGTTCGTTCTCGTACCACCGCCGG
>NZ_MUKA01000125.1 GCF_002150735.1 Streptomyces africanus
CGAGGCGGGCCAGGGCGGTGGCCATGTTGGCGACGCCGCCGGGGCTCGATCCCATCCCGCGCGCCCACGACTCGGTCCCGCGCACCGGGGCGGAGTCGAGGCCGGTGAAGATGATGTCGAGGAAGACCGTGCCGGTGAGGTAGACGTCCCAGGGCGGATCCTCCGGCGCGCGCAGCGGGGCGAGGGGATCGACCTGGCTCTGGCGGTGCGATCCCTTTCCGGCCGGGCCCTTTCCGGCCGGGGCGGTGGACGCGGTCACGATGCGCTCCCTGACGTGGTACGGATCAGGCCAGTGTGCACCACACCACCGACAACGTGACGCCGATCACGCCAGGCCCACCCGTTCCGTCAGCTCGCACCGGCCCCCGCGCGCCCCGTGGACGAGGTGGGAGCCGGGGCTACCAGCGGGGCATCGAGGGCGTCACCCACTCCGGGTCGGCGACCCGCATGGCCGCCGCGTCGTCCCGGTCGCGCAGCGCACCGTCGTCATCCAGCCACCGCCGGTGCAGCACGGCCAGCCGCTCACGGTCGAGCTCCACGCCGAGCCCGGGCGCGTCGGACACGGTCACCCTGCCGCCCTCGAAGGTGAGCCGCTCGGTGAGCACGTCCTCGGACTGCCAAGGGTAGTGGGAGTCGCAGGCGTGGTGGAGGTTCGGGACGGTGGCCGCCACGTGGGTCATCGCGGCGAGCGAGATGCCCAGGTGGGTGTTGGAGTGCATCGACACGCCGACGCCGAAGGTGCGGCAGACGGCCGCGAGCTGCTGGGTGTTGCGCAGTCCGCCCCAGTAGTGGTGATCGGAGAGCACCACCTGGACGGCGCCCCTGGTGAACGCCTCCTTGATCTCGGCGAAGGTCGTCACGCACATGTTGGTGGCGAGCGGCACCCCGGCCCGCTCGGCGACCTCGGCCATGGCGGGGGTGCCGAGGGTCGGGTCCTCCAGGTACTCCAGGACGTCCCCGAGTTCCCGCGCCACCTTCAGTGAGGTCTCCAGGGACCAGGCGCCGTTGGGGTCGAGCCGCAGCGGATGCCCGGGGAACGCCTCGGCGAGCGCCCGGACGGCCGCGATCTCCTCGTCGGGCGGGAAGACGCCGCCCTTGAGCTTGAAGGAGGTGAAGCCGTACCGCTCGGTGAACCGGCGGGCCTGTTCCACGACCCCGGCCGGGTCGACGGCGGCCCCCCAGTCGTCCTTCTCGCAGGCGACGTCCTCGGGGTGGCCTGCCCATTTGTAGAACAGGTACGCGCTGTACTCGACGGCGTCGCGCACCTTGCCGCCGAGCAACGCGTGCACGGGCAGCCCGAGGGCCTTGCCGAGGGCGTCGAGGCAGGCGACCTCGAAGCCGGAGACGACGGAGAGACGCAGCTTGTCGGCGGTCTGGACGCCGCGCAGCCCGCCGACGTCCACGGCGTTCTCGACCCGGGACGCGTCCACCGCGACCTGGTCCGCGATCGTGAACAGCCCGTTCAGATCGCTGACCTGCCGCCCCTTCAGCCGCTCGGCGAAGGGCCGGGCCAGCTCCAGGTACTTGGTGTCGCCGTAGGTCTCCCCCACGCCGGTCACCCCGTCCGCCGTGACGACCTCGACGATCAGCCGGGGCGTGTAGGGCTGGTGCACGCCCTGCGTGTTCAGCAGCGGCGGGTCAGCGACCAGGATCGGCGTCAGCCGTACATCGGTGATGGCGAGGTTCACAGAGCGGCTCCCACGAGGTCGAGCCCGGCGGTGAGGAGGGCGCGGAGGGCGGCCAGGTCGGCGGGCGCGGGGTCGGTGAGCGGGGCGCGCACGGGGCCCACCGGGTGGCCGCGCAGCCGGGCCGCCGCCTTCACCAGTGACACGGCGTACCCGGGGACGCGGTCGCGCAGTTCGACGAGCGGGACGTAGAAGCCGCGCAGCAGTTTGTCGACGGTACCGTGGTCGCCGTCGCGCAGGGCGTCGAAGAAGGCGCCGGCGATCTCGGGGGCGAAGGCGTGGACGGCGGAGGAGTAGGCGGGGACGCCGACGGTGGCGTAGGCGCGGGCCTGGATCTCGGCGGTGGCGGCGCCGTTGAAGAACAGGAAGTCCTCGGGCGCGGCGAGCGTGAGGCGCTGGAGCCGGTCGAGGTCGCTGTGGCCGTCCTTGAGGCCGATGACGCCCGGCAGGGCCGCGATGCGCCTGAGCGACTCGGCGGTGAACGTGACCTGGCCGCGCTGGTAGGCGATCAGGGGCAGCCGGGTGCGGGCGGCGATCTGCTCCAGCTGGGCGACCAGGCCGTCCTGCGGGGCGGCGACGAGGTAGTGCGGCAGCACGAGCAGCGCGTCGGCTCCGGCGTCCTCGGCGATGCGCGCGAACCGGACCGCCTGCGCCCAGCCGTAGCCGATGCCCGCGACGACGGGGACGCGGCCCGCCGCCTCCTCGACCGTGATGGCGACGACCTGCCGGTACTCGTCCTCGTCGAGCGAGAAGAACTCGCCGGTGCCGCAGGCGGGGAAGACCGCGCCGGGCGAGGCGGCGAGCCGGTCCGCGACATAGGCGCGGAAGCCGTCCGGGTCGAGGCTGCCGTCGTCGCGGAAGCTGGTCAGCGGGAACGACAGCACGCCGTCGGCCATGCCCTCCCGCAGGCGGTGCGCGACCGCACTCGCTCCAGCGCTCACGGGCATCTCCTCGCTCGTTTCCGGGGCCATCTCCGGGCCATCTCCTCATGTAGACGTCATCTATGTATGAGAATGCGGGTTGGATACGCGAACGTCAACCGCGCGGGGCTGTCCGATTACGATCGGCACATGCCAGACACAGGGGGCGTCCGTGAAGTGAAGTCAGCGGCCCGCACGGTCGAACTGCTGGAACTCCTCGCGGCGCGCGGCGACCGCCCGGCGCGGCTCCAGGAGCTGGCCGACGAACTCGGCGTGCCCCGCAGCTCGATGTACGCGCTGCTCCAGACCCTGATCTCGCGCGGCTGGGTCCGCACCGACATCACCGGCTCCCTGTACGGCATCGGCATCCACGCCCTGCTCACCGGCACCAGCTACCTCGACTCCGACCCGCGGGTCCGGGTCGTACGGCCGTATCTCGACGAGGCGTCCGAGGCGCTCGGCGAGACGATCCACATGGGGCGGCTGGACGGCCGGGACGTGGCCTATCTGGCGACGCGGGAGTCGCACGAGTACCTGCGCACCATCAGCCGGGTGGGGCGGCGCCTGCCCGCGCACGCCGGGGCCCTGGGCAAGGCCCTGCTGGCACAGCGCCCGGACGCGGAGCTGCCCGAGGGGCCGTACGAGGCGCTGACCCCCCACACGCACACGAGCCGGGAGTCCCTGGCGGCCGACCTCGCCCGGGTCCGGGCCCGCGGCTGGTCCGTGGACCGCGAGGAGGGCGTGACCGGCATCGTCGGCTTCGGATTCGCACTGCGCTACGACACCCCCGCACTGGACGCGATCAGCTGCTCGGTGCCGGTGG
>NZ_MUKA01000661.1 GCF_002150735.1 Streptomyces africanus
GTGAGCACCAGCCACACCGCGCCGTCCCCGAGCGCGGAGGCGAACAGGCTCAACTGCCCCTGGCGCGTGTGGGTGAGCCGCAGGTCGGTGAGGATGCGGGCCAGGACGGGCAGCGCGGTGACGCTCAGCGCGCACCCCACGAACAGGACGAAGACCGTCGGATTGCCCGCCGGTCCCGTGAAGTCGTGGACCANNCGACACCGCGCAGCGGCATCCCGGTCAGTTCGCGCCCCACCCCGAACATGAAGAACACCAGCCCGATCTGAGCCAGCCCGTCCAGCATCGGCAGACTGTCCGCCGGGAACAGCCAGTCCTTCGCCTCCGGTGCGAACCGTCCCAGCACGGTCGGCCCCATGGCCAGCCCCGCGCAGATCTCGCCGATCACCCGCGGCTGTCCCAGCCGGTCGGCCAGCCATCCGCCCAGGAAGGCGGCGAGCAGGATGGCCGCCACCGCGAGGAAGAAATGACCGGTCCGGTCCAGAGGTGCCGCCTCGCGCACCGCATCCCTGCCCGGCGATCCCGCCGTGACGACCGCCACCGCGGCCCACACGATCACCGCCAGCGGCAGCACGACCACCACGGTCGCGGCAGCCCTCTTCCCACTTCTCACCCGCACCTGCGTCCCCCA
>NZ_MUKA01000662.1 GCF_002150735.1 Streptomyces africanus
CCCCCGAACCCGGCACCCCCGCCGCCTTCGCCACCGCCCTGCGCGCCCGCGAGCAGCTCGTCGGCTACTGGTCCGTCCTCGACTCCCCGGTCTCCACCGAACGCATCGCCCGCCTCGGCTACGACTACGTCGCCCTCGACGCCCAGCACGGCCTCCTGGAGTACGCGGGCGTCCTGCGCTCGCTCACCGCCATCGACACCAAGGGCTCGACAGCGGTCGGTCTCGTCCGGGTCGAGGCCAACGACCCGTCCCCGATCGGCAAGGCCCTCGACGCGGGCGCCGCCGGCGTGATCGTGCCCCTGATCGACACCGCCCAGGACGCGGCCGACGCGGTCGCGGCCGTCCGCTACCCGCCGCACGGCCGCCGCAGCTACGGCCCCATGCGCTCCGGCCTGCGCATCGGCCCCGACCCCGCCGACGCCCACGCCCAGACCGTCGTCCTCGCGATGATCGAGACCGCCGAGGGCCTGGCCGCCGTCGAGGCCATCTGCGCCACCGACGGCCTCGACGGTGTCTACGTCGGCCCCTCCGACCTGCGCCTCGCGCTCGGCGGCGCCACCTCCACCGACCCGGCGCTCGCCGACGAGTTCGAGGCCGCGCTCGTCTCGGTCCGCACGGCCGCGGCCCGGGCCGGCATCGCCGCCGGCATCCACACCCCGGACGGCGCGAGCGCCGCCAAACGCCTCGCCGAGGGTTTCACCTTCGCCACCGTCGCCTGCGACCTCGTCCACCTGGAACAGGCGGCCACCGGCCACCTGACCGCCGCACGCCAGGCGGGTGAGCCCCGATGACCACCCCCGACGGCACCCTGCGC
>NZ_MUKA01000126.1 GCF_002150735.1 Streptomyces africanus
GCCCCTCACCGGCCCCGGCCCGCCCCACAGCCGGCGCCTTCCCGATCGACCCGGACGACAACGTGGTCGCGATCTTCAGCAGCGCCGTCCGCAAGGGCCGCTGGCGCACGGGCCGCCGTATCCACGCGTACGCGATCTTCGGCAGTGTCGAGATAGACCTCAGCGAGGCGCTCTTCGACCACCAGCAGGTCATGATCAAGGCGTTCTCGGTCTTCGGCAGCGTCGAGATCCGTGTCCCGGAGAACGTGTCGCTGCGCGGCATGGGCGGCGGCGTGCTCGGCAGCTTCGAGGTGGACACGCTCGACTCGGGCGACCCGGAGGCCCCCGTCGTCTACGTCGACGGCTGGGCCGTGCTGGGCAGCGTCGAGGCGCGGCCCCGGCGCGGCAAGGTCGTCGCGGACATCCTCGACCGGGTGCAGCGCAAGGTCGACAAGAGTTTGCGCAAGCATCTGAACCATTGACAGTCGCGAATCCGCCCGGGTCCGGGGCAAACCGGTCCACCGGTGACGCGGCTCGACGGAACCCGGAAACGGGGGCGAAACCAGCGCTTCGGAACTCAGTGCATAGGCGCGCGCACAGCGGGTAGGCCTTGCTGCATCGTCTCTCGCTCGCGAAGCCGTCGTCAGGAGTAGACCGTGCTGCAACCGCCGCATTCGTCCCTGGTAGCTGCCGTTCCGGCCCCGCGGGTGCCAGCGCGAGACAGGGACCAAGAGGCCCCATGGCACACCGAGGCGGTGTGCCGGCGTGACGAGGCGGGCCTGTTCTTCGCCCCCTCCAAGGAGCCGACCGCCGCCCGGCTCTCGCGGGAGGAGGCGGCGAAGCGGGTCTGCGCCCGCTGTCCGGTGATGGTCGAATGCCGCGAGCACGCCCTGCTCCAGCCCGAGCCCTACGGCGTCTGGGGCGGCCTCACCGCCGCCGAACGCCGCGTGGTCCTGGCCCGACGCCGCCGCCGCGACCTGGAGTTGAAGAAGGCGGCCCGCTCGGCGAGCACGATAGCCGCGGCAGGCTGAGCGACACGCACGACGAAAAGGCGCCCCCACCGCACCGGGGGCGCCTTTTCCTCGCGGGGTGAGCTGCCCGAGCCCCACCCCTGCGCGCGCTACTTCCCCTTGTCGAAGTCGATCGCGCTGTACGCCCGCAGCTTGCTCAGGCGGTGCTCGGAATCGATCCTGCGCACCGTCCCCGACCGCGACCGCATCACGATCGAGTCGGTCGTGGCGGTCTCCGCCCGGTACCGCACCCCGCGCAGCAGCTCCCCGTCGGTGATCCCGGTCGCCACGAAGAACACGTTCTCCCCGGTGACCAGGTCCTCCGTCATCAGCACCCGGTCGAGATCATGCCCCGCGTCGATCGCCCTCTGCCGCTCCTCGTCGTCCTTGGGCCACAGCTTGCCCTGGATGGTGCCGCCCAGGCACTTCACTGCGCAGGCCGAGATGATGCCCTCGGGCGTACCGCCGATGCCGAGCAGCAGGTCGACGCCCGTGCCCTCGCGCAGCGCCAGGATGGAGCCGGCCACGTCGCCGTCGGAGATCAGCTTGATGCGCGCGCCGGTGTCCCGGATCTCCTTGATGATGCCCTCGTGCCGCGGCCGGTCCAGGATCACCACCGTCACGTCCTCGGGCGCGGACCGCTTGGCCTTGGCGACCCGGCGGATGTTCACCGACACCGGCGCGTTGATGTCGACGAAGTCGGCCGCCTCGGGCCCGGTGACGAGCTTGTCCATGTAGAAGACGGCGGACGGGTCGAACATGGACCCGCGCTCGGCGGCGGCCAGCACCGCGATCGCATTCGTCATGCCCTTCGCGGTCAGCGTGGTGCCGTCGATCGGGTCGACGGCGATGTCGCACTCGGGGCCCGTCCCGTCGCCCACGCGCTCCCCGTTGAACAGCATCGGGGCTTCGTCCTTCTCGCCCTCGCCGATGACGACGACGCCGTTCATCGAGACGGTGGAGACGAGCGTCCGCATGGCACGCACCGCGGCACCGTCGGCGCCGTTCTTGTCACCCCGCCCGACCCAACGGCCCGCGGCCATCGCCGCTGCCTCGGTGACCCGGACCAGTTCCAGGGCGAGGTTGCGGTCGGGGGCCTCGGAGGGCACATCGAGTTCGGACGGCAAGTGATGATGCTCGGTCATCGGAGCGCACCTTTCTGTACGACGACGGCCGGATGAGGGTGTTGTTGACCGACTCTATCGCCGAGACCGCAAAATGAGCAGGGGCCCCCACGGATGAGCGCGCCGGAGACCTGCGACGATAGGGACGTGGCAGGCACGAACGGCAAGCAGAAGACGGCGCGGGACATGATCCTCTCCATGGGAGTCATCATCCTCGTGGCGGGCGTCATCTACCTCTTCATCCCGCACGACGACAGCCCGCCCGACCTCAAGCGCGTCGACTACCGGGTGGAACTGCTCACGGCACGCCGCGCGGCCTCGTACCCCATCGCCGCGCCCCAGGGCCTGCCCGACGCATGGAAGGCCACCTCCGTCCGCTTCCAGGGCGACGAGTTCGACGCCTGGCACCTCGGCTTCCACGACCCCGACGGGGAGTACGTGGCCGTCGAGCAGTCCACTCAGCGGCGCCCCGTCTTCCTCGACGAGGCGACCCAGGGGGCGCGGGAGACCGGGAAGACCGAGAAGATCGACGGCCGGACCTGGACCCGCTACGAGGGCGGCCGGTACGACGCCCTGGTCCTGGAGGGCACCAAGGGCTCGACGACGGTCGTGACAGGCACCGCGTCGTTCGCGCAGCTGACGAAGATGGCGGACGCGCTGAAGACGGAGTGAGGCTCTCCGTACGCACAGAGCGCACAGGAAGAAGGCCCCCGGCACGGTTGCCGGGGGCCTCTCTCGTGTCCGTCGGTCAGACGGTGGTGACGACCTGGTCGAACTCCAGGCGCGGGGAGCGCGGGTACCAGGCGTCCGGGCCCGGACGGCCGATGTTGACGACCATCAGCGGGGTGTGGTCGTCGTCCAGGAACTCCTTGCGCACGCCCTCGAAGTCGAAGCCGGTCATCGGGCCGGCGGCGAGACCGGCGGCGCGGACGCCGACGATGAAGTACGCGGCCTGGAGGGCGGCGTTCAGCGTGGCGGCGTTCTCGCGGACCGGGCGCTCGGCGAAGAAGAGGTCCTTCACCTGCGGCATGGCCGGGAAGAGGTGCGGCAGCTCCTCGTGGAACTCGTTGTCCGCGGAGAGGATCGCGACCAGCGGGGCGGCCGCCGTCTTGGGCCGGTTGCCCTCGGCCATGTGCCGCACCAGGCGCTCGCGGGCCTCGGGGGAGCGGACCAGGGTGATGCGCAGCGGGGTCTGGTTGAAGGCGGTCGGGCCGTACTTGACCAGGTCGTAGATCGCCTGCACCTGCTCGTCGGTCACCGGCTCGTCGGTGAAGGTGTTGGCGGTGCGGGCCTCGCGGAACAGCAGGTCCTGCGCGGCGGGGTCAAGGGCGAGAGACATGGAGGAACCTTTGGACCTTCTCGAGCGGGTGCGTCTGATGTCTCCGACCGTACCCAAGTGAAGTTCAACGTTCAACCAACTCTGGGGTGTCGTGTCTCACCTCACAGTGAACGGCCCGTGCTACTCCGCGTCCGCCTCGTCCGCGGTCTCCTCCGCCAGCGCCGCGTCCAGCCGCGCCCGTGCCCCGTCCAGCCAGCGCCGGCACACCTTGGCCAGCTCCTCGCCGCGCTCCCAGAGCGCGAGGGACTCCTCCAGCGTCGTACCGCCCGCCTCCAGGCGGCGGACGACCTCGATCAGCTCGTCCCGCGCCTGCTCGTACCCGAGCGCCTCGGTCATGCCCGGTGTCTCATCAACCTCGCTGGTCATCCACCCACCCTATGTGTCCACTCGTACGGAGAACTCACCCTCGGAGACCCGCGCGCGCAGGGCCTCGCCGGCCGCCACCTCGCCGGGGTCGCGGACCGCGTGCCCGTCCGCCTTCTGGAGGACGGCGTACCCGCGCTTCAGGGTCGCGGCGGGGGAGAGGGCCACCACGCGTGCGTGCGTGTGCGCCAGCTCCGAGTCGGCCCGGTCGAGCTGGTGCCGCAGACAGCGCCGGCCCCGGTCGAGCAGGTCCGCCACATGGTCGGCGCGCTCGTCGATCATCCGGTGCGGGTCCTCTATCGACGGCCGCGCCAGCGCGTGGGCCAGCCCGCGCTCCTCCCGCTCCACCAGCGCCGCCACGCACCGGCGCGCCCGGTCCCGCAGCAGCCGCACCCGCTCGTACTCCTCGCCGACGTCCGGCACGACCTTCTTCGCGGCGTCGGTCGGGGTGGAGGCGCGCAGGTCGGCGACGTGATCGAGGAGCGGGTTGTCGGGCTCGTGCCCGATCGCGGACACCACGGGCGTACGGCACTCGGCCACCGTCCGGATCAGCTGCTCGTCGGAGAACGGCAGCAGGTCCTCCACGCTGCCGCCGCCGCGCGCGACGATGATCACGTCGACGTCCTCGATCGCGTCGAGCTCCTTCACGGCCTGCACGACCTGCGGCACGGCGTGCACGCCCTGCACGGCGACGTTGCGCACCTCGAAGCGCACGGCGGGCCAGCGGTGCCGGGCGTTCTCCAGCACGTCCCGCTCCGCCGCCGAGGCCCGTCCGCAGACCAGCCCGACGAGCTGCGGCAGGAAGGGCAGCGGCTTCTTCCGCTCCGGCGCGAACAGGCCCTCGCGCGTGAGGGCCTTCTTCAGCTGCTCCAGGCGCGCGAGCAGTTCACCGACCCCGACGGGCCTTATCTCGGCCGCCCGCAGCGACAGCTGCCCCCGTGGGGCGTACCACTCGGGCTTCGCGAGGACGACGACCCGGGCGCCCTCGCTCACCACGTCCGCGACGGCGTCGAACACCTGCCGGTAGCAGGTGACGCTGACCGAGATGTCGTACGAGGGGTCCCGCAGCGTCAGGAACACCACACCGGCGCCCGGCCGCCGCGACAACTGCGTGATCTGCCCCTCGACCCACACCGCACCGAGCCGGTCGATCCAGCCCCCGATGAGCCGCGACACCTCGCCGACGGGGAGCGGGGATTCCGGAGACGTGTTCACAGCCATGCCGCGAGCGTAGTGGCCACCACCGACAACACACCTCAGCCCTGTCGGTCTCCCCGGGGACTCCACACGGATGCGATCTTCGACGCGCCGGACGCGGCCTTACGATGGGACGCATGTCTGCTTCGCCTGGCCGCCGTGTCCTGCTCGCCGCCCCCCGTGGCTACTGCGCGGGCGTGGACCGCGCCGTGATCGCCGTCGAGAAAGCGCTGGAGCAGTACGGCGCTCCGGTCTACGTCCGGCACGAGATCGTCCACAACAAGTACGTCGTGCAGACCCTGGAGAAGAAGGGCGCGATCTTCGTCGAGCAGACGGAGGAGGTGCCCCCGGGGAACATCGTGATGTTCTCCGCGCACGGCGTGGCCCCCGTCGTCCACGAGGAGGCCGAGCGCGGCCGTCTCGCCACCATCGACGCCACCTGCCCGCTGGTCACCAAGGTCCACAAGGAAGCCGTCCGTTTCGCGGACGAGGACTACGACATCCTCCTGATCGGGCACGAGGGGCACGAGGAGGTCATCGGCACCTCCGGCGAGGCCCCAGACCACATCCAGCTCGTCGACGGGCCGGGCGATGTGCAGAAGGTCGAGGTCCGCGACCCGTCCAAGGTCGTCTGGCTCTCCCAGACCACGCTGTCCGTCGACGAGACCATGGAGACCGTCGACGCCCTGAAGGAGAAGTTCCCGCAGCTCATCTCCCCGCCCAGCGACGACATCTGTTACGCCACGCAGAACCGCCAGCTGGCCGTGAAGCAGATGGGCGCCGAGTCGGACCTGGTGATCGTGGTCGGCTCCCGCAACTCCTCCAACTCCAAGCGGCTCGTGGAGGTCGCCAAGCTCGCGGGAGCGCGCGCGGCCTACCTCGTGGACTTCGCCGACGAGATCGACGAGGCCTGGCTGGAGGGCGTCTCCACGGTCGGCGTCACCTCGGGCGCCTCCGTCCCGGAGGTCCTGGTCGAGCAGGTCCTGGAGTGGCTCTCCCAGCGCGGCTTCGAGGACGTCGAGATCGTCAAGGCGGCCGAGGAGTCCATCACCTTCTCGCTGCCCAAGGAGCTGCGACGCGACCTGCGCGAGGAGGCGACGGCGCTGGTCGCCGAGCGCCGCGGTGCCGGAACCCGTGAGGATTCCGGGGAGTGATCGGGGAGTGATCGGGGAGTCGCCGGGCGGGGTTCGCCATCAGGCCGGTGACTGTCAGTCCCTCGTCGTAACGTAGGGCCATGCAGATCTTCGGCGTGGACATCGGCGGTTCCGGGATCAAGGGTGCCCCGGTGGACCTGGACAAGGGCGACCTGGCGCAGGAGCGTCACAAGGTCCTCACCCCGCAGCCGGCCACGCCCGACGGGGTGGCCGACGGCGTCAAGCAGGTCGTCGACCACTTCGGCTGGACGGGCCCGGTCGGGGTCACGTTCCCGGGCGTGGTCACCGACGGAGCGACGATCCGGACAGCGGCGAACGTCGACGACAGCTGGATCGACACCGACGCGCGCGTGCTGCTCGGCGAGCGGCTGGGCGGACTGCCGGTGACGGTGGTGAACGACGCGGACGCGGCGGGCGTCGCCGAGATGCACTTCGGCGCCGGCCGCGACCGCCGGGGCACGGTGATCGTGCTCACGTTCGGCACGGGCATCGGCAGCGCGGTCTTCGTCGACGGCGTTCTGGTCCCCAACACCGAGCTGGGCCATCTGGAGCTCGACGGGCACGACGCGGAGAAGCGGGCCTCCAGCAAGGCCCGCGAGGACCACGACATGACGTGGGAGCACTGGGCGGTGCACCGCGTGCGCAAGTACCTCGCCCACGTCGAGATGCTGTTCTCGCCGGAGCTGTTCATCATCGGCGGCGGCGTCAGCCGCAAGTCACAGAAGTTCCTGCCGCACATCGAGGGCATCAAGGCGGAGATCGTCCCGGCGCAGCTGCAGAACAACGCGGGGATCGTGGGGGCGGCGATGCGGGCGGCGGGGCACTAGAGCCGGCGCGTCACCCCGGCGGACGCGCCCCGGCCGCCGCCCGCATCGCCGCCCGTCGCCGTTGCATCAGCCGAACACGCCGGACGATCACGATCAGCCCGGCGACGAGCGTTCCGCCGTACAGCCACCCGGCCTGCGTGGCGAGCGCCGTCACCAGCCCCATCAGCTTGCCGCCGGTCCCGACGTCGCCGTCCGCCACCGGCAGCAGTCCCACGGCGAACGCGATCGGCACGACGACGGGTGCGGTCATCAGATCCCCGCGGCGCACCCAGACGGCGGTCAGCACGCACACCGGCAGGTACAGCACCCCGTACGCCGTCAGCGACGCCCCGAACAGCACGGCGCAGAGCCCGCCGAGCAGGAACATCACCAGGGCGCAGAACAACCCGCTGCCCAGCCCGGTCAGCCGGGGGTTCGGCAGCCTCGCCGCGGCGGGTACCGGAGCGGGGGCGGGCCGCCGTAACGCCTGAGGGCGCTGCGGTCCCGCCGGGGGGCGGCGCTGCGGTCCCGGCTGCCGGACCGCTCGCACCGCATCGCCGCCCGCTCCTCGTCCCGCCTGCGGCGGCAGGGACGATCTCGGCCGGTCACGTCGCGGTCCGTACTGGGCAGGTCGCGTCCTGTATTGCTCCACTGCACCAACTTAGGTCGTTCAATATGCCGAATAGGCCTTCAGACACGCCGTGGATCGAGGCTTGGCCAAGCGTTCGATACGCCGCCGGGGCGGTTCCGGGTACGCCGTAGACTGGTGGATCGGCCGGTCTCCCGGCCCCCTGCCCTCTCCACTCACGGGAAGTCGCAACGTGTCGCTCACGATCGGAATCGTCGGTCTGCCGAATGTCGGCAAGTCGACCCTGTTCAACGCCCTGACCAAGAACGACGTGCTGGCGGCCAACTACCCGTTCGCCACGATCGAGCCGAACGTCGGCGTCGTCGGCGTCCCCGACCCGCGGCTCGGCAAGCTGGCCGAGATCTTCAAGTCGGAGCGGATCCTCCCGGCCACGGTCGACTTCGTCGACATCGCGGGCATCGTGCGCGGCGCGTCCGAGGGTGAGGGCCTGGGCAACAAGTTCCTCGCGAACATCCGTGAGTCCGACGCGATCTGCCAGGTCATCCGTGCCTTCAAGGACGAGAACGTCGTGCACGTCGACGGCAAGGTCTCGCCCAAGGACGACATCGAGACGATCAACACCGAGCTGATCCTCGCCGACCTCCAGACCATCGAGAAGGTCCTGCCGCGCCTCCAGAAGGAGTCGCGGATCAAGAAGGACATCCAGCCCAAGGTCAAGGCGGTCGAGGAGGCCAAGGAGATCCTGGAGAAGGGCGACACGCTCTTCGCGCACGGCATCGTCCAGGGCAGCGAGCGAGCGGAGCTCCTGCACGACCTGCACCTGCTCACGACCAAGCCCTTCCTCTACGTCTTCAACGTCGACGAGGACGAGCTGACCGACGACGACTTCAAGAACGAGCAGCGCGCCCTGGTCGCCCCCGCGGAGGCCATCTTCCTCAACGCCAAGCTGGAGGCGGACCTCGCCGAGCTCGAAGATGACGAGGCTCTGGAACTCCTCCAGTCCGTCGGCCAGGAGGAGCCCGGCCTCGCGACCCTGGCCCACGTCGGCTTCCGCACGCTCGGTCTCCAGACCTACCTGACGGCAGGCCCCAAGGAATCCCGCGCCTGGACCATCAAGAAGGGCGCCACGGCCCCCGAGGCCGCCGGCGTCATCCACACCGACTTCCAGAAGGGCTTCATCAAGGCGGAGGTCATCTCCTTCGACGACCTGGTGGAGTCGGGCTCGGTGGCGGAGGCCCGCGCGAAGGGCAAGGCCCGCATGGAGGGCAAGGACTATGTGATGCAGGACGGGGATGTCGTGGAGTTCCGCTTCAACGTGTAGCGGGTGGCTTCGGGGGCGGGCCCCTGTCAGCCCAGGGTCTGGGCGGCGTACAGCATGCCGACGGCCGTGGCGAGGGTGCCGAGGAGGAGGCGCAGGGCCCGGTCGGGCAGGCGGGGCTGGAGGCGGGCGCCGAGGTAGCCGCCGATCAGGCCGCCCGTGCCGCAGGCGAGGCCGAGCCACCAGTCGGGGGCGACCTCTCCGGAACTCATCAGCGACAGCAGCGCGTAGGCCGTGGCACCGACGAGCGACGTGGCGAACGTGGCGGCGAGCGCGGCCGGGGCGACGCGGGCGACGGGCAGACCGCGTCCGACGAGGACCGGGCCGAGCAGGGAACCGCCGCCGATGCCGTAGATGCCGCCGACCGCGCCGACCGCCAGCGCGAGTCCGGTCAGCGTACGCGGGGACAACTCACCTGCGGGCGACGGCCGGTGGCGTGCCGGGGCGAGGGCACGCAGGAACAGCCACAGGCCGAGCGGCAGCAGCAGGGCGGCTGCCAGGAGCCGGAAGACGCCGGGGCCGGGGAGGGCGAAGACCCGGACGGTGGCGCCGAGGACGACGCCGGGCAGGGTGCCCAGCACCAGGCGCCGGGCGAGGTCGCCGCGTAGCGCGCCGTCGTGCCGGTAGCGCCACAGGGCCCCAGGTCCGGCGACGACGTTGTACAGCAGGTTGGTCGGGGTGACCGCCGGGTTGGGCACACTGAAGACGCTCAGCTGGACCGGAAGCAGGAACACCGCGCCGGACACTCCGACGGGGGCGGTCACGGTCGCGATCACCAGCCCGGCGGCCAGCCCTCCCCACACGGTCCCGTCCACTGTCGCCCCGCTTCCCCTGGCCCTTCGAACGTCCGGTCAGTATCAGCGCCCCGGAGGGCTACGGGGATGGTGTGCAACGAGATGTTCATGAGCGGTGTTCCGGGCAGGGCCGGAGTGGCTCGGGACACCGGACCCCCACCCCGCCCTACTCCCGGCCCGTGACCCGTCGGCAGGCCTCCGCGTACGCCCGGACCAGCGGACGTCGCCCGTCCTGGCGGCGCCAGGCCAGGACGTAGCGGCTGGGCGTGACACCGCGCACCGGGCGGGCGGTCACGCCGCCCAGGGTGAGCAGGGGGACGTTGCCCGCGGCCACGAGGCACACGCCGAGACCGGCGGTCAGGGCCTCGTACGTCTCCTCCGTGCTCGCGATCTCGGCGCCGATCCGGGGAGGGCGGCCGTCGCGGGCGTCCAGGGCCAGCCAGAAGTCGCGCAGCGGGCCCGAGCTCTCGGGCAGCGCCAGGAACGGCTCGTCCAGCAGGTCCGTGAAGTCGACCTCGGCGCGGCCGGTGAGAGGGTGGGTGTCCGGGAGGGCGACCATGAGCGGTTCCTCGGCGACGACCGTCCAGTCGTAGCGCTCCTGGCCGGGCAGCGGCAGCCAGACGAAGGCCACGTCGGCGGCGCCGTCGGCGAGGCCCGCGGTCGGGTCCTCCCAGTTGACCTGCCGCAGCCGGATGTGGGTCTCCGGGTGCGCGGCCGTGAAGCGGGAGCGGATCGCGGGCAGCAGGCCGCCGCGGACCGGGCTGGTGCTCATGCCCACGATCAGCGTGCTGCGCTGCGCCGCCCGGGCGGTGTCCAGCGCGGCCGCGCCCTCCTCCCACGCGTCCAGCACCCGGCGCGCGTGCGGCAGCAGTGCCGTACCGGCGTCGGTGAGGGCCACGCCGCGCCGGTCGCGCCGGAACAGTTCGATGCCCAACTGCCGCTCCAGGGCCCGGATCTGCTTGCTCAGCGCGGGCTGCGACACGTACAGGCGCTCGGCGGCGCGGGTGAAGTGCAGTTCCTCGGCCACCGCCACGAAGTAGCGCAGGTCGCGCACATGAACGTCCAGGGTCATAGCCATTGGTTATCACCAAATGTCTTGGACGGGGCAGCGGGCCGGGCGAGAGGGTGGTCGGCGTAACGACACGAGACGGGGAGCTGTCATGAACAAGGTGTGGCTGATCACGGGTGCGAGCAGCGGTTTCGGGCGGGCGATCGCCGAGGCGGCCCTTGCCGCAGGCGACGTGGTGGTCGGCGCGGCCCGGCGCCCCGAGGCGCTCGACGACCTGGTCGCCGCCCACCCCGACCGGGTGGAGGCACTGCGCCTGGACGTCGCCGACACCGGGGCCGCCGAGGCCGCCGTACGGGACGTCGTGGCGCGGCACGGACGGATCGACGTCCTGGTCAACAACGCGGGCCGGACCCATGTCGGTGCCTTCGAGGAGACCACCGAGGAGGAGCTGCGGGCGCTGTTCGAGGTCCACGTCTTCGGCCCGGCCGCCCTCACCCGGGCCGTGCTGCCTTACATGCGCGAGCGGCGGTCGGGCGCGGTCGTGCAGATGAGCAGCATGGGCGGGCAGCTGTCCTTCGCCGGCTTCTCGGCGTACAGCGCCACGAAGTTCGCCCTGGAGGGCATGTCCGAGGGACTCGCGGACGAGGTCGCCGAGTTCGGCATCAGGGTGCTGATCGTCGAGCCGGGCGCCTTCCGCACGGGCCTGTTCGGGACCGGGCGGGCCGGCGCCAGCGCGGACACCGGGGTGTACGGCAAGGTGAGCGAGACGCGCGGCCTCGTCTCCGGTGGCGACGGCACCCAGCCCGGCGACCCGGCCAAGGCCGCCGCCCTCATCCTGGCCGCGCTCGACGCCGGCTCCACACCGCTGCGCCTGCCCCTCGGCGACGACGGCGTCAGCGCGGTCCTCGGCCATCTCGACCAGGTGCGCGACGAGGTCCTGGCATGGGAGAAGCGCTCCCGGGCCACGGGGTTCGACGACTGACCGTCGCGGATGTCCCGCCGATGAGTTTCCCGTGGTCGTGCGGTCTACCCCACGACGAAGGGAGCGCACCATGCGCCAGATCATCGTTTGCACGTTCCTGACGCTGGACGGCGTCATGCAGGCGCCGGGCGGTCCGGACGAGGACGCCGAGAGCGGCTTCGAGTACGGCGGCTGGCAGAAGCCGGTGACCGACGACGAGGTCGGCGCGGCCATCGCCGGTTGGTACGAGCACTCCGACACGATGCTGCTCGGCCGCAAGACGTACGAGATCTTCGCGTCGTACTGGCCGACCGCCGATCCCGGCAACCCGTTCACCGGCCGGATGAACAGCATGCGCAAGTACGTGGCGTCCCGGACCC
Organism: Streptomyces africanus; assembly: GCF_002150735.1. Taxonomy (GTDB): domain Bacteria; phylum Actinomycetota; class Actinomycetes; order Streptomycetales; family Streptomycetaceae; genus Streptomyces; species Streptomyces africanus. The sequence goes on from NZ_MUKA01000126.1 coordinate 12,024, forward strand.
TGACGTCCGTCGAGTGGCAGAACTCCACGCTGCTGGAGGGCGACGTCGTCGATGCCGTACGCGAGCTGAAGGCGTCCGGCGACGGCAACGTCAACGTCGTCGGCAGCGGCGACCTCGCCCAGACGCTCATGCGGCACGGCCTCGTCGACGAGTACCGGCTGACCATCCACCCGGTGATCATCGGCACCGGCAAGCGGCTGTTCGCCGACGGGGCGATCCCCACCGCGCTGGAGCCGGTCAGCGTCTCGACGACGAAGGGCGGCACCGTCGTCGGCGTCTACCGGCCCAGCGGCAAGCCCAGTTACGACAGCTACTAGACGGTCTCGTTTTTGCTAGGCGTCCTCGTCCTCCGGGAAGGGCTTCGGGTCGGTGACCCAGCCCGCCGCGAGGACGAGGCCCGTCTCGCGGTGGACGGCGAGAAACCCGAAGGGGCGATCGAAGACGGCGTCGGCCCGCGTCGTCTCGTACCGCGGTTCGGGCCGGTCCTCCCACCCCAGCCACATCGCCTCCATCAGGGTCACGGCAGCGGCCCGGAATCCCTCCGCGCCGAACGTCGCCGTGGCCGACTGCCGGCCGGACGCCAGTGCGAGCGGTGCGGCGCTGATGCCCGGGAAGTGGCCCGGGGCGCCGTCGGCTGCCGCGGCCAGACCGAACGACTCCGCGTCGCGCAGCAGGTCGTGACGGGCGGTCAGAGTGAACTCGACGGTGCTGAGCGTCAGGGCCGGTGGTTCGGGACGCAGGGCGGGGACCTTCCGCAGCCGAAGCCCTGGGCCGGCCTGACCGTAGGGCAGGCGGCTCCCCGGAACGGCCGGCAGCGCACCCGAGACGACGCCGACACCCGCTTCGACGACCTGTGCGGGCGTCAACGCCTCGTCTCCCAGGAGAAGAAGGACATCGATGCCGTTCGTGCCGCGCACCGTGGCCACCGTCACCGCGCCGCCCGGAGGCCGCGCGACCGCCACGGCGTCCAGCCCGGCCAGGGTACGGGTGAGCCCGGCCCGGTCATGGCCGCGCCACGGCATCAGGTCCCCCTTGAACGGCACCTCCCAGTCCGTCCGCAGCACCAGCGCACTCGCCGGCACCAGGGCCGTGCCCGGCCGCAGCGCCGCCGGCATGTGCTCGATCACCCCGCCGGTCCGCCGCGCGGCCCACGCGTCCAGGGCCCGCCGGTCCGCCGCCGGATCGCCCGTCAGCACGCCGTGCGCCTCCAAGGGCAGCCCCGCCGCCCACTCCTCCCGCAGTTCCACGGTCCGCTCGGTCCACAACCCCAGCGCGGATTCCAGACCGTCCACCTCGGCCAGCACCCCGAGCAACTCCCGCCCCGCCGCGCCCGCCCGGTCCGCCGGCAGCCCGAGTGCCTCCGTCAGCTCCTCACGCGCCCGGCCCGTCGCCCCGGCCGCGAGGAAGGCCAGCAGCGGCCAGACCCCGGCCGCCGAGAACACCGTGCCCGCGCGGATCCCCGACGCCCAGCGTGCGGTCAGGCGGTTCACGGCCCGTGCCGATGTCTCGATCGTCTGCATTCCGCCCCCGTCGCCCCGCCGCTTACCATGCGCCCAGCCGTACGTCCGTTGCACGGCCGCTCTCCACCGCCTCAGCCAGGAGCACCGTACCCGTGTCGACACCCCCGCCTTACGGGAGCCAGCAGCCCCGGGACCCGTACGGCCCGCCGCCTGCGAACTGGCCGCAGCAACCCCAGGGCTACGGCCCTTATGGCCCCACCGGCCGTCCCTATGGAGCCCCGGTCTCCGTCAACGCGCTCGCCGTCGCCGCGCTCGTGCTCGGCGTGCTCTGCTTCCTGCCCGCCGCGGGGCTCGTGCTGGGGCTGATCGCGCTGCGGCAGATCAGACGGAACGGCCAGAGCGGCCGGGGTCTGGCGGTCGCCGGGGCCGTGCTGTCGTGCGTCGGGATCGCGCTGTGGGCGGTGACGCTGTCCACGGGTGTGCTGTCGGACGCCTGGGAGGGGTTCAAGGACGGCGCGCAGGGCAACGAGAGCCTCTCGCTGGAGAAGGGCGATTGCTTCGATGCGCCCGGCGGTCTGGAGGGCGACACGTACGACGTCGACCGGGTGTCCTGCGCGGGCAGGCACGACGGCGAGGTGTTCGCGGTCGTGACCCTGCCGGGCGGCGCCTTCCCGGGCGACACCGAGATCACCGACATCGCCGACGAGAGGTGTTACGCGCTCCAGGACCAGTACGCCATGGACTCCTGGGCGATGCCGGCCGACGTCGACGTGTACTACCTCATGCCGTCCCGGGACAGCTGGCGGTACGGCGACCGCGCGATCAGCTGCGTCTTCGGCAACAGCGACGCCAAGGCCAAGCTGACCGGCTCCCTGCGCGGCGACCCCACCACGCTCGACACCGACCAGGTCGTCTTCCTGTCGGCCGCCAACGCCGTCGACGCCGCGCTGTACGAGGAGCCCGGGGACACCCCCGAGGACGACCTCGCCGGCCACCGGGCCTGGGCCGCCCAGGTGCACGACGTGCTCGGCGAGCAGATCGAGGCGCTGCGCGGCCACTCCTGGACGACCAAAGCCCGCCGGCCCGTCGCCGGCCTGGTGAAGGACCTGGAGGACGCCCGGGAGGAGTGGGCGGGGGCGAGCGAGGCGGACGACCCGGACTCGTACTCCGCGCACCACGACAAGGCCTACGCGTACGTCGACGGCCCGGCGACCGTCACCGCCCGCAAGGCCCTCGGGCTCGCTACGGCGCCGCCCTCCCCGGGCGAGACCGAGGGCGGGGACTCCGACGCCCAGGTGTGACGGCGGCTATAGCGGGGAGAAAGTGCCTGCGTAAAGCCCCCGGGGCCACCATGTCATCACATCGAGTGATTCTCTGGCCTTTGCTTGCACCGCACAACCTACGGTTGCCACGCTGTTGCTGTCTGTACAACCTGATGGGAGCGGCCAGTGACATTCGGTGAGCAGCCGGCGTACCTGCGCGTCGCGGGTGATCTCCGCCAGAAGATCGTCGACGGTCAGCTCCCTCCGCACACCCGCCTCCCGTCGCAGGCCAGAATCCGCCAGGAGTACGGCGTCTCGGACACCGTCGCCCTGGAGGCCCGCAAGGTGCTCATGGCGGAAGGCCTCGTCGAGGGCCGCTCCGGCTCGGGGACGTATGTGCGCGAGCGGCCCGTGCCCCGGCGCATCGCCCGCTCGGGATACCGCCCGACCGGCGGGGCCACGCCGTTCCGCCAGGAGCAGGCCGACGGCGAGGGGCGCGGCACCTGGGAGTCCAGCAGCGAGCAGTCCGAGGCCAGTGTCGCGGTCGCCGAGCGGCTGGGCATCGAGCCGGGCGAGCGCGTGATGTGCACGAAGTACCTCTTCCGTGAGGGCGGCGAGGCGATGATGCTCTCCACCTCCTGGGAGCCGCTCGCCCTCACGGGCCGTACGCCGGTGATGCTGCCGGAGGAGGGGCCGCTCGGCGGCATGGGCGTCGTCGAGCGCATGCGCGCGATCGACGTGATCGTGGACAACGTCACCGAGGAAGTGGGCGCCCGCCCCGGTCTCGCCGAGGAACTGCTCGTCCTCGGGGGCGTCCCCGGCCATGTGGTCCTCGTCGTCCAGCGCACGTTCTACGCCTCGGGCCGCCCGGTCGAGACGGCCGACGTGGTCATCCCGGCCGATCGGTACCGGGTCGCCTACCACCTTCCGGTCAAGTAGCGAACGCTCACTTCAGTCCCGCGGCGCGCCCCCCGCGCGCCCCGCTCACACGATCACGGCGACAGCCATCCCGGGCCGGGGTGGCCCGTACCCCTGAGCCGTCCGTCGTTCTCCCAGGTCGGCGGCGGCGTATGCGGTATGCCTCCGGCCGGGTGCGTCGAGGTGCGCGGACGGCGCGTTCGTCGTCGTGCGCCCCCTGTGTTCTGGCCGGTTGCGTACCTCTTTGTGAAAAGCCGTATTCGCTGCGTGAAGGTTAGGCGTAGGCTCGGGCATATGCGCATTGCGGTTTCCTTATCGGGTGGGGCACGGCACAGGCCGCGGGTGGGAAGTGGAGGGGCGCGATGAACGACAGCACGATCACTCTTCCCTGGCTCGTGATACGCGAGGACGACAACGGCAACCGCTACCGGGTCGGCCGGTACGCCACCCGGGCCGAGGCCCAGAAGATCGCGGACAGCCTCGACGGCCGCGGCCACAAACAGCTGTACTGGGTCGAGCGGCTCGGCCAGAACGGGTCGGGCGGGACGCACGACTGACCTGAGCCCCCCCTCGGATCAGAGGGACCGGATCGCGGTCGTAGGCTCCCCGCATGAGTGAGCGGATCGTCGTCGTGGGTGCCGCGCTGATCGACGACGGGCGGCTGCTGGCCGCCCGGCGCAGCGCGCCCGTCGAGTTGGCCGGGCGCTGGGAGCTGCCCGGCGGCAAGGTCGAGCCGGGGGAGGCGGCCGACGCGGCGCTCGTGCGGGAACTGCGCGAGGAACTCGGCGTCGACGCCGAGGCCGGCGGGCGCGTCCCGGGGGAGTGGCCGCTGAAGTCGCCGTACGTGCTGCAGGTGTGGACCGCGCGGCTGCGGCCCGGCTCCGCCGCCCCCGAGCCCCTCGAGGACCACGACGCGCTGCGCTGGCTCGGCCCCGACGAGATCTGGGACGTGGACTGGCTCGACCAGGACGTGCCCGCGGTACGCCGGACACTCGCGCACCTGGGGCCGCTCGGCGGCGGCCGCACCCGGGCGGGAGAGGCCGGAGAAGTGCCCGGCGGGTGAGGCAAACCCGGGGCGTGCGAGGGCGGGAGGCGGTCGTGCCCGCGCCCCGTACGCCGTTCGTGCCACAGCGCGCTGCCCCACGCGGTACTCCGCCTCGAATATCGGGTATGTGCCCATTAATCCTATGAAACAGGACATGGGCGGACCCGCTGCCGGGGAAGTGATCGGCGTGATCGACACGGAAGGTGACCGCGCCGAGTGGACGTTTCCCGCCGAGCCGGGCGCCGTGCGCACCGCGCGACAGGCCGTCCGTGGCCGACTCCGCGGCTGGGGCCTCGACAGCCTCGCGGACCTGACGGCGTTGTTGGTCAGCGAGTTGGTCACCAACGCCCTGCGGCACGCCACGGGCCCCATCGGCGTCCGTCTGGTCCGCCCCTCCGAACTCAACGCCGTCCTGCTGGTGGAGGTCTCCGACCCGCTCCCGGACCCGCCCCGCGAGCGCACCGCGAGGCCGGAGGACGAGAGCGGCCGCGGGCTCCAACTCGTGGCCTCCTCCTGCCGCCGCTGGGGCACCCGGCCGGGCGGCGTGGGCAAGACCGTGTGGTTCGAACTCGCCGTTCCGGAGTGAAAAATCGGTGTACGTCCGCCCTGCCGCTGTCGAGCGAATGGTTCAGGCCAGTGGCGGTTGCCGACGGACGGGATTCGACGACGTGTCCCCTGGTTAGAAGACTGGAAGTGTTCTCACGGTCCGGACCGAAAACCATCGGGACCGTGCTGTGATCGTGAACACCGTGTTGTGCGGCACCGTAGTGCTGGATACTGCGGGCAGCCGCCCCCGGTGACCGGTGCCGGACGCGGTGAGCTGGAGGGGACGGTTCGCGTGAGCGAGATACCAGCGAAGGCCACGGAGTCCGAGGACCCGTCGGCGGGCGCGAGGGCGATGGCCGCGGACGGCCTGGCTTCCGCGGTGGGAGGTGCGCTCGCGGCCGACGGGGTGCAGCCCGGGGACGCCATGTGGCAGAGCAGTCCCCCGGGATCCATCTACGACTACATCAAGGTCGCGTCCTTCTCCATCGGCCCGGACGGGCTGGTCGACCAGTGGAGCCTGCGCGCCGAGCACCTGTTCGGCATCCCCGCCGAACGCGCCGTCGGCATGGACCCCATCGAGACGTTCATCGACCCGCGCCTGCGCGAGCGGGGCATGCGCAAGATGGCGGAGATCCTCGACGGCCGCGAGTGGACCGGCGTGGTGCCGTTCCGCATGCCGAAGGGCGCCGAGGGGGAGTGCGGGAACGAGGGGCTCGCCGAGGTGTACGTCATGCCGACGCGCACCGAGGAGGGCGAGAAGGCTGCCGTCTGCATCGTCGTCGACGTCCGCACGCTGCGCAGCATCGAGACCGACCTCGCCGCCTCGCAGGCCATTTTCGGTCAATCCCCCTTCGGTTTCCTGCTGATCGACGCCGACCTGCGGGTCCGCCGCGCCAACCACCAGTTCGCATCCGTCTTCGGCGGCGAGCCCGACGACCACCGCGGCAAGGGCGTCCACGACTACCTCCAGCGCGGCGAGGCCGAGCGGGTCGCCGCCACGCTGCGCCGCGTGCTGGAAACCGGCAACTCCATCACGGACATGCACGTCACGGGCTTCGTGCCGGGCTCCGACGAGCGCCGCCACTGGTCCGTCAACCTCTATCGCGTGCACAGCGGTTCGGGCCGGCCGATCGGCATCGCCTGGCTCGGCACGGACATCACCTCGCGCCGCGCCGCCGCCCGCGAGGCCGCCGCCGCCCGCCGCAACCTCGCCCTGCTGAACGAGGCCGGCGCCCGCATCGGCAACTCCCTCGACCTGGAGACCACGGCCCGTCAGCTCCTCGACGTCGTCGTGCCCGGCTTCTGCGACCTGGCCACCGTCGACCTCTACCAGGGCCTGCTGGTCGGCGACGAGACCCCGCCCGGGCTCGCCGACGGCAGCGCCGAACTGCGCCGGGTGGCCTTCGCCAGCGCCGTCTCCGACGCGCCCTTCGCCGGCACCGGCGTGCCCGTCGCGGTCGGCGCCGTCCACCACTACCCGTTCAACTCGCCCTGCGCGGACGCCCTGCGCACGGCCCGCCCGCAGACCGTCCCCGGCGAGGACGGCGGCCTGGTGCAGTCCACGCTCGCCGTGCCGATGGTCGCCCACGACACCGTCGTCGGGCTCGTGCAGTTCGCCCGTACCAAGGGCAGCGAGCCGTTCGGCGACCGCGACCGGGACCTGGCCGTCGAACTCGCCGCCCGCGCCGCCGTCTGCATCGACAACGCCCGCCTCTACCGGCGCGAGCACGAACGCGCGTTGATACTGCAACGGTCCCTGCTCCCGCCCGGCGACCCGGAGGCCTCCGGCCTCGACATCGCCTGCCGCTATCTGCCCGGCAACGCCAACACCGGCCGGCCCAGCGAGGTCGGCGGCGACTGGTTCGACGTCATCGAACTCCCCGGGCACCGCACCGCGCTCGTCGTCGGTGACGTCATGGGCCGTGGCCTGCGCGCCGCCGTCGCCATGGGCGAACTCCGCACGGCCGTGCGCACCCTGGCGCAGCTCGACCTGGAACCGGCCGAGGTGCTCTCCCAGTTGGACGAGATCGCCCGCGGCCTCGGCGCCCCGGGCGGAGTGCAGCAGGCGACCCGGGCGGCCCGCCGCCCCCGGGAGGCGGACCTGTCGGAGGTGTACCTCGCCACCTGCGTCTACGCCGTCTACGACTCCGTCACCCGGCGCTGCACCTTCGCCAACGCGGGCCATCTGCCGCCCGTCCTGGTCGAACCGGGCGAGTCGGCCCTGATGCTCGACGTGCCGCCGGGCCTGCCGCTCGGTGTCGGCGGCGAGCCCTTCGAGGAGGTCGAGGTCGAACTGCCCGAGGGCGCCCTGCTCGCGCTCTACACGGATGGACTGGTCGAAAGCCGCGACCACCCCCTCGACGAGGGGCTCCAGGCCTTCGTCAGCACCCTCTCCGACCCCACCCAGCCCCTGGAGGACGTGTGCGACCACGTCCTCAACACCCTCGACACGCATCACGGCGAGGACGACATCGCGTTGCTGATGGCACGTGTACAGGGCCTGCCCACGGAGTCCGTCGGCGACTGGACGCTGCCGCGTGAGCCGCGCAGCGTGGGCCGGGCCCGCGAGTACGCGCGCGCCCAGCTGCTCAGCTGGGACATGGAACCCCTGGTCGACACCACGGAGCTCCTGGTCAGCGAACTCGTCACCAACGCCCTGCGCTACGGCGAGGGCGAGATCCGGCTGCGGCTGCTGCTGGACCGCACCCTGGTCTGCGAGGTCTGGGACTCCGGCCTGGTCCAGCCCCGCCGCCGCCGGGCCCGTGACACGGACGAGGGCGGCCGGGGCCTCCAGCTGGTCGGCCTCCTCAGCGCCGCGTGGGGCTCCCGCCGCACGCCCCGGGGCAAGACGGTGTGGTTCGAGCTGCCCCTGCCGGGCGGCGACACGAGTCTGACGGACCCGGCGGAGGCACTGCTGAGCCTGTTCTGATCGCAACCGAACACCGGTACGGGTCGTCCTCACCGGCAACACCAACCGCATCACCGGGAGAGACGGCATGGAACGCGTGGAGGAGACGATCCCGGACGAAGCCGAAGCCGAAGCCGAGGCCGAAGCCGAGGCCGAGGCCGAAAACGAGGCCGAGGTCGCACGCCCGCGCCGCCGCTGGGTCAGACGCGCGGCGCTCGCCCTGCTCCTGGCCCTGTTCCTGCCCCTCCTGACCGCCGAAACAGCCCTCTACCTCAACCACCAGGGCGACCCCGCACAGGGCACCCACACCAGAAACCGCGACGCCCTCTGGCTCGGCCACGCCTGGGTCGACGGTCGCAAGAAGGACGCCGACGTCACCGCCCTGGCCCGCCGCCTGCAAGGCACCGGCATCCGCGACCTGTACGTCCACTCGGGCCCGCTGGAGCACGACGGCACGCTGCCGAAGTCGGCCTATCCGAAAGCCCGCTGGTTCATCGACGCCGTACACCGGAAACTCCCCGGCGTCCGCGTCCAGGCCTTCCTCGGCGACGTCCTCGCGACCGAGAGCCCCGACGGCATGCGCCTGGAGAACAAGGACACGCGCGCCGCCGTCCTCCGGTCCGCCCGCCAGATCCTGGACACGGGCTACCAAGGCATCCATCTCGATCTGGAGCCCCTCCACTCCGGCGACCGGAACTACCTCACCCTCCTCGACGCCCTGCACCGCGAGACCCGCTCGCGGGACGTCCCGCTCTCCGTCGCCGCCCACCAGATCGACCCGCTCCCCGCCCTCCACTCCGTCTTCGGGACGTTCACCGGCCACCCCAAGTGGTGGTCGCAGGAGTTCTTCGGCCAGGTCGCCCGCCGCGTCGACCAGATCGCCGTGATGTCGTACGACACGATGCAGCCCCTGGAGAGCACCTACGGCGGCTACGTCGCCCAGCAGACCTCCCTCGCCCTGGAGGTCACCCCGCCCTCGACCGACCTGCTGATGGGCCTGCCCTTCTTCCACGAGAACCGCTTCGGCCACTGGAACCACGCCGAAACCGTGCCCGCCGCCGTCCGGGGCGTCCGCCTCGGGCTGTCCCGCACGGACGCCGACCGGGCCCGCTTCGGCGTCGCGCTGTACATCGACTTCGCCGCGACCGAGGCGGACTGGCGTGCGTACGAGGAAGGCTGGGTGCGGTGACCACGAGCCGACGGCACCTCACCCGCACCGGCCTCGCCCCCCTGACCCGGGCCGCCCTGGGCCCCGGACGCACCCTCACCGGCGTGGAACGCCTGCGCGGCGGCACCAAGAAGGGCGTCTACCGCCTCGTCCTCGACGACGACTCCACGGCCATCGCCTACGTCTGGTCGGCCGACGAGGACTACTGGGACCAGCCGGAGCCCGACCCCCGGGACGTCTTCTCCCACGGCACCGGCCTAGGGGGTGTCCGCACAGCCCCGCACAGCCCCCACGGCGCCCGGCACGCGCCCTCGCCGCACCGGACACCGCGGGAACCGCACGGGGCTTTGCGGACACCCCCTAGCCTGTTCACGGCGGCCCACGACCGCCTGGCCGCCTCCGGCGTGCGCACCCCACACCTGCTGTACGCGGACGCCACGCACACCCGCCTCCCGGCCGACGCGGCCGTCGTGGAGGACCTGCCCGGCGGCAGCCTGGAGGACGCTCTCGCCAACCCGCGCGAGGCACCCCGGCTCATGGACCGGACGGCGGAGCTCCTCGCCACCCTGCACGCCCACACCGGCCCCCGCTTCGGGAAGGTCGCCGTCGTCGACAACGGCGGTTCCTCCCACGGCGTCTCCTGCGAGCAGCGCATCACCGACGGCGCCCTGCGCTGCCTCGCGGAAGCGGCCCGGCGCGAGCCCCGTGCCGCCGCCGCACACCGGGAACTGGAGGACCTGCTCCACGCCCTGGCCGCCGAGGTCCGCCCCCGCGACCGCCAGACCCTCATCCACGGCGAACTCGGCCCGGACCACGTCCTGCTCACGTCCGACGGGCAGCCGGCGCTCATCGACATCGAGGGCCTGATGTACTTCGACGTGGAGCACGAGCACGTCTTCCTCGAACTCCGCTTCGGCCCCCACTACGACGCCCTGCGCGCCCCGGGCCTGGACGAGGCGCGCCTGCGGCTCTACCGCCTGTCGATGCACCTCGGCCTGGTCTCGGGCCCGCTGACCCTCATCGAGGGCGACTTCCCGCACCCGGAGCGGATGCGGGACATCGCCGAGCACAACCTCCGGCAGGCGCTCAGCCTGCTGAAGAGCGCCTCCTGATCTTGGAGCCCAGCCACACCAGAGGGTCGTACTTGCGGTCGATAGCCCGTTCCTTCAGGGGGATCAGCGCGTTGTCCGTGATCTTGATGCCCTCCGGGCAGACCTCCGTGCAGCACTTGGTGATGTTGCAGTAGCCCAGGCCGTGCTCGTCCTGGGCGGTGCTCTTGCGGTCCAGGCCCGATTCCGCCGCCGCGTCCAGCGGATGCATGTCCAGCTCCGCCACCCGCATCAGGAAACGGGGCCCCGCGAACGCCTGCTTGTTCTCCTCGTGGTCGCGGACCACATGGCAGGTGTCCTGGCACAGGAAGCACTCGATGCACTTGCGGAACTCCTGCGAGCGGTCCACGTCCTCCTGCATCATCCGGTACTCGCCCGGGCCGAGATCCGCGGGCGGCACGAATGACGGGACCTCCCTGGCCTTGGCGTAGTTGAAGCCGACGTCGGTGACCAGGTCGCGCACGACCGGGAACGCCCGCAGCGGCGTCACCGTGATCGTCTCCTCCCGGTCGAACACCGACATGCGCGTCATGCACATCAGCCGCGGCCGGCCGTTGATCTCGGCGGAGCACGAACCGCACTTGCCCGCCTTGCAGTTCCAGCGCACGGCGAGATCGGGGGTCTGGGTGGCCTGGAGGCGGTGGATGATGTCGAGCACCACCTCGCCGTCGTTCACCTCGACCTCGAAATCCTCCAGGCCGCCGCCCTGCGCATCGCCCCGCCACACCTTGAAGCGGGCCTCGTAGCTGCTCATTCGTACAGCTCCTCTTCGGCCAGGTACTTGACCAGCTCCTCCTTGTCGAAAAGGGCGAGCAGGTCGGCACGGACGGGTTCGGTGGTCTCGCGGGTGAGGGTGATCTGGCCGCGGACCGGGTCCGTGGCCGCCGGCCCGCCCGTCGGGTCGGTCAGCGCGCACAGCAGGTTGATCCGGCGCCACTTGCGGTCCATGCCCGGATGGTCCTCGCGGGTGTGCCCGCCGCGCGACTCGGTGCGCTCCAGCGCGGCCCGCGCCACGCACTCGCTGACCAGGAGCATGTTCCTGAGGTCCAGGGCGAGGTGCCAGCCCGGGTTGAACTGCCGGTGCCCCTCGACCCCGGCCCGGCGGGCCCGTGACCGCAGCTCGCCCAGCTTCTCCAGGGCCTGCTTCATCTCCGGCTCGCGGCGGATGATGCCGACCAGGTCGTTCATCGTCTGCTGGAGTTCCTGGTGCAGGGTGTAGGGGTTCTCCGGCGGGCCGCCCTTCGGCTCCTCGATCTGAGCCTCGGCGGAGAAGGGCCGCAGGGCCTCGGCGGCGGCGGAGTCGATCTGACCGTCGTCCACGACGGGCCGCGCCCCGGCCGGCCCCGCCGCGTACTCGGCCGCGTGCCAGCCCGCCCGGCGCCCGAACACCAGCAGGTCGGACAGCGAGTTGCCGCCGAGCCGGTTGGAGCCGTGCATGCCGCCGGCCACCTCACCGGCCGCGAACAGCCCCGGCACCCCGCGGGCCGCCGCCGTGTCGGACTCGACCGCGACCCCGCCCATCACGTAGTGGCAGGTGGGCCCGACCTCCATCGCCTCCGCCGTGATGTCGACATCCGCCAGCTCCTTGAACTGGTGGTACATCGACGGCAGCCGCCGCTTGATCACCTCGGCGGGCATCCGGGTCGACACGTCGAGGAACACGCCCCCGTGCGGGGAGCCGCGCCCCTCCTTCACCTCGGAGTTGATCGCCCGCGCGACCTCGTCGCGGGGGAGCAGCTCGGGGGGACGCCGGTTGTGGTCCGGGTCGTCGTACCAGCGGTCGGCCTCGTCCTCGGTCTCGGCGTACTTGTCCTTGAAGACGTCGGGGATGTAGTCGAACATGAACCGCTTGCCTTCGGAGTTGCGCAGCACCCCGCCGTCGCCGCGCACCGACTCGGTGACGAGGATGCCCTTCACCGACGGGGGCCAGACCATGCCCGTCGGGTGGAACTGCACGAACTCCATGTTCAGCAGGGGAGCGCCCGCGAGGAGGGCCAGCGCGTGGCCGTCGCCGGTGTACTCCCACGAGTTCGACGTCACCTTGAAGGACTTGCCGATGCCGCCCGTCGCGATCACCACGGCGGGTGCCTCCAGGACGAAGAAGCGGCCCGACTCGCGCTCGTAGGCGAAGACGCCCGAGACACGGTCGTCCTCTTTCAGCACCCGGGTGACCGTGCACTCCTGGAAGACCTTCAGCCGGGACTCGTAGTCGCCGGTCTCCTTGAAGTCCTCCTGCTGGAGCGCGACGATCTTCTGCTGGAGGGTGCGGATCAGCTCCAGGCCCGTGCGGTCGCCGACGTGGGCGAGGCGCGGGTACTCGTGGCCGCCGAAGTTGCGCTGGGAGATCCGGCCGTCCTTGGTGCGGTCGAACAGCGCCCCCCAGGTCTCCAGCTCCCACACCCGCTGCGGCGCCTCCTGCGCGTGCAGCTCGGCCATCCGCCACTGGTTGAGGAACTTGCCGCCGCGCATGGTGTCGCGGAAGTGGACCCGCCAGTTGTCGTTCTCATTGGCGTTGGCCATCGCCGCCGCGATGCCGCCCTCGGCCATCACCGTGTGCGCCTTGCCGAACAGCGACTTGCAGATCACGGCCGTACGGGCGCCCCGCTCGCGGGCCTCGATGGCGGCGCGCAGTCCGGCGCCGCCCGCCCCCACCACGACGACGTCCCACTCCTGCCGGTCGACCACGGACATCAGAACGCACCCCTCATCAGAAGAACCGCGGATCGTCGAAGGCTCCGGACGCGACCAGGTAGACGTAGAAGTCGGCGAGCGCCACGGTCACCAGCGACGCCCAGGCGAGCTGCATGTGCCGGGCGTTGAGCTTCCCCGCCCACTGCCACATCCGGTAGCGCACGGGATGCTTGGAGAAGTGCTTGAGCTTGCCGCCGACGATGTGCCGGCACGAGTGGCAGGAGATCGTGTACGCCCAGATCAGCACGATGTTGACCAGGAACACGAGCGTGCCGAGGCCCATGTGGCCCCACGCGTAGTGCTCGTCGCGGAAGGCGAGCACGGTGTCGTAGGTGAGGATCCCGGCGACGACGATCGCGGCGTAGAAGAAGTACCGGTGGATGTTCTGCAGCACCAGCGGGAAGCGGGTCTCGCCCGTGTACTTCTGGTGCGGCTCGGCCACCGCGCAGGCCGGCGGGGACGCCCAGAAGCCCCGGTAGTAGGCCTTGCGGTAGTAGTAGCAGGTCAGCCGGAAGCCGAGCGGGAAGATCAGGATGATGATCGCGGGGGAGATCCCCCACCAGCTGCCGAAGATCTCCCAGTTCGGGCCGGCCCTCATCGGCTCGCAGCGCTCCGCCAGGCACGGCGAGTAGAACGGCGAGACGTACGGCGCCGCGTAGTAGTCGGCGTCGGCGAAGGCCCGCCACGTCGAGTAGACGATGAAGGCCAGCAGGCCCGCGACCGTGCCGGCCGGGGCCAGCCACCAGCGGTCGGTGCGCAGGTGTGGGGCGGCGATCGCGGCGCGCGTACCCGCCCGTACGCCGCCTCTTCGGGGATGGGGTTCTGTGGCGGGAGGTTCCGTACCAGTGGCCACGTGACGACTCCGGTCGGGTTCGGGGGAGGTGCCGGTCGCTCGACGCCCTCCCGGTCAGGGGGCGCGCCGGTCCCGGGCGCCGAGCCCCTCGTCGTCCGAGTCGACCCACAGCGAGGGGTCGTACGGCGCGTCCGAGATGGTGACGAGGTCGGGGCGCTTCGGTGCGGCCGGTGCGGCGGCGGCGTCGCGCAGCAGGGCGACGCTCTCGCGCAGATGGTTGGCGTCGGCTCGGACGCGGCGCATCTCCAGGCCGCCGGTGCCGAGCTGCTTCTCCACGCGTCCCAGCGAGCGGAACAGCTCGTCGAGACTGCGCTGGACTGACGTCAGTTCGTCGTGAACGGACATGACTTGCCCTCACTTCCCGCGGGTCCTTCAAGGCCCAAGGCGGCAACGCTCATGCGCCTGCGAGTGTTGCGCGTCACACCTTGTGCTGTGAAGGGATGTGCATCGATTGGCCGAGGCGTGTGGGTGCACCCTGCGGTGCGTTGCGCCGCACGGGTGGCTTCCCGCCCGTGACCGTCGTGTCGCCCTGTGTTGCCGAACCCTTTCCTCTTCAGTGGCGGCATACATCAGATGAACTCCAAATACCGCCAAAAGTGATCATAACGCCCGCGGCTTCCCGGAGGTAGCACAGATGTCCCAGCACGGCGTCGGCCCGCGCGCGGTCACGCGCTCGGTCGCCTTCCTCACCGCGGGTGTGCTCGCGGTGCCCGCGCTCACCGGATGCGGCTCCGAGGACCCGGCGGGCAAGCCGCTCGCCGCCCCGGACATCCAGCCCGCGGGCCGCGACCGGATCGCGGACGGCTCCACCCTGCGCTGGGCCGTCGACTCCGTGCCCGACACCCTGAACACCTTCCAGTCGGACGCCGACACCACCACCCTGCGCGTCGCCCAGGCCGCCCTGCCGTCGATGTTCCGGATGAACGCCGACGGCCGTCCCGAGCGCAACCCCGCCTACCTGGAGTCCGCCGAGGTCGTCGAGACCGAGCCCAAGCAGGTCGTCCTGTACAAGCTGAACCAGCAGGCCGTCTGGAGCGACGGCCGGGAGATCGGCGCCGCCGACTTCGCCGCCCAGTGGCGCGCCCTGTCCGGCAAGAACACCGCCTACTGGACCGCCCGCAACGCCGGCTACGACCGCATCCAGAAGATCGAGCGCGGCGACAACGCCCTGGAGGTCAGGGTCACCTTCAGCCGCCCCTACGCCGACTGGCGGTCGCTGTTCTCGCCGCTGTACCCCAAGGACGTCATGGGCACCCCGGACTCCTTCAACGACGGGGCCCGCAAGAAGCTCAAGGTCACCGCCGGTCCCTTCACGGTGAAGAAGGTCGACCGCGAGGACGACGAGATCACCCTCGCCCGCAACCCGCGCTGGTGGGGCCGGCCCGCAAAGCTCTCGGAGATCGTGCTGCGCACCGTGCCGCGCGACAAGCGGACCGCCGAGCTGGCCGCCGGAACCCTCGACGTGGCCGAGATCGACCCCGCCGCGGCCCGCCGCATCACCGTCGCCGCTCGTCCCCAGAGCTCCAGCAGCCCCCTGACGGGCCCCGGCGCCGGTGCCCGCAAGAAGCTGCGCAAGGCATCCGTCAGGTACGCCGGACAGCAGCAGGCCCTGCGCGGCTTCGAGGTGCGCAAGTCCCTGGAGCCGGCCTTCACCCAGCTCGCCCTGAACGGCGCCGAGGGCCCGCTCGCCGACGAGCGCGTCCGCAGGGCCGTCGCCCGTGCCCTGGACCGCAAGGAACTGGCCAAGGCGGTCCTGAAGCCCCTGGGCCTGCCCGCCGTCCCGGTCGGCAGTCACCTGGCCCTGTCCGGCCAGGCCCACTACGCCGACAGCAGCGGTGCCCTCGGCGACCAGGACACCAAGGAGGCCCAGGCCCTGCTCGCGGACGCCGGGTGGGTGCGCGGCGGCCCCCTCAAGGAGCAGAAGAAGAAGCAGAAGGAAGAGAAGAAGGCGGCCGGCGCCGAGGGCGAGAAGACCTCCGGCGAGGACAACAAGGCGCACGGCGGGCAGGACCCCGCCGACCACCTCGCCCACGACGGCAGGCCGTACCAGCACCCGGCCCGGGGCGGCGCCCCCGGCGCGTACGCCCCCGAGGGCACCGCCGCCCCGGCGAACCGCGAGACCGCCCCGCTCGCCAAGGACGGCAAGCCCCTCACGCTCCGCTTCGTGCTCCCCTCCGGGCCCGGCTCCCAGACACTGCGCACGGTCGCCGACCGCATCTCCCGCATGCTGGAGCGCGTCGGCATCGGCACGGACATCTCCAGGGTCTCCGACGAGTCCTACTTCAAGGACCACATCGCGTCCGGCCAGTACGACCTCGCCCTCTACTCCTGGCCGGCCACCGCCTTCCCCGCCACCGACGCCCGACCCGTCTACGCCAAGCCGGTCCCGGCCGCCGACGGCTCCCTGAACGTCGAGCAGAACTACACCCGCGTCGGCACCGACCAGGTCGACCAGCTCTTCGACGAGGCCGTGTCCACCCTCGACGAGGGCAAGTCCCGCTCCCTGATCCGCAAGGCCGACTCCCGCATCTGGGCGGCGGCCGGCTCCATCCCCCTCTTCCAGCGCCCCGAGCTCATCGCGGCCCGCAAGAACCTCGTCAACGCCGGCGCGTTCGGTTTCGGCACGCCGGTCTACGAGGACATGGGCTTCCTGAAGAAGGGCGCCAAGCCGGCCTCGGGTCCGTCGGCGAAGGGCTCGTCCGCCCGGTAGCTCCGGAAACGCTCAAACGCCGGGGCGCCGGTGTGCGGGGGCACGCTTGCGAACAGGGCAGGGCTGGCACTCCCAGCCCGTCCGGCGTTTGAGGACGAGGCCGTTCAGGCCGAAGCGGGGTCTGGGCGGCGGCAGCCCCCAGCAGGCCCGGGCACTGGTGCCGAGTACCTCGAAACCGGACCTGACCTGCACCGACGTATCCCGGCTCACCCCCGCACCCGCGGACCCGTACCATGGGGTGAGGCCGTGGCATGTTGAGCCCGGCAGGGCCCGCGCACCACCGACGTAGCGCAGGGCATTCCTCACCACTCCGGGAGTACGCCTTCTTATGGCCACGCGCCACGACATCCGCAACGTCGCCATCGTCGCCCACGTCGACCACGGCAAGACCACCATCGTCGACGGCATGCTGAAGCAGGCCGGCGCCTTCGCCGCGCACCAGCTCGAAGGCGTCGACGACCGCATGATGGACTCGAACGACCTGGAGCGTGAGAAGGGCATCACGATCCTGGCCAAGAACACGGCGGTGAAGTACCACCCGAAGGACGGGGGGGACGTCATCACCATCAACATCATCGACACCCCCGGTCACGCCGACTTCGGCGGTGAGGTGGAGCGCGGTCTGTCGATGGTGGACGGTGTCGTCCTGCTCGTGGACGCCTCCGAGGGCCCGCTCCCGCAGACCCGCTTCGTGCTGCGCAAGGCGCTCCAGCAGCGGCTGCCCGTCATCCTGTGCATCAACAAGACGGACCGCCCGGACTCCCGGATCGACGAGGTCGTCAACGAGACCTACGACCTCTTCCTCGACCTGGACGCCGACGAGGAGCAGATCGAGTTCCCGATCGTCTACGCCTGCGGCCGCGACGGCATCGCCTCGCTGACCAAGCCGGACAACGGCACGGTCCCGGCCGACTCCACCAGCCTGGAGCCGTTCTTCTCCACCATCCTGGAGCACATCCCGGCCCCGAGCTACGACGAGTCCGCCCCGCTCCAGGCCCACGTCACGAACCTGGACGCCGACAACTTCCTCGGCCGTATCGCGCTGCTCCGCGTCGAGCAGGGCGAGCTGCGCAAGGGCCAGACGGTCGCGTGGATGAAGCGCGACGGGTCCGTCCAGAGCGTGCGGATCTCCGAGCTGATGATGACCGAGGCGCTCACCCGCAAGCCGGCCGAGGTGGCCGGTCCCGGTGACATCTGCGCCGTGGCCGGTATCCCGGACATCATGATCGGTGAGACCCTGGCCGACCCGGAGAACCCGGTCGCGCTGCCGCTGATCACGGTCGACGAGCCCGCGATCTCCATGGTCATCGGCACCAACACCTCCCCGCTGGTCGGCCGTGGCGCCACCGGCAAGGGCGCCGACAACAAGGCGGCCGTCAAGGACCGCAAGGTCACGGCCCGTCAGGTCAAGGACCGCCTCGACCGCGAGCTGATCGGTAACGTCAGCCTCCGGGTGCTGGACACCGAGCGGCCGGACGCCTGGGAGGTGCAGGGCCGTGGTGAGCTGGCGCTGGCCATCCTGGTCGAGACGATGCGCCGTGAGGGCTTCGAGCTGACCATCGGCAAGCCGCAGGTCGTCACCAAGGAGGTCGACGGCAAGGTCTACGAGCCGGTCGAGCGCATGACGATCGACGTCCCCGAGGAGCACATGGGCGCGGTCACGCAGCTCATGGGCGTCCGCAAGGGCCGTATGGACAACATGTCCAACCACGGCTCCGGCTGGGTCCGCATGGAGTTCGTCGTGCCCTCGCGCGGTCTCATCGGCTTCCGGACCGAGTTCCTGACCCAGACCCGTGGCACGGGAATCGGCCACTCCATCCACGAGGGCTTCGAGCCCTGGTTCGGCACGCTCCAGACCCGCAACAACGGCTCCCTGGTCGCCGACCGCGCCGGTGCTGTCACCGCCTTCGCGATGACCAACCTCCAGGAGCGCGGCGTGCTGTTCGTGGAGCCGGGCACCGAGGTGTACGAGGGCATGATCGTCGGCGAGAACTCCCGCGCCGACGACATGGACGTCAACATCACCAAGGAGAAGAAGCTCACCAACATGCGGTCGTCCACGGCCGATGTGACCGAGTCGATCGTCCCGCCGCGCAAGCTGTCGCTGGAGCAGTCCCTGGAGTTCTGCCGCGACGACGAGTGCGTCGAGGTCACCCCGGAGGCCGTGCGCATCCGCAAGGTGAACCTGGACGCCCGCGAGCGCGCCCGCGCCGCGAGCCGCGCCAAGCACGGCTGACGCCTGCCGTTCGACGACACCGGGCACCCCGCCTCGCGGGGTGCCCGGTGTCGTCGGTGCGGTCGTCGGCGCCGTCGTAAAGCGGAGCGAACGCGAAGGAAAAGGGTAGGGAAAACCCTCGATTTGCCCGGGACGGCCGTCCGAAGCGCCCGGTTCCCACTACCCTGCTGCGGAAGTGCCGCGCTCTGCCCGCGCACAGGCCATTGACAACGGCCTTGCGGTGGAGGCCTCTTGAGCGCGCGACACGTGTGCGACAGCCACCGGTGGCAGCCTGCACGGCGGTCCCGGTGGCCGCAAGCGATTTATCTCATTCCCGCGTCCGGAATACGGACGCCCGCCACCGATAGATGTGTAACAAGTCCGTTTCGCAGGGATCTTTCACCAAACCCTTTGTCCGGATTTTGGAAGATGTAGGCGCGAGCTGTGATCGAACCGAGACCTCGAGAGTGTGGTTCGGTCCTGACGTTTGGCAGATAGTTAGGCGCGTAGAGCTCGGATGAACGGGTCACTCGCTGGAGGCGGCGCCGACTCACGAGCGCGGGGGCACCTGACGATTTCCGGCACCGGCGACGGGCGGTGGCGGTGGTCTGTCTGTGCTCCCTTTGCGGTGAACCAATGACTTCATAGGAGGAACCCATGCGCGGTGCCAAGAGCGCCAAGTGGGTCGCGGGGGCGATAGTCGTCGCCCTGGCCGCCACCGCCTGCGGCGGCGGCGACGACAGTGCCGGCGACGACATGAACAAGGGGAAGGCCGACCCGAACGGCATCGTCACTGCGCAGCTGAGCGAGCCCCAGAACCCGCTCCAGCCGGCCAACGCCAAGGAGAGCCAGGGCAGCCGTGTCCTGCGCACGATCTTCGCCGGCCTGGTCGACTACGAGCCCGGCACCGGCAAGCTCGAGTACGTCAACGCCGAGTCGGTCACGCCGAACGACGACTCGTCCGAGTGGACCGTCAAGCTCAAGCCGGGCTGGAAGTTCCACGACGGCACCCCGGTCACCGCCAAGTCCTATGTGGATTCCTGGAACTGGTCGGCCAACATCAAGAACAACCAGACCAACTCCAGCTGGTTCTCCGACATCGTCGGCTTCGAGGACGTGCACCCGGAGAAGGGTGACCCGAAGAGCGACAAGATGTCGGGCCTGAAGGTCGTCGACGACAACACCTTCACCGTCAAGCTGACGCAGCCGGTGTCGTACTTCGCGTACAAGCTGGGCTACGACGTGTGGGCGCCGCTGCCCGAGGCCTTCTTCAAGGACCCGAAGGCGTTCGGCGAGAAGCCGATCGGCAACGGCCCGTACAAGTTCGTCTCCTGGGAGCACAACAAGCTCATCAAGGTCCGCAAGTTCGCGGACTACAAGGGCCCGAACGTCGCCAAGAACGGCGGCATCGACTTCAAGAACTACACGACCGCCGACGCCGCCTACTCGGACCTGCGCTCCGACAACGTGGACTGGATCGAGCAGGTCCCGACCACCGCGCTGGCCAGCTACAAGACGGACCTCGGCGACCGCGCGATCGACCAGCCGTACTCGGCCGTCCAGTCGATCGTCCCGGCGTTCTACACCAAGCAGTTCAAGGACATCGACCCCAAGGTCATCCAGGGTCTGTCCATGGCGATCGACCGCCCGACCATCACCAAGACCGTCCTCCAGGGCACGCGCACCCCGGCCGACTCCTACGTCGCCCCGGGTGTCCTCGGCTACAAGAAGGGCGCGCTCGGCGACATCGTCAAGTTCGACCCGGCGCAGGCCAAGAAGCTCATCCAGGAGGGTGGCGGCGTCCCGGGCAACAAGATCCAGATCCAGTACAACGCCGACCAGGACCACAAGCCCTGGGTCGACGCGGTCTGCAACTCGATCCGCAAGTCCACCGGCGTGGAGTGCACCGGCGACCCGAAGCCGACCTTCCAGGCCGACCTCGACGCCCGTGACGCCCACGAGGTCAAGTCCATGTACCGCGGTGGCTGGGTGCTCGACTACCCGGTCAACTCGAACTTCATGCGCGACCTGTACGGCTCCAAGGCGGCCGGTAACACCAGCGGCTACGCCAACAAGGAGTTCGACAAGCTGAGCTCCGATGCGGACAAGGCCAGCTCGATCGACGAGACCGTGAAGCTGTACCAGCAGGCGGAGCAGCTCCTCGCCAAGGACATGCCGGCCATTCCGCTCTGGTTCTACAAGGTCAACAGCGGTCAGTCCAAGAACATCCTGGGCAAGATCGAGTACGGCCAGGACGGTGACCCGATCTTCGACACCATCCAGGTCAAGCAGAAGTAACCAGACGACCGCAGGCCGGTGCCGCCCCTCCCGAAAAGGGGAGCGGCGGCACCGGCCCGTAGGCACAGGCCTCCACCTCACCCCCTCACCTGCGGTAGATGAGTGCGCAGGCCTCGCCGACCCCTCACGGCATGGAGGCGCAAGATGGGGCGCTACGCCGCCAGGCGACTGCTCCAGATGATCCCGATCTTCATCGGGACAACTCTGTTGATCTTCTTGATGGTCCACATCCTGCCGGGCGACCCGGTCCGGGCCATCTACGGGGACAAGGCTCCCGATCCCGCACAGATCGCGCAGATCAAGCGCGAGTACGGCTTCGACAAGCCCGTCCTCGAGCAGTACTTCCACTACATGCTGAATCTCCTCAAGGGAGACTTCGGCAGCAACCTCGCGGGGCGCCCGGTCGCCGACCTGATGGCCGACGCCTTCCCGGTGACCCTGCGCCTGACGCTGCTGGCCATCACCATCGAGATCATCATCGGTGTGGGCCTCGGCGCGTGGGCCGGTCTGCGGGCCGGCAAGGCCGCCGACACCGGCGTGCTGGTCTTCACCCTGACGGTGATCTCCATCCCCGTGTTCGTGCTGGGCTTCATCGCCCGGTTCATCTTCGCCGACGAACTCGGCTGGCTGCCGCCCAACGTCCAGGACTCCACGGACTACTCGCAGCTGTTCCTGCCGGCATTCGTCCTCGCCATGCTGTCCATGGCGTACGTGGCCCGGCTGACCAGGACGACGTTCGCCGAGAACCTGCGGGCCGACTACATGCGCACCGCGCTCGCCAAGGGCCTGCCCCGGCGCCGCATCATCGGTGTGCACCTGCTGCGCAATTCGCTGATCCCGGTCGTCACCTTCGTCGGCACCGACGTCGGCGGCTTCATCGGTGGCGCGGTCATCACCGAGGGCATCTTCAACATCCAGGGTGTCGGCAACCTCCTCTACAGGGCGATCCAGACGAGCGAGGGCTCGACGGTCACGGGTGTGGTGACGGTGCTCGTCCTCGTCATCCTCCTGATCAACCTGCTCATCGACCTGCTGTACGCGGTCCTGGACCCGAGGATCCGGTATGCCTGACGTGACCAAGGCCCAGACGACCGACGCCGCGACCGTGGACGCCGTGGCCCCGCCGGCCGCCGACACGGCCGGCAAGCAGAGCCCGCCGAAGACCGAGAAGCCCCGCTCCCTGTGGGGTGACGCCTGGTACGACCTGCGGCACCGGCCCATGTTCTGGATCTCCTCGGTGCTGCTGGTCCTGCTGCTCGTGATCGCCGCGTTCCCCGGCATGTTCACCAGCGTCGACCCGCGCGACGGCGACCTGGTCCACCACTACCTGGGCAAGCCGGAGCTGGGGCACCTCTTCCAGCCGGACTGGTTCGGCTACGACCAGCAGGGTCGCTCCATCTACGCCCGCGTCATCCACGGCACCCGCGCCTCGATCCTCGTCGGCGTGTGCGTCACCGCGGCCGTCACGCTGATCGGCGGTCTGCTCGGCATGCTGGCGGGCTACTTCGGCGGCTGGATCGACTCGGTGATCTCCCGGATCGTCGACATCTTCTTCGGCCTGCCGTTCCTGCTCGGCACGATGGTCGTCCTGAACGCCTTCACCGAGCGCAAGGTGTACGTGGTGATCCTGGCCCTGGCCTTCCTGGGCTGGACCTCGATCGCCCGTGTCACGCGCAGCTCCGTGATCACGGCCAAGCAGGCCGACTACGTGACGGCGGCCCGGGCGCTGGGCGCCGGCACCACGCGGATCCTGTTCCGCCACGTGATGCCGAACGCCGTCGCGCCGACCATCGTCGTGGCCACGATCGCCCTCGGCGGTTACATCTCGGCCGAGGCGACGCTGTCGTTCCTCGGCCTCGGCCTCAGCGACCCGACGATCTCGTGGGGCATCGACATCTCCGAGGGCAGCAAGGTGATCCGGGACAACCCGCACACGCTGCTGTTCCCGGCGGGCATGCTCAGCCTCACGGTCTTCGCGTTCATCATGCTCGGCGACGCGGTCCGCGACGCCCTTGACCCGAAGCTGCGCTGAGGAGGGCGTACGTGACCACCATCGACAAGACCAGGAACGTGCCCGAGCCGCGAGGCGCGGCCGAGGGCGATGTTCCCCTGCTCGAAGTGCGCGATCTGCACGTCGAGTTCCACACCCGTGACGGTGTGGCCAAGGCCGTCAACGGCGTCAACTACACCGTGAACTCCGGGGAGACCCTCGCCGTGCTCGGCGAGTCCGGCTCCGGCAAGTCCGTGACCGCGCAGGCGATCATGGGCATCCTCGACATGCCGCCCGGGCGGATCCCGCAGGGCCAGATCCTGTACCGGGGCGAGGACATGCTCACCATGTCGGGCGACGCCCGGCGCAAGATCCGCGGCAGGAAGATCGCCATGATCTTCCAGGACGCGCTGTCCGCGCTGAACCCCGTGCTGTCCGTCGGCTACCAGCTCGGCGAGATGTTCCGCGTCCACCAGGGCCTGAGCAAGAAGGACGCCAAGGCCAAGGCCATCGAGCTGATGGACCGCGTGAAGATCCCGGCCGCGAAGGAGCGCGTCGGCGACTACCCGCACCAGTTCTCCGGCGGTATGCGCCAGCGCATCATGATCGCGATGGCGCTCGCCCTGGAGCCGGACCTGATCATCGCCGACGAGCCCACCACGGCCCTCGACGTGACGGTCCAGGCCCAGGTCATGGACCTGCTCGCGGACCTGCAGCGCGAGTACAACATGGGCCTGATCCTGATCACCCACGACCTCGGCGTCGTCGCCGACGTCGCGGACAAGATCGCCGTGATGTACGCGGGCCGGATCGTGGAGACCGCGCCGGTGCACGAGCTGTACAAGCGGCCCGCGCACCCCTACACCAAGGGTCTGCTCGAGTCGATCCCGCGCCTGGACCAGAAGGGCCAGGACCTGTACGCGATCAAGGGGCTGCCGCCCAACCTGACGCGTATCCCGTCCGGTTGCGCCTTCAACCCGCGCTGCCCGCAGGCGCAGGACATCTGCCGTACGGACGTCCCGCCGCTGCACCCGGTCACCGAGCGGGACGGCGGCGAGCTGGTCGGCCGCGGCAGCGCGTGCCACTTCTGGAAGGAGACGATCCATGGCTGAGCTGGACGAGAAGGACGAGTCCATGGACGCCACCCCCAACGTCACCGAGGTGGAGACGGTCGAGGCGGCCACCGACGAGGAGGCCGTCGCGGCGATCGAGGCGCCGGTCGAGCGCGGTGAGCCCATCCTGCAGGTCCGCAATCTGGTCAAGCACTTCCCGCTGACCCAGGGGATCCTGTTCAAGCGTCAGATCGGCGCGGTCAAGGCCGTGGACGGGATCTCCTTCGACCTCTACCAGGGCGAGACGCTCGGCATCGTGGGCGAGTCCGGCTGTGGCAAGTCCACGGTCGCCAAGCTGCTGATGATGCTGGAGAAGGCGACCGCGGGCGAGATCTTCTACAAGGGCCAGGACATCACCAAGCTGTCCGGGCGTGCGCTGAAGGCGGTCCGCCGGAACATCCAGATGGTGTTCCAGGACCCGTACACCTCGCTCAACCCCCGTATGACGGTGGGTGACATCATCGGGGAGACCTTCGAGATCCACCCCGAGGTGGCGCCGAAGGGCGACCGGCGGCGCAAGGTCCAGGACCTCCTGGACGTCGTCGGCCTCAACCCCGAGTACATCAACCGCTACCCGCACCAGTTCTCGGGCGGTCAGCGCCAGCGCATCGGCATCGCCCGCGGCCTGGCCCTGAACCCCGAGATCATCATCTGCGACGAGCCGGTCTCCGCGCTGGACGTGTCCGTCCAGGCACAGGTCATCAACCTGATGGAGAAGCTGCAGGACGAGTTCAACCTGTCCTACCTCTTCATCGCGCACGACCTGTCGATCGTCCGGCACATCTCGGACCGGGTGGGTGTGATGTACCTGGGCAAGATGGCCGAGATCGGTTCGGACACGGAGATCTACGACCACCCGACCCACCCCTACACGCAGGCACTGCTCTCCGCGGTGCCGGTCCCCGACCCGGAGTCCCGCGAGGGCCGCGAACGCATCATCCTCACCGGCGACGTCCCGTCCCCGGCCAACCCGCCCTCGGGCTGCCGCTTCCGCACCCGCTGCTGGAAGGCCCAGGACAAGTGCGCCCAGGAGATCCCGCTCCTCGCGGTCCCCGAGCGCTTCAAGGGCGAGGACACCCCGGCGGCC
The DNA here is from genome assembly GCF_002150735.1 of Streptomyces africanus. GTDB lineage: Bacteria > Actinomycetota > Actinomycetes > Streptomycetales > Streptomycetaceae > Streptomyces > Streptomyces africanus. Next base: position 37,396 of record NZ_MUKA01000126.1, read on the forward strand.
CACGAGTCGGCCTGCCACTTCGCGGAGGAGAAGGACGTGGTCCACGCGGCCTGACGGCCCGGTACGGCATCCGTCCCGGTTCCCGGCCCTTCTCGACGAAGGTGCCGGGAACCGGTGTGTTCGAGGATCTGGATTGCTGCATCACATCGAACTCTGGGTTCCCGACCTTCCCCGGGCGGCCCGCGCATGGGGCTGGCTCCTCGGCCGGCTCGGCTACGACCCGTATCAGGAGTGGGAGCGCGGCCGCAGTTGGCGGCTCGGTCCGACGTACCTCGTCGTCGAGCAGTCACCGGCGATGAGTGCCGCCGAGCACGACCGCAGGAGGCCAGGCCTCAACCACCTGGCGTTCCATGCCGGGACGCCGGCCGATGTCGACGCGCTGGCGCGGGACGCTCCGGCGCACGGCTGGGAGCCCCTCTTCGCCGACCGCTACCCGCACGCCGGAGGCTCTGGGCACTACGCCGCCTACCTCACCGACACGGACGGGTTCGAGGTCGAGCTGGTCGCTGCACAAGCGCCCGCAAACCCCCGCGAACTGCGTTAACACGCAGGCAACTTCGCCGACCCGGTTCCGATATACGGACGCGTCAGGCTGGACAGCGTACGGCCGTGCGGGTGCCGTAAACGGGCCGGGGCGCGCCATGTCGCCCCGGCCCGTTGCAGTTCTTTGCGCCTAAACCGGCGCCGCTTTCGCGGACCTGGTTGCTGCTTCGCCGTGGTTCCTCAATTGATGGTTGCGGTGCTCTTCGGGATGTCTGTGGCTCAGCCCAGTCCCAAGGTGCGGCGCAGGAAGTCGACCTGGAGCAGGAGCAGGTTCTCCGCGACCTGTTCCTGGGGGGTGATGTGGGTGACCCCGGACAGGGGCAGCACCTCGTGCGGGCGGCCGGCGGCCAGGAGGGCCGAGGAGAGGCGCAGGGCGTGGGCGACGACCACGTTGTCGTCGGCGAGGCCGTGCACGATCATCAGGGGGCGGTGCGGCTCGGCGGGGGAGGACAGGCCGTCCGCCGTGACGAGGGAGCTCCGCGCGTACGCGTCCGGCTGTTCGGCCGGGTCCCCCAGATAGCGCTCCGTGTAGTGCGTGTCGTACAGGCGCCAGTCCGTCACCGGCGCGCCCGCGATCCCCGCGTGGAAGACGTCCGGCCGGCGCAGCACCGCGAGGCCCGCCAGCCAGCCGCCGAAGGACCAGCCGCGGATCGCCACCCGGGACAGGTCCAGCGGATACCTCTTCGCGAGGTCCTCCAGCGCCTCCACCTGGTCGTCCAGGGACAGCGTGAAGTCGTGGTGGACGCCCTTCTCCCAGGCGGGGGAGCGGCCCGGGGTGCCCCGGCCGTCCGCAACGACCACCGCGAATCCCTGGTCCGCGAACCACTGCGAGGTGAGGTGCGGGTTGTGGGCCGCGAGGACCCGCTGCCCGTGCGGCCCGCCGTACGGGTCCATGAGCACCGGCAGGGGGGTGTCACCGGCGTAGTCCCGAGGCATAAGCACGGCGCACGGGATGCGGCGTGCGCCCCCCTCGGTGAGCGTCACGCGGGGGGACATACCAGGATCTTCGGCGTACGAGGGGACAACAACCGTCGGTTTCCCGTCGCGCAGGACCTGCACCCGCACACCTGGCCGATCCAGCGTCGCCGAGACCAGAACCGTCACGCCCCCGGCCCGCACCGCCGAGTGCACGCCCGGCTCCCGCGACACCCGCTCCACGCCCAGCTCGTTCACCCGGTACACATGCACCTGGCCCGTCTCGGCCTCGGCGGCCTCCTCGCCCGCCGACGCCGAGAGCAGCACGTCGTCGTCGGAGACGTCCAGCACGGCCCGCACGTGCAGCTGCGCCCCCGTGAGCGGCCGGTCCCCGACCGCCAGCAGCCTCGCACCGCCCTCGTCTGCGATCCGTACCAGCTGCCCGGCCGGACTCCAGCACGGCACCCCGGGGAAAAGATCAAGCCAAATCCGATCTTCGTCGGCGTGCACCATCCGGGTCGCGCCCGACTCCGGATCCACCGCGAGGATCAGCTGGCTGCGCTGGTCGCGCGCCTGGACGAGCAGCAGCGGCGCCCCCGCCGCTGACCAGTGCACACGCGTCAGATACGGATACCGCGCCCGGTCCCAGGCGACCTCCGTGCGCACCCCGTCCAGACCGATCACGAACAGCCGTACGTCCGCGTTGCCGGTGCCCGCCGCCGGATACGCCACCCGCTGCGGCGCGCGTTCCGGATGCGCCGGGTCGGAGATCCACCACCGGTCCACCGGCGTGTCGTCCGCGCGCGCCACGAGCAGCCGGTCCGACTCCGGCGCCCACCAGAAACCGCGCGACCGCCCCATCTCCTCGGCCGCGATGAACTCGGCCAGTCCATATGAGACATTTTCCGACTCCGGCTCGGCGAGCGCCCGGTCGCCGTCCCCCTCCGCGCCCACGACGCGCAGCGCACCCTGCGCGACGTAGGCGACATACCGCCCGTCGGGCGACGGACGCGGGTCGATCACCGGCCCGGGCGTGGGCAGTTCACGCGCCGTCCCGGCCCGCAGCTCGGCCGCGAAAAGCCGCCCTGACAAGGCGAAAGAGGCCAACTCGACGGCCGTGTCGGTGGCGTACCCGACGATGCCGGCGCCGCCCTCCCGGCTGCGCTCACGCCGGGCGCGCTCCTCGGGCGAGAGGTCCTCCGAGGCGCCGCCCAGCAGGGCGCGCGGGTCGGCGGCCACGCGCTCCCCGCCGTCCTCCGTGTCGAGGACCCACAGCGAGTTCGCCCGGTCCGTACCGGAACCGGAGCGCAGGAACACGACACGTGAACCGTCGGGCGCCACAGTGAACGAACGCGGCGCGCCGAGCGTGAAGCGCTGGGTGCGGGCGTGCCGTCGGGGGAAGGAGTCAGGCTCGGTCGTCATGCCCTGACCATATTGGCCATGCGCCCCCTTGTGCGGCCGTGCGCCGAGCGATGCGCACGGACGGATAGTTATGATCAATGCCGCATAGTGGGTATGAACCTGCTGGCTGTTGTACGGATTTGATGCCCCCATAGTCCGACCCCCCGCGCCCTCGTGGATCTTTGGAGGTGAGCCGCCGTGGCACTCTCGATTTCGGCGGTGGTGCTGCTGGCGATCATCGTCTTCCTGTTGATCAAGAAGTCGGGTCTGAAGGCCGGGCATGCGATCGTCTGCATGCTGCTCGGCTTCTATCTCGCCTCCTCGACCGTCGCTCCCACGATCAACGAGCTGACGACCAACATCGCGGGCATGATCGGCAGCATCAAGTTCTGACCACGGGACCTCGTAGGCTGGGGTCCATGACGGAACTGCCCGACCGGCGTCTGCTGCTGGTGCACGCGCACCCGGACGACGAGTCGATCAACAACGGCGCGACCATGGCCAGGTACGCGGCCGAGGGTGCCCACGTCACCCTGGTCACGTGCACCCTCGGCGAACGCGGCGAGGTCATCCCGCCCGAGCTCGCGCACCTGAGCGGTCCCGCCCTGGGCCAGCACCGCCGCCTCGAGCTCACCGCCGCCATGGCCGAGCTCGGCGTCCGGGACTTCCGCCTGCTCGGCGGCGCCGGACGCTACAGCGACTCCGGAATGATGGGCCTGCCCGACAACGACGACCCCGGCTGCTTCTGGCAGGCCGACATCGACGAGGCCGCCGCCCACCTCGTCGAGGTGATCCGCGAGGTACGCCCCCAGGTCCTCGTCACCTACGACGACAACGGCGGCTACGGCCACCCCGACCACATCCAGGCCCACCGCGTCGCCATGCGGGCCGTCGAGCTGTCCGCCGAGTCCGGCCGGCCGATCCCGAAGGTCTACTGGAACCGGGCCCCCCGGTCCGTTGTGGAGCAGTCCTTCGCCCGGCTCCGGGAGGACCTGCCCGGCCTCCCCTTCACCAAGGCGGCCGACGTCGACGACGTACCGGGCGTCGTGGCCGACGAGCGGATCACCACCGCGGTCGACGGCACCGCGCACGCCGCCGCCAAGGCCGCCGCGATGCACGCCCACGCCACCCAGATCAGCGTGTCCGGGCCGTACTTCGTGCTGTCCAACGAACTGGCCCAGCCCATCCTCGCGACCGAGTACTACGAGCTGGTGCGAGGCGAGCCGGGCCCCGGCGAGCGGGAGACGGACCTGTTCGCCGGTGTCGAGGAGGCCTCATGAGCGACCGGACTCCGATGCTCGCCCAGCCGATGCGGCCGCCCTCCGCCGGACGGGCCGCCGCCTACGTGGGGTTCTGTCTGCTGGGGGCCGTGATCGGCGCGGCCGGGGCACTGGTGCAGCCCGCGTGGTTCCCGGGCGGGCTGCTGCTCGCCCTCGCCGGTGAGGCCGGGCTCGTCCTCGGTGCCGCGCGGGTCACCCGCGGGCGGGCCGGGAGCGTCGCGGCCGCCGCCGGCTGGATACTCTCCGTCGTCCTGCTCACCGCCAGCCGCCCGGAGGGCGACTTCCTCTTCGCGGCGGGCGGCGGCTCCTATCTCTTCCTGCTCGGCGGCATCGCTGTGGCTGTGATCTGCGCCACCCTCGCCCCGGGGCGGCAACCGGACGGGGACCCCGTCCGACTTGGGAAGTGACGTACCACTTCGCCAGGACGCACCCGTGGGGGTCCGGTGTGAGTTTCCCCAGCGGTCCTGGGATACGGGTGAGAAGTGGCCAGTATGGTGGTGCGCGCCGCCGAGCTGCCCGCGTGAGGTTGTGTCGGGCGGCGGAGCCAACCGGGAGAACCTGCCTTGAGTCGTGAAACTGACACTCCGTCCTCCGGGCCCAACGGGCGCGGCGGAGCCGCCTACCCGTCGGGTACGCCGCCGTACGGGACCCCGACGGTCTCCGACGGCGGTACGGAAGCGGGCCGTTCGGCCACGCGGCCGGAGGAACGCAAGACCGAGACCACGCTGACGACCCGCATCCGGATCAACATCCCCGGGTCACGGCCCATTCCGCCGGTGGTGGTGCGCAAGCCCGTCGCGGACGCGGAGGGCTCCGGCGACACCACGAGCGGTTCCAGCGCGGGAACGGGCAGCGAAGCGACGTCTCCGGGCGCCGCCACGTCCAGGGGCACCGGCACGGTCGAGCCCTCCGCCGAGCCCGGCCAGTCGGGTCAGTCGGGCCAGTCCGGCGACGACAAGCCGACCAGTGACTGGTTCGCGCCCCGCAAGTCCGGCTCGGGCAAGCCCGGTCAGGGCGGCGGCTCCACCAACGGGGCCGGACTGCCGGGCGGTTCGGGCCCGGCGGCGGGTGGTCCCGCTGACACCCGGTCGGGCGGCCCCGCCGCGGGTGCGTCCGGCGCGAGTGGTTCCGGTGCCGGGCGGCCCGGAGGCGTGGTCGGTTCCATGAGCAGGCCGGGCGGCTCCCGGCCCGGCGGCACGAACGGTGCGGGGCTTCCCGGCGGGGCGACCGGCGGCCCCGTCGCGCCCGGGCACGGCGGCGGCACGGGTTCCTTCGACGTCACCGAGGCACTGGCGGCGGGCCCGCTCGGCAACGGTTCACGTCCGGCCCCGGGCGGTGACGGCGGCGAGACGCGCCGCGACGACCTGCCGTACTTCTCGGAGAACGACCGCCTCGGCCAGGGCGGCCAGAACGGCTACGGCGGCGAGGGCGCTCCCCACGGCTACGGCGACGCGGGCGGCCCCGGCCCGCAGGGCCCGGCCGGCCCGACGGGCGGTCCGGTCACCGGCGACGGCCCGATGGCCCCACCGGCCGGCGGCCCTGGCGGCTTCAACGAGCAGGGTGGCTTCGAACAGGGCGGCCCCGGCGGGCCTGGCGCTTTCGACGAGCCCGGCCGCTCCGGCGGCCCCGGCGGCTTCAGCGAGCCCGGTCGCTCGGGCGGCCCCGGCGGTTTCAACGAGCAGGGCGGCCCCGGTGGTCCCGGCGCCTTCAATGAGCCCGGCAGGCCCGGTGGTCCCGGCGCCCCGGGCGGCTTCGACGAGCCCGGCCGCCCTGGGACGCCCGGCGGCGGCCCCGGCGCCCCAGGCGCCTTCACCGACCCCGGCCGTCCGGGCGGCCCCGGCGCACCTGCCGGCCCCGGAGCCATAGGCGGCCCCGTCGGCACGGGCGGACCCGGAGGACCCGCCGGTACGGCCAAGCCCGGCCGCCCTGGCGCCCCCGGAGGCCCTGGCGCCCCCGGAGGTCCTGGTGGCCCCGGCGGCGCCCCCGGCACCGCCGCTCCCACCGGTCATGGCGCCGCGGGCCACGGCCCCGGCGGCGGGATGAGCGACGACACCGCCATCCTCACCCCGCAGAAGCCGGCCCCCGAGCCGCCGGACGGCCAGGGCTACGGCCCCCGGCACGACAACGTCTCCGGGCACACCGTCACCAGCGGTATCCCGGTCGTACCGCCCGGCGCGGCCTCGTCGTTCGGTCCGGGCGCGCCCGGTGACGGCCCGGTGCCCCACACGGCCCCGAAGCTGCCCGAGCCGGTCTCCCCGCCCCCGGCGAGCTCCTCGAAGGCGCCGAAGAGGAAGGGGCGCAACAAGCTCGTGCTGCTCGCCGCCGGCCTGGTGGTCGTGGCCGGTGGCGTGTACGGCGCCGGACTGCTGATGAACCGCACCGACGTGCCCAAGGGCACCACCGTGCTCGGCGTGGACATCGGCGGCACCACCCGCGACGGCGCGGTCAAGAAGCTCGGCGACGCCTTCGACGACAGTGTGGGCAAGCCGCTGAAGCTGTCGGTGGACGGCAAGACGGTGTCCCTCGACCCGGACAAGGCGGGTCTCCAGTTCGACATGGACGCCACGGCCGACGCGGCGGCGAAGAGCGACTACAACCCGGTCTCCGTGATCGGCTCGCTCTTCGGCAACCACCGTGTCGTCACGCCCGTCATGCCCGTCGACGAGGAGAAGCTGCACGCCTCCCTGGAGGGCGTGGCGGGCGGCTCCGGCGCGTCGACCGACGGCACGATCAAGTTCGAGGGCGGCAAGGCCGTCCCCGTGTACGGCAAGACGGGCAAGGGCATCGACGTCGCCAAGTCGACCGCCGCGGTCGAGGAGGCGTACCGCACCCAGGTGGAGACCGGCACCCCCGGCACGGTGAACCTGCCGACCACCACCCGGCAGCCGACGGTCTCGAACGCCGAGGTGGACCGGGTGCTGAAGGACTTCGCGCAGCCCGCGATGTCGGCCAAGGCCATCGTGCAGACCGACGCGGCGCACAGCATTCCGTTCGGCGCGCTGTCGCTGCCGAAGATCCTCAGCTTCAAGGCCGTCGACGGCAAGCTCGTGGACACGTACAACCTCAAGGCCCTCCAGGAGGCGTACGGCACCACGTTCGACGGCGTGAAGATCGAGGGCGCGAGCGGCAAGCGCGACGTCACGCCGCAGGACGTCGTCACCGCGCTGCGCAAGGCCCTGCGCGGCAAGACGCCGGCGGAACGCACCGCGGTCATCGACACCACCCCGAACTGACCGCCGGCCGCCCGGCCGCACGAAGCCCCTGCCCACACCGGACAGGGGCTTTCGTCGCTGTCACCCGAGCGGCATGACATCTGTCACGCGCCACTCCGGACGCCCGACACTGCCCCCGCCCCGACCCCCGAAGCCACGATGTCCGTATGACAACGACAGCTTCGGTGGTCGCGTTCGACCAGGTGAGCAAGGCATACGACGCCGTCCGGGCGGTGGACGGACTGACCCTGGCCCTGCGCCCAGGGGAGACCGTGGCGCTGCTGGGCCCCAACGGCGCCGGCAAGTCCACCACCCTCGACCTGCTCCTCGGCCTCAAGAAGCCCGACAGCGGCACGGTCCGCCTCTTCGGCACCAGCCCCCGGGACGCCATCGTCGCCGGGCGCGTGGGCGCCATGCTGCAGAGCGGCGGGCTGATGGACGAGGTCACCGTCGCCGAACTCGTACGGCTCGCCTGCGATCTGCACCCGAAGCCGTACCGGCCCTCCGAGGTCCTGTCCCGCGCGGGCATCGAGCAGATCGCCGACCGCAAGGTCAACAAGCTCTCCGGCGGCCAGGCCCAGCGCGTCCGCTTCGCCCTCGCCACCGCCGGCGACAGCGACCTGATCGTCCTGGACGAGCCCACCACCGGCATGGACGTCACCACCCGCCAGGCCTTCTGGGCCACCATGCGCGAGCAGGCCGACCAGGGCCGGACCGTCCTCTTCGCCACCCACTACCTCGAAGAGGCCGATGCCGTCGCCGACCGGGTCCTCGTCCTGCACCGGGGCCGGCTCCTCGCCGACGGCACGGCCGCCGAGATCAAGGCCAAGGCGGGCGCCCGCCGCATCTCCTTCGACCTCGCGGACACCGTCGACGAGGCCGCCCTGCGCGGCCTGCCCTTCCTGACCTCCCTGACGGTCTCCGGCCCGACCGTCCGCATCCAGTCCACGGACGCCGACGCCACCGTCCACGCCCTGTACGGCCTCGGCGTCTACCCCCGCAACCTCGAAGTCGCCGGGCTCGGCCTGGAGCAGGCCTTCGTCGCCATCACGACCGCCGAGGAGGCGAAGTCGAAGTGAACAGCCTGATCAAGCTGGAACTCACCCGCGCCCTGCGCAACCGCAAGTTCCTGTTCTTCTCCGTGATCTACCCGTCGGTCCTGTTCCTGATCATCGCGGGCAACGCCGACAGCACCACGAAGGTCCCCGGCAGCGCCCTGACCCTCCCGACCTACATGATGGTCTCCATGGCCTCCTTCGGCGCCCTCACCGCCGTCCTCATGGGCAACAGCGAACGCATCGCCAAGGAGCGCGAGGGCGGCTGGGTACGGCAGCTGCGCCTGACGACGCTGCCGGGCCGCGGCTACGTCCTCGCCAAGACCGCGAGCGCCGCCGTCGTCAGCCTGCCGTCCATCGTCATCGTCTTCGCCGTCGCGGCGGCCGTGAAGGACGTACGCCTGGACGCCTGGCAGTGGCTCGCCCTCACCGGCGCGATCTGGGCCGGCAGCCTCGTCTTCGCCGCGCTCGGCGTCGCCCTCGGCTACCTCGCCAGCGGCGACGCGGTCCGCCCGATCACCATGATCACCTACTTCGGCCTGTCGATGCTCGGCGGCCTGTGGATGCCGACGACGACCTTCCCGGGCTGGCTCCAGGACATCGCCGAGTGGCTCCCCACGCACGCGTACGCTGCCCTGGGGCAGGCCATCGAGCAGAGCCGCGCCCCGCACGTCCAGGACCTCGCAGTCCTCGTCGTGTCGTTCGTCCTGTTCGCGGGCGGCGCGGCCTGGCTGTACCGGAAGGACACCTTGAAGGCGTGAGCGGCGTCGGGTTCGGCATCGGGCAGCGCCCGGTGAACCGCAGGCAGCGGATGGTGAAATCGCTGTGGACCGGCATCTGGCTGGTCTACCTGAGCGCACCCGTCACCGACCTGCTGCACGGCGGCCACAGCACGGGCGTCCGCGTCCTCGGCTGGATCGGCCTGGCCGCCTTCGTCACCTGGTACATGCTGCTGGTCTTCCGCACCGGCCGGGGCGAGCGCAACGGCCTGGTCCTCGGCTCGCTCGCGGTTCTCGCCGCCCAGTCCGCGCTCCTCGCCCTCAGCCTGGGCCGCGAGTGGCTGGTGCTGTTCGTGTACGTCTCGATCGCGTCCGGGGCGGCCCTGCCCCTGCGCATGGCCCGCTGGACCATCCCGGCCGCGTGCGCGCTGCTGACCGCCGTCGCGCTCGCGGTGCCGGGCGGCCGGTCCTACCTGGCGAGCCTGCTGATCCCGGCCCTGCTCGGCGGCTTCGCGATGACCGGCGTACGCGAACTCGTCCGCACCACCATCGCGCTGCGCGAGGCTCGCGCCACCGTCGCCCAGCTCGCCGCCAACGAGGAGCGCCTGCGCCTCGCCAGGGACCTGCACGACCTGCTCGGCCACTCCCTCTCCCTGATCACGCTCAAGAGCGAGCTGGCCGGCCGCATGCTGCCCGACCAGCCCGGCAAGGCGGCCCAGCAGGTCGCCGACATCGAGCAGGTCAGCCGCCAGGCCCTGGTCGACGTACGCGAGGCCGTCACCGGCTACCGCCGCCCCCGTCTCAGCGCCGAACTCGCCGGTGCCCGGGTCGCCCTGACCGCGGCCGGTGTCACCGCCGACCTGCCCGGCGAACCGGACCTCACCGGTGTCCCCGAGGAGAGCGAGTCCGCCCTCGCCTGGGCGCTGCGCGAGGCCGTCACCAACGTCGTACGGCACAGCGGCGCCCGCCGCTGCGCGGTCGAGCTGCTGCACCGCCAGACCCTCGACGGCCCGGTGCTCGAACTCGCCGTCGAGGACGACGGATCGGGCGGCCCGGGCGACGGCCACGGCAACGGCCTCACGGGCCTCACCGAACGCCTCACCAAGGCGGGCGGCACCCTGGAGGCGAGCCCGCTCAAGCATGGCTTCCGCCTGGTCGCCCGCGTGCCCTCGGCCGGACCGGCGGACGTAGGATCCCCGGCATGAGCCGCACGATCAAGGTCCTGCTCGCCGAGGACCAGTCGATGGTCCGCGAGGCCCTGGCCGCCCTGCTCGGCCTGGAGGAGGACATCGAGGTCGTCGCCCAGGTGGCCCGCGGCGACGAGGTCCTGGGCGCGGCCCGCGAACACGCCGTCGACGTGGCCCTCCTGGACATAGAGATGCCCGGCGCCACGGGCATCGAGGCCGCGGCCCGCCTCCACGCCGACCTCCCGCACATCAAGCTGGTGATCCTCACCACCTTCGGCCGCCCCGGCTACCTCCGCAGCGCCATGGAGTCCGGCGCCGACGCCTTCCTGGTCAAGGACGCCCCCGCAGCCCAACTGGCCGAGGCGATCCGCAAGGTCCTCACCGGCGAACGCGTCATCGACCCCACCCTCGCGGCAGCGGCCCTGGCGGAAGGCGCCAACCCCCTCACGGAGCGGGAACGAGAAGTCCTCCGAGCAGCGGCAGACGGCTCCACCAACGCGGAACTGTCCAAAACCCTGCACCTCTCCCAGGGCACGGTCCGCAACTACCTCTCCACGGCCATCCAGAAACTGGCAGTGAGAAACCGAGCGGAGGCGGTCCGAGCAGCCCGTGAAAAAGGCTGGTTGTAAACCGACTCTTTCAGGGGCGCGGGGAAC
>NZ_MUKA01000663.1 GCF_002150735.1 Streptomyces africanus
AAGGGGACGTCCGCGACGCCGACGTGGACGCGGCCCTGGACCGGCTCGGCGACGCGGACCACCTCGCCACGGACGGACATGTCGAGGTGTACGAGGATGTACACCGGGGGCTGCGCGACGCGCTCACCGCGCTCGACGCCCGCCCGGGACCACCGGCGCCCCCGCGGCCGTACGAACACAGGAGCTGAACCGAACGTGGCAGGAGTCGCACGCCGCCGTCTCGACGCGGAGCTGGTCCGCCGGAAGCTCGCGCGCTCGCGTGAGCATGCCGGCCAGCTGATCGCCGCCGGGCGGGTCTCCGTCGGCAAGACCGTCGCGACCAAACCCGCCACGCAGGTGGAGACCGCGGCCGCGATCGTCGTCGCGGCCGACGCGAACGATCCCGACTACGTGTCGCGCGGCGGCCACAAGCTCGCCGGCGCGCTGACGGCGTTCATGCCGCAGGGCCTGGTCGTCGAGGGGTGCAGGGCGCTCGACGCCGGCGCGTCCACCGGTGGTTTCACCGATGTCCTGCTGCGGGCGGGCGCCGCCCATGTCGTCGCCGTGGACGTCGGATACGGACAACTCGCCTGGTCTCTTCAGAACGATGAACGCGTCACCGTCAAGGACCGTACGAACGTTCGCGAATTGACACTTGAAGAGATCGATGGGGAGCCTGTGGATCTTGTCGTGGGGGATCTGTCCTTCATCCCGCTCGGGCTGGTCCTGCCCGCCCTGGTGCGGTGCGTGAAGCCGGACGCGGACCTGGTGATGATGGTCAAGCCGCAGTTCGAGGTGGGGAAGGAGCGGCTGGGCAGCGGGGGAGTCGTACGCAGCCCCCAGCTGCGGGCCGAAGCGGTGACGGGGGTGGCAGGTAAGGCCTGGGGGCTGCGTACGA
>NZ_MUKA01000127.1 GCF_002150735.1 Streptomyces africanus
CGCTCGCGCTGCGCGGCCTGCTGGAGGTCGCGCAGGCCGCGCAGCGCGAGCGGGCGCTTCAGGGGCGGGCCGGTGTAGCGTGCGGCCTTGTCCGAGTGGAGCCACAGGCGCAGGTCGGGGTCGAGCTTGTGGCCCTGCCCCTCCTCTTCCCAGGCCGCGGCCGTGGTGCGTACGGCGGTCAGCAGCAGGGGTATCCGGGGCAGCCGGGCGGCGCGGCGGCCGGCGCTTCTGGCCTGGCCGGTCTGGGCGGCGCGGGCCTCACGCGTGCCGTGTGCGAACGCCTCACGGCCCAGCTGTGCGGCGGCGGTGGAGCCGGACGTGCACAGATCGGCGTACGCGAGGACCGCGTCCCAGCACTCGGAGAACAGCGCGGCCTCGGCGGCGTCCTGAGGGGTCGGCAGGTCGGGCATGGGTCTCCTGCATCCACGAGCGAGGTCAACTCACCACTTCGGCAATGGAGTTGGGGGAAACCTCGCGGCAGGGCCAGAGCTTTTCACGCCACCCACACAACTGACAAGCGCCCTGTTCAGATGTCACGACAGGGCGGCGGGGCCCCCACGGCTCCGGCCTTTGCATGCCGTACGTGCCCGGCCGCCCTGTGACTCAACGCCGTACCCCCATGATGGACGACGTCATCGAAGCGTTATCAAACGGCGGTGGGTTCGTCCGCCGGGAGGCTGTCCATGAAGGAGCTGACGGAGAAGACCGCGTTGCCGGCGCCGGGCGGACCGTAGCCGGGGGGCGAGGAGAGGCCGAAGTCCTCCATGGTCTGCCGGTACGCCTGGAGCAGGCGGATGTGGTACTCCAGCGGCGCGCCCTGAGGGTTGGCCTTGCCGAGGGGCGTCGTGGGCTCCGGGCACCAGGTGGTGAAGCGGGGCGTGATGCCGTGCGACATGAAGAAGCGCAGGCCCTCGGTGGTGGAGGCGATGGCCTCGTCGACCGAGGTGAAACCGAACGGCTCGGCCATCTCCACGCCCGCCACGAAGTTGGGGATGACGTTGCGCGCCCCGAAGATCTCCGCGGAGTCGAGGATGCGCTTGTGCCACTCGTCGCGGCCGACGTAGCGCTCCTTGCCGGGGCAGTACATCTTGAACAGGTACTCGTCCCACACCTCGTAGTTGGGGTGGTAGATCTGCACGCCGTAGTCCTTGAACCGCTGCACGTCGTCACGCGGCAGCGCCTGGGCGACGACCTTGCCGATCCACCGCCCCGGGAAGCGCTCCTCGATGGCCTTGGCGTAGTGGCCGTAGAAGTCGGCCTCGTCGCGGCCGGAGACCGTCTTGGTGATGGCGCCGCCGGTGAGGGTGTAGGCGGTGGAGGCCTTCGCCGTGTCGTAACGGTCGATGATCTCCAGGGCCTCCAGGACCTCCTCGACGTCCTTCACCCCGGTGTACGGGCGCCCGGCGGCCTTGTGCTGGCGCCAGTTGTGGTTGATGTCGCAGTACTGGCACTCCTCCTTGGCGCCGAAGTACTGGCAGACCCGGAAGACGGTCAGGTAGATCAGGTAGCCCCACTGGATGGTCGGGGCGACCTCCATGACCGACTTCCCGCTGGCGAGGGTGTGCCGGTAGTACTCGGGCATCGGCGGCACGCCGACGTCGGAGATCCGCTTGCCGTCGAGGTAGAGGCCGAGCACGCCGTCGTCGTTCGCGGCGACGCGGTACGGCGAGGACGGGTTCACCCGCACCGAGACGACGGTCCGGCGCAGGTCGTACGGCCCGCCGGTGAGGATGATCTCCTCCGGCGGCCGGCGCAGCGCGGCCTCGCCCAGCTCGGGCAGGGTGCCGTGGTCGAAGGAGAAGATGAAGTACGACTTCGGCTTGACCTCGCCGCCCTCGTTGTCGCTCAGCGCGGACGGGTCGAAGGCCACGCCGCCCCGGAGCAGGTCCTCCTTGAAGACGGCCTCCCGCGGGACGTGCGGGAATCGCTCCATCAGATCCTCGACCAGCGCGGTACGGCTGCCGCTGCCCATCCCGTTACTCCTCCCGGCTCGGACGTACGACTCCTCACGGTATGCCCATGGGTGTGCGAGGCCGGTACCGGGTCCCCCTGACTCGGGCGAATGTCCCTTATGAGCACACCCGGGTTGCAAGTCTGCGACGACCCGGGCGGAGGCGTGGGTTCCGCACGACGATGGGGACATGACTGAACGCGCCGGCAAGCAGACCACCGCCGGGACCGATGCGCTCACCGGGGGATGTCTCCTGCTGCTCGTGCTGGTGGCGGACGCGGCGGCCGGCTTTCTGGTCGTCCTCCTGCTCGCGGTGCGAGGGCTGGGCCGGATGGACGCCGGCGCCGGGCAGACGGCAGCCGGCGCACCACCGACGGACTGGGCACCGCTGCTGTGCTTCGGCGCCCTGGCCCTGGCCGTGGGAGTCACGGGCGTCCTGCTGCTGCGGGTCGGGAACCGGTTCACCGGGGCGGTCCAACTGGTGCTGTGCGTCGTCCTCGCGGGCCACGCGCTGGGGTCGTGGCCCTGACCCGGGAGAGGTCAAGGGGTCCTAGGCCTCGCGCTCCAGTGCCGCGAGGTCGACCGCGTAGGCCGGTTTCCCCCCGGTCAGCAGCCGTTCCGCCTCCTCGGCGACCGTCAGCCCGAGGCGGGCCAGTTCGTTGCCCTGGGAGCCCGCGAGGTGCGGGGTGACGAAGGCTCCGGGCAGGTCGTAGAGGGGCGAGTCGGCGGGCAGCGGCTCGGGGTCGGTGACGTCGAGGATCGCGGTCAGGCGCCCGGCGCGCAGTTCCGCCACGAGGGCGTCGTGGTCGACCAGGGCGCCGCGCGCGGTGTTGACGAGCACCGCCCCGTCGGGCATCAGGGCCAGTTCACGGCGGCCGATCAGGTGGTGGGTCTCGGGCGTCTCGGGGGCGTGGACGGTGACGATGTCGGACGTGCGCAGCAGGTCGTCCAGCGGCAGCAGGGGGACGCCGAGTGCGGCGGCCTCCCGCTCGTCGACGTACGGGTCGGTGAGGGCGGGCCGCAGATCGAAGGGGCGCAGCAGTTCGAGGACGCGGCGGCCGATGCGGGAGGCACCGATGACACCGACGCGGCGGCCGTAGTTGCCGATGCCGGGGACGACGCCCCAGCCGGAGGAGGTGCGGGTGGTGCGCATCCGGTCGCGGGCGGCGAGGACGTCCTTCCCGGCGAGCAGGATCATGGCGAGGGTGTACTCGGCGACCGGCAGCGCGTTGGCGGCGGCGGCCGAGGAGACGGCGATGCCGCGCCGCCAGATCCCGGGGGTGGCGAAGGACTTGACCGAGCCGGCCGAGTGCAGCACGGCGCGCAGCCGGGGAGCCGCGTCGAGGACCGCCTCGTCGAGCCGGGGGCACCCCCAGCCGGTCACCAGGATCTCGGCGCGGGCCAGCGCGTCGCGCACCCCCGGGTCGGCAAAGTCCCGCACCACGAGCGCCGGATCGATGTCCACGGACTCCCGCAGCCGGTCCAGCACCTCGGGCGGGAAGACCTGCGGCACGTTCTCGGGGGTCATGGCGAACAGTGCCTGGGGGCGCTGGCTCAAGGAGGTGACCTTCCGGCTCGGAGAAGGGCTGGGGGGCGGCTCGTTCGGAACACCGGTAGAAAACGCTCTCTACCGCCTCTCCACGGTAGACCGAGCCGGGTGGCAGCGGCAACGGACGACGGGCCGGGGTAGGTTCCGGCAGGGGGCTTTCCCGGTCCCCGCCGTTTCGGGGAAGGACGACGCGATGAACGGGACCGTGACCAACTGGGCGGGGAACATCACCTACGCGGCCAAGGAACTGCACCGGCCGACCTCGCTCACCGCGCTGCGCGAGCTCGTCGCGGACAGCGACCGGGTGCGGGTGCTGGGCAGCGGACACTCGTTCAACGAGATCGCCGAGCCGGGCGCCGAGGGCGTCCTGCTGTCGCTGGCGGATTTGCCGCAGGAGGTGGACGTCGACACGGCGGCCCGGACGGTCCGGGTCGGCGGCGGCGTGCGCTACGCGGAGCTGGCCCGCCGGGTGCACGGGCAGGGGCTCGCCCTGCACAACATGGCGTCCCTGCCGCACATCTCGGTGGCCGGGTCGGTCGCGACCGGCACCCATGGCTCGGGTGTGCTCAACGGCCCGCTCTCGGCGGCCGTGCGCGAGGTGGAACTGGTCACGGCGGACGGCGAGGCGGTGACGATAGGCCGGGACGAGGAGCGGTTCGGCGGGGCCGTCACCTCGCTCGGCGCGCTCGGCGTCGTCACCGCGCTCACCCTGGACCTGGAGCCCACCTTCGAGGTCGAGCAGCACGTGTTCACCGAACTGCCCTTCGCGGGGCTGGACTCCGGCACGGTCGAGACGGTGATGGCGACGGCGTACAGCGTCAGCCTGTTCACCGACTGGCGCGCGCCGGGCTTCAGGCAGGTGTGGCTCAAGCGGCGCTCCGACCAGCCGCTGCCCGCCTTCCCCTGGGCCGCTCCGGCCACCGAGAAGATGCACCCCGTGCCGGGGATGCCCGCGGTCAACTGCACCGAGCAGTTCGGTGTGCCGGGGCCGTGGCACGAGCGGCTGCCGCACTTCCGGGCGGAGTTCGTCCCGAGCAGCGGGGCGGAGTTGCAGTCGGAGTACCTGCTGCCGCGCGGGCACGCCGTCGAGATGCTGCACGCGCTCGACGCGATCCGGGAGACCATCGCCCCCGTCCTGCAGACCTGCGAGGTGCGCACGGTCGCCGGCGACGACCAGTGGCTGAGCCCCTCCTACGGCCGGGACACCGTGGCGGCGCACTTCACCTGGGTCGAGGACACAGCGGCGGTACTGCCGGTGGTGCGGCGGGTCGAGGAGGCGCTGGAGCCCTTCGGGGCCCGGCCGCACTGGGGGAAGGTGTTCACCGTGCCCGCGTCGGCCCTGCGCGGACTGTATCCGCGGCTCGGTGATTTCCGGGCGCTGGCGCGGGAGCTGGACCCGGAGGGGACGTTCGCCAACGCCTTCGTGCGGGACGTGCTCAGCGAGGCGTAGCGGGTCTGCGTCGCGGATCCGGGGCGGGTCAGGTCCTGGCGTGCGGCCGGCCGCGGTCGCCGGGTGCCGTGGCGCGGTCGGCCTCGTCCTTGGCCAGCAGGGAGAGCAGCGACGCCACGGTCAGGCCGGCCTCGGCGGGGTGACGCAGCACCTTGCCGGGGTCGATCCGGTACGTGTTGGTACGGCCCTCCCGGGTGTGGGAGAGATAACCGTCCTGCTCCAGATCGGCGATGATCTTCTGGACGGCGCGTTCGGTGAGTCGGCAGTGGGCCGCGATGTCGCGGATACGGGCGCTGTGGTTGTCGGCGATAGCCGCCAGCACCCGGGCATGGTTGGTGAGAAACGTCCATCCGGTGTGTGGCTCGGGCACTCCATCCATGCCCCAACTCTACCGACCAGGCGTACACGTATTCAAAAACACGTACAGCGTTTCATGTATTGGTTGACGGGTGTGGGGTAGAGGGGCAACGCTGGGAAGTGGAGGAACGGCGAAGAGACAAGGGAGAACGGGGCCATGCCGGACCCTGTGCAGTCGGTGACGGCGATCCCGCCCTGCATGGCGACCATGGACGTCATGCCGGACGGCGACCGCATGACCGTCACCGTGTGGGGTGAACTCGACCTGGGCAGCCGGCGGCTGCTGCCGGATCTGCACGACATCCTCACGCTGTCGGGCAGCGGCATCGACCTGCGTCTGGACGCGATCGGGTTCTGCGACTGCTCCGGGCTCAACGTACTTCTCGACCTGCGGCTGCGTGCCCTCGACGAGGGCAAGACGGTCACCGTCCGCTCCAGCGGCCGTGCGGTCGAGCGCCTGCTCGATCTGACCGGCACGCGGGAGCTGTTCGCGGCACCGGGCCCGCACCAGGACGGCGTACGCCCCGCCGCCGACGGCGAGCACGGCCCGGGGGCGGCCGACGACCGGGAACTGCGCGCCGAAGTCACCCAGCTGCGGCGGGCCATGCAGACCCGGCCGACCATCGACCTGGCCCGCGGCATCCTGATGGCCTCCTTCGGTCTGAGCCCCGAGAGGGCCTGGAGCGTGCTGGTCAGGACCTCCCAGAACACCAACACCAAGCTGCACCATCTGGCCCGGGACCTGGTGGGCACCGTGCACGGCGGCACGCTGCCCGAGCCGGTGCAGCAGCAACTCGCGGCGGCGGTCGCGAGCACGGTGCCCCGGAGCGGGGCGGCGGAGGCCGGGGACTGACGTCCCCTGAGGCATCATGAGCAGGCTGCCGTAGGACATCAACCGGCCACCACCGCCGCCCACCAGGCGCGCACTTTATAAAGCCCCTTTCCTAACCCCTTGTCGAAAGTCCCGGCAGACCATAGCCTTGCGCCGCGCCGGTGCCGACGTCGACCCGGCCCGAGCCGGTCTGGGAAGGGATGGGCACCCGGTGAAGCGCACGTCACGTGACATCCGCACCGCGAACCGCTATGAGGTGCTGCGCCAGATCATCGCCGAGTCACCGACCTCCCGGCAGGAGCTGGCGGCCGCCACCGGCCTCAGTCTCGCCACGGTCGCCACACTCGTCGGCGAGCTGCTCGACCTCCGCATGATCACGGAGGTCGGCTTCGAGGACTCGGCCGGCGGCCGCCCCCGGGGCCTGGTGGCGGTCAACTCCTCGGGGGGCGCGCTGATCGGCGTCGACATCGCCGAGACCTACGTCCATGTCGAGCTGTTCGACCTGGGGCTGAACGTCCTGGCCCGAGCCGAGGAGGACGTTCGCCCCAGTGAGAGCCTGCCCGAGCAGGTGGTCGGGCACGTGGCCACCGCCGTCGGCTCGGTGGTCATGCAGGCCGGCATCGAGGGCGCCCGGGTGCTCGGGGTCGGGGTGAGCGTGCCGGGGCAGGTGGACCGCGCCACCGGCACCTCGGAGTACGCGCCCAACTGGGACTGGCACGACGTACCGCTGCTCGACCTGCTCACCGAGCACATCGCCTATCCCCTGTACCTGGACAACCCGCTGCGCGCCAGCGCTGTGGCCGAGCTGTGGTTCGGGGCCGCACGCGGGCGGGGGAACGCCGTCGTGGTCAACCTCGGGACGGGTGTCGGCGCCGGACTCGTCCTGGGCGGCGGGCTGCACCGCGGCGTGAGCAACAGCGCCGGCGAGTGGGGCCACACCACGATGGTGCTGGACGGACGCCTGTGCCGCTGCGGCAACCACGGCTGCGTGGAGACGTACGTCGGCGCGCGCGGCATCATGCTGAACCTGCGCGAGATCGGCCCCGACAGCGCGCTGCTGCACCCGGACGACCAGACGGCGACCATCGACGCGCTGGCCCGCGGGGTCGCTGCGGACGACCCGGTGGCGCGCCGGGCCGTTCACGAGACCGCGCGCTACCTGGGCGCCGGCGTCGCCGACCTGGTGAACCTGTTCAACCCCGAGATCGTCGTGCTGAGCAGCTGGGTCGCCCGCACCCTGGGCGAACCGCTGCTGCACGAGGTGCGCGAGGCCGTGGCGCGGCACGCGCTGCCGCGGCCGCTGGCCGCCACCCAGATCGTCCTCTCCCCGATCCCCACCGACCCGGTGTGCCTGGGCGCGGCGACGTTCGCGCTCGAAGGAGCACTCCAGGCCGTCGGGCAGCGGAACGGCAAACGCACCACCCGCGCGCGGAGCCGCACCACCGCTCCACCCTCGTAGCGGCGGAAGCAACTCCTCCGCAACCCCCGCTTGTTCGAAATTACGAACCGAACACAACGCTTCGAACAGACTTCGTCCAACCCCTTGCCGAAGCCTTAGCCGAAGCTCTAGCGTCCCGCACCGCACCTCTCTTTGAGCCATCTGGCGCGGGCCCCCGGGCCGTGAGCCATCAGGCAGTGAGCCGCAGAGCCGCAGCCGCACTCGAGACAAGGACGTCAGCATGTCGGCATCGAGCAACATGAACTGGGACCGCCGCAACGTACTGCGGGCCGCGATGGGCCTGGCCGCCGCGGGCGGACTCGCCGCGTGCGGCAGCAACACCGGCCGGGCAAGCGGGGGTTCGGGCGACGGCCTCGTCCAGTACTTCCACGCGTACGGCGAGGCGGGCGTCGAGCAGGCCGTCAAGCGGTACGCGAAGGCCTACAAGGACGCCAACGTGACCACGCAGTGGATCACCGGCAACAACTACGAGCAGAAGCTCTTCGCCGCGCTGCTCACCAAGAACGCCCCCGACGTCTTCGAGTTCCACCCGCAGATCCAGCTCGTCAAGAGCGGTCAGGTGGCCGACCTGACCGACATCATCGAGCCGGTCAAGGACGACTTCAACCAGGCCGACATCAAGTCGCACACGGTCGACGGCAAGATATACGGCGTCCGGATGATCGACGACCCGCAGTTCCTCTTCTACCGGCCCTCGATGTTCGAGAAGGCGAAGATCGAGGTGCCGACCACGCTGGAGGAGCTGATCGAGGCTGCCGACAAGCTGACCACGAGCAAGGTCAAGGGCCTCTTCCTCGGCAACGACCTGACCTCGGTGGACCGCCCGCTGATCTGGTCGGCCGGCGCCGACACGCTCACCGCTGACAACAAGCCCGCCTTCAACACCGACGCCGTCGCCGAGGGTCTCAAGCAGCTGCGCGGTCTGTTCACCAGCGGCAACCTGCTCCTCGACGCCCCCGCCGACTCGTGGGACCCGTCGGCCTTCATCCAGGGCCTGACCGCGATCCAGTGGTGCGGCATGTGGGCCATGCCGGCCATGCAGAAGGCGCTCGGCGACGACATCGGCATCTTCCCGTTCCCGAAGGTCGGCTCGGCCGGCAAGCAGTCGGTCTACAACGGCGGCTGGTCGATGTTCGTCAACGCCAAGAGCAAGAACGTCGAGGCGGCCAAGGAATACGTGAAGTGGCTGTGGATCGACCAGAAGCAGTACCAGGAGGACTTCGCCACCTCCTACGGCTTCCACATCCCGCCGCGCACCTCGCTCGCCGCGTCCGCGGACAAGCTGAAGTCCGGCCTGCCGGCCGAGGGGGTCAAGCTCTTCAACGAGTTCGGTCACTTCGACAACATCGGCTGGACGCAGGCCATGATCGCCGCGTTCTGGGACGTGATCGCCAACACCGTCCGCAAGAACGGCGACCCGAAGGCCCAGCTCGCCGCCTGTGAGAAGAAGGTCAACGCCGAACTCAAGAAGCTCTTCGGATAGACCACCGGACGGATCTCGACATGTCGACCACCACCACGCGCGGGGTCGCCCAGCCCGCCCCGGCCAAGGTCTCCAAGACCCGGCCGCGGCGGGGCCTGAGGGCGAACAGCACCTTCAACTTCTGGCTCTTCACCGGACCGTTCCTCATCGGCCTGGTGATCTTCGTCTTCGTGCCCATCGCCTGGAGCATCTGGCTCAGCTTCTTCGAGGCACGCTTCACCGTCACGCCGAGCGAGTTCGTCGGCTTCGACAACTACAAGCAGATCCTCAACGACACGAACTTCCGGAACTCCCTCGTCACGTTCACCGTGTTCGCCGCGTTCATCGTGCCCGCCACCTGGGCCATGTCGCTGGGACTCGCCCTGCTCGTGAACCGGCTGCGGTTCATGCGGGCGTTCTTCCGGTCGGTGTTCTTCCTGCCGACCGCGGTCAGCTATGTCGCCGCCGCGCTGATCTGGAAGATGTCCATCTTCAACGGCGTCCGCTTCGGCCTGGCCAACACCGTCCTCGGCTGGTTCGGCATCGACAACATCGCCTGGCTGGCCAACCCCGACCCGCCCTGGTACTGGCTGGTCATCGTGACCGTCCGTCTCTGGCTCCAGTCGGGCTTCTACATGATCCTCTTCATCGCGGCGCTGCAGAACATCCCGCGGGAGCTGTACGAGGCCGCCTCCATCGACGGCGCCAAGCCGGGCTGGCAGACCTTCCGGCACATCACGCTGCCGCAGCTGCGGGCCACGTCCACCGCGGTGATCCTGCTGCTGCTGGTCGCCGCCTACCAGGCCTTCGACGAGTTCTTCAACCTGCTCGGCAGGGCCACCTGGGGCCAGCCGCCGCTGGTCGAGCTCTACAAGATGGCCCTCGGCCAGAACCAGAACTACGGCGCGGGCAGCGCGGGCGCGGTCGTCCTGACCCTGCTCATCTGCGTCGTGACCCTCTTCCAGGGCAAGATCATGGGCTTCGGAAGGGGTGAGGAGACCAAGTGACCACCACAGCACCCGACGTCAGGAAGACCGCCAAGCCGGCCAAGGTCAAGCGCGGCGGTGTCATCGGCAACACCGGCCTGTACATCGCGACAGGCATCGCCGGCCTCCTCTTCCTGATCCCGTTCTACCTGATCGTCCGCAACTCGCTGATGACGGACCCGGAGATCACGGGCGAGACTTGGAAGTGGTTCCCCACCTCCATCCAGTGGAGCAACTTCAGCGAGCCGTTCGACGACGTCACCGTCGACTTCGCCCGCTCCCTGTGGAACTCGGTGGTCGTCGCCGTCCTGCACACCTCGGGCATCCTGCTGATCTGCTCGATGGCCGGGTACGGACTCGCCCGGATCCCGTACAAGCACGCCAACAAGGTGTTCTACGCCGTCCTGGTCACCCTGATGGTCCCCACGGCGGTCACCTTCGTGCCGAGCTTCGTTCTCGTCTCGTCCCTCGGCTGGGTGGACAGTTACCGGGGTCTCATCGTCCCGGGTCTCTTCAGTGGTTTCACGTGCTTCCTGTTCCGGCAGTACTTCCTGGGGTTCCCGAAGGAGCTTGAGGAGGCGGCGCGCGTGGACGGGCTCGGCTACTGGGGCGCGTACTGGCGTGTCGTCGTGCCGAACTCGCTGAACTTCTTCGCGGCCATCGCCACGATCACCTTCATCAACGGCTGGAACTCCTTCCTGTGGCCCCTGGTCATCGGCCAGGACCCGAGCGCCTGGACGGTCCAGGTGGCACTGTCGTCGTACATGACAAACCAGACCGTCAACTACCACCTGATCTTCATGGCCACGGCCATTTCCATCCTGCCCCTGGTGTTCGTCTTCCTCTTCCTCCAGCGCTGGCTGGTGCAGGGGATCGCCCAGACCGGCATCAAGGGCTGAGCTAGGAGACCGATGTCTTTCCGCACCACCTCCGTCGACTACGTCGAGGACGTCTCGCCCGGCAGCGGGGCCCTGCCGCCCCGCGCCTGGTACGCGTCCTCGGACGCGCGGTCCCTGTCGCTGAACGGCAGCTGGCGTTTGAGGCTGTCGGCGACGACCGACGCCGAGGACGACTCGTTCGCCGAGGAGGGCTACGAGGCCGGGGACTGGGCCGAGGTCACGGTCCCCGGGCACTGGGTCCTGCAGGGCGACGGGGCGTTCGGGTCCCCGATCTACACCAACCACCTGTACCCCTTCCCGGTGGACCCGCCGCACGTCCCGACGGAGAACCCGACCGGTGACCACCTGCGCGTCTTCGACCTGCCCGCCGACTGGCCGGCGGACGGCGGGGCGGTGTTGCGGTTCGACGGCGTCGAGTCCTGTGCCCGCCTCTGGCTGAACGGCACGGAGCTCGGCGAGTTCAAGGGCTCCCGGCTGCCGCACGAGTTCGCGGTCGGGCACCTGCTGAAGCCGGGCGGCAACGTGCTGGCCGTGCGCGTCCACCAGTGGTCGGCGGGGTCGTACCTGGAGGACCAGGACCAGTGGTGGCTGCCGGGCATCTTCCGTGACGTGACGCTGCTGCACCGCCCGGCGGGCAGCGTCGGCGACTTCTTCGTGCACGCCTCGTACGACCACACCACCGGCGAGGGCACCCTGCGCGTCGACTCCGACGTCGACGGGCGGGTGACCGTCCCGGCCCTGGGCATCGACGTCGCCACCGGCGAGGCGGTGACGGTCGCGGTCGAGCCGTGGACGGCCGAGACGCCGAAGCTCTACGACGGTGTGCTGGCCACCGAGGGCGAGAGGGTGCCGCTGCGGATCGGTTTCCGCACGGTCGTCCTGGAGGACGGGCTCGTCAAGGTCAACGGCAGGGCCGTCCTCTTCAAGGGCGTCAACCGGCACGAGTGGCACCCCGAGCGGGGCCGCGCGCTCGACCTGGAGACCATGCGCGAGGACGTGCTGCTGATGAAGCGGCACAACCTCAACGCCGTGCGCACCTCGCACTATCCGCCGCACCCCGCCTTCCTCGACCTGTGCGACGAGTACGGCCTGTGGGTCATCGACGAGTGCGACCTGGAGACCCACGGCTTCACCGAGCAGGACTGGCGGGACAACCCGGTCGACGACGACCGCTGGACCCCGGCCCTGCTGGACCGCGCCGCGCGCATGGTCGAGCGGGACAAGAACCACCCGTCGATCGTGTTCTGGTCGCTGGGCAACGAGGCCGGCACCGGCCGCGGCCTCACCGCCATGGCCGAGTGGATCCACGACCGCGACCCCGAGCGGCTCGTGCACTACGAGGGCGACTGGAACTGCCGCGACACCGACGTGTACTCGCGGATGTACGCCTTCCACGACGAGGTCGAGAAGATCGGGCAGAAGCTCGACGGCGGTACCCACAAGCGCCGTGAGCTCCCCTTCATCCAGTGCGAGTACGGGCACGCCATGGGCAACGGCCCGGGCGGGCTCGCCGACTACCAGGAGCTGTTCGAGAAGTACGAGCGGCTCCAGGGCGGGTTCATCTGGGAGTGGATCGACCACGGCGTGACCCACGCCGAGCTGGGCTACGCCTACGGCGGTGACTTCGGCGAGGAGCTGCACGACGGGAACTTCGTCTGCGACGGGCTGGTCTTCCCGGACCGGACGCCGTCGCC
>NZ_MUKA01000664.1 GCF_002150735.1 Streptomyces africanus
ATCCGCTCCCTGACCCGCACCGGCGCCCGCGCCAGGGTCCTCGTCCTCACCACCTACGACACCGACTCCGACACCCTCCCCGCGATCGAGGCGGGCGCCACCGGCTACCTGCTGAAGGACGCCCCCCGCGAGGAGCTGTTCACCGCCGTACGGGCGGCGGCACAGGGCCGTACGGTCCTCTCCCCGGCCGTGGCCTCCCGCCTCGTCTCAGCCGTCCGCGCTCCCAGGGCGCCCGGCAACGAACCGCTCTCCGCGCGCGAACGCGAGGTGCTGGCCCTGGTCGCCAAGGGCACCTCCAACCGCGAGATCGCCCGCGAGCTGTTCATCAGCGAGGCGACCGTCAAGACCCACCTCACCCACCTGTACGCCAAGCTCGGCGTCAAGGACCGCGCGGCGGCGGTGGCGGTGGCGTACGACCGGGGGATCCTCGGCTAGCCCTGTTCAGAGAGGCGTGATGGGCACGTGAGGGGTGCGTGAGCCGTCGCTGGGAGCGTGGCCGTCGTCAAGGACAGTCTGGAAAAAGGGGATTCGCGTGACCGTGATGGCCGAGACGGACCGTGTGGGGGCCGCGCTGCGTGCGCTCACGTTCGAGCACACCGTGGCGAAGGGACTCGTCCACCGGCGGGCGCTGTCGG
>NZ_MUKA01000128.1:0-42510 GCF_002150735.1 Streptomyces africanus
AGACCGTCTCGATGGCCCCGGCGCCCCGGCCCGACCGGACCGCCGAGGCCATCGAGACGGTCTTCCGCATCGAGTCGCCCCGCATCATCGCCGGCGTCGCCAGGGTCGTCCGGGACGTCGGCATCGCCGAGGAACTCGCGCAGGACGCGCTGGTCGCCGCGCTGGAGCGGTGGCCGCGGGACGGGGTGCCCGACAACCCGGGCGCCTGGCTCATGGCCACCGCCCGCAACCGCGCCGTCGACCTGGTCCGCCGCCGCGAGAACTACGCCCGCAAGCTGGCGGAGATCGGCCGGGACCTGCCGGCTGCATCGCCCCCTCAGGAGCCCGCCGACCCGGACGACATCGACGACGACCTGCTCCGCCTGGTCTTCACCGCCTGCCACCCGGTCCTGTCCACCGAGGCCCGCACCGCCCTCACCCTGCGCCTCCTCGGGGGCCTGACCACGGCCGAGATCGCCCGCGCGTTCCTCGTCCCCGAGCCGACCGTCGCCCAGCGCATCGTCCGCGCGAAACGCACCCTGGCGACGCGGAACGTCGCCTTCGAGGTGCCCTACGGCCCCGACCGCGAGGCCCGCCTCGGCTCGGTCCTCGACGTCATCTACCTCGTCTTCAACGAGGGCTACGCCGCCACGGCCGGCGACGACTGGCTCCGCCCGTCCCTGTGCGAGGACGCCCTGCGCCTGGCCCGGGTGCTCTCGGGCCTCATGCCGAAGGAACCCGAGGTGCACGGCCTGACCGCGCTCCTGGAGTTCCAGGCGTCCCGCACGGCGGCGCGCACGGGCCACTCCGGCGAACCGGTCCTCCTCAAGGACCAGAACCGCGCCCGCTGGAACCGCATGCTCATCGCCCGCGGCGTCGCCGCGCTGGGCAGGGCCGAGTCCACCTCCTCCGGCGCCCCGGGCCCGTACCTCCTCCAGGCCGCCATCGCCGCCTGCCATGCGCACGCGTACACGTACGAGGAGACCGACTGGCCCCGCATCGCCACGCTGTACGGCCTCCTGGCCGCCCGTATCCCGTCCCCGGTCGTGGAACTGAACCGCGCGGTGGCCGTCTCGATGGCCGAGGGCCCGGAGGCCGCCCTGCCCCTCATCGAGGCGCTGCGCGGCGACCCCGCCCTGCGGGACTACCACCTGCTGCCCAGCGTCCGCGGCGACCTGCTCGCCCGCCTGGGACGCACGGCGGAGGCCCGGGCGGAGTTCGAACGGGCGGCGTCGCTGACGCGCAACGAGCGGGAGCGGGACCTGCTGCTGCGGCGGGCGGCGGAGCAGTCCTGAAGGTCAGGCCGGGTGCCCGATGAGCATCGCCGGCGCTCCCGCCACCCGCGTCAGGAACACCGTCGCCGCGTGCGGACCGTGCGGCTTGACCTTCCTGCGGAGTTCCTCCGGCTCAACCGCCGAACCCCGCTTCTTCACCGTGAGGTTGCCGACCTCGCGCTCCCGCAGCAGCGCCTTCAGCTTCTTGACGTTGAAGGGGAGGTGGTCGGTGATCTCGTAGGCGGTGGCGTACGGGGTCGGGCGCAGCTCGTCCGCGGTGACGTACGCGATCGTCGCGTCCAGCAGCCCGCCGTCGAGCTCCTCGGCCACCTCGGCGACCAGGTGGGCCCGGATGACGGCGCCGTCCGGCTCGTACAGGTAACGGCCGGGCGGACGGACCTCCGGGTCCGGCAGGCCGCGGGAGAGCAGGGTGCGGGGGCCCGGCAGCAGGGTGGCCCGTACCGCCCCGGGCTCGGTGCCGAACCACAGCACCGCCTCCTTCACGTCGCCGCCGTCGGAGATCCACTCGGCCTCGGCGTCCTCGGGGACCGCCTCGTGCGGGATACCGGGGGCGATCTTCAGCGCGGCGGTGCGAGGGGCTCGGCGTGCCGCGGAGACCGCCCAGGACAGGGGCGGTGAGTACGCCTCGGGGTCGAAGATCCGGCCCCGGCCGCCGCGCCTGGCCGGGTCGACGAACACAGCGTCGTAACCGGCCGTGTCCACCTCCGTGACCTCCGCCTCCCGCACCTC
Source organism: Streptomyces africanus (assembly GCF_002150735.1). Classification (GTDB taxonomy): domain Bacteria; phylum Actinomycetota; class Actinomycetes; order Streptomycetales; family Streptomycetaceae; genus Streptomyces; species Streptomyces africanus. The sequence continues at coordinate 2,004 of NZ_MUKA01000128.1, forward strand.
GATCAGGCCGGCCAGCCCCAGCACCTCGGCGTTCGCCCGCGCCGCTGCGGCCGCCGCCGGATCCCGGTCGACGGCCAGCACCCGGATCCCGGCCCGGGCCAGCGCGATCGCGTCACCGCCGATGCCGCAGCACAGGTCGGCGACCGAGGTCACGCCCGACTCCGCGAGCCGCCGCGCCCGGTAGGCCGCCACGCTCGCCCGGGTCGACTGTTCCACCCCGTTCGGCGTGAAGAACATCCGCCCCGCGTCCTGCGCCCCGAACTTCACCACTGCCCGCTGCCGCAGCCGCGCCTGGCCCAGCGCCGCCGACACCAGCTCGGCGGGGTGCTCACGGCGCAGCCGGGTAGCCACGGTCAGCTCCTGTGCCGGATCGGTGTCCCGCACCTCGTCGAGGAGGACGCGGCCTTCGGGGGTGAGGAGGAGCGCGAGGTCGTTCACCGGATCATTGTGGGCCACGGGTGGGGCGGGCGGTGTGGGCGGTGGAACGGCCGGACCCTGTGTGGGCCACTCGGTGGATGGTGTGCCGCCCGTCGCGGTGTCGGGGCCGATCCGGGGAGACCGGCTGCGAGGATCCCGCATCATGCGAGCAGTCGTACAAAATGACAAAATCCGGGCATCTGGCGGTGTGCGGATCGGTATCGCCGTACTCACCCTCGCCGCCATCGCCTCGGGCTGCGCGCAGGGCGACACCGGCCGGGTCCCCGCGGCCGGCGGCCAGCAGCCCCTCGACGCGCCCCCGGCCCGCGCGCTCGACTCCTACGCCTCCAAACTGCGCGCCGCGCACGCCGCCCGGGTCGCCGCCGCGCAGCGCTGGAGGCTCAGGACGGTTCCGCTGACCGCCCCGCCTGCCCCCGCGAAGAAACCGCGGATCAGGACCCGCGAGGGCTTCGAGGTGAAGGGCCACCGGAGACTGCACCTCCCGCCCGTCTTCACCACCGTCCCCACCCGGGACAAGGTCGTCTTCCTCACCATCGACGACGGCGTGGAGAAGGACCCGGCGTTCCTGCGGATGATGAGCGACCTGAAGGTCCCGTACAGCGCCTTCCTCAGCGGCTACCTGATCAGGAACGACTACGGCTACTTCGAGAAGATGCAGGACCGGGGCGTGGTCCTGAACAACCACACCCTCCGCCACCGCCTCATGCGGGGCCTGTCGTACCGCGCGCAGAAGCGCGAGATCTGCGGCATGCAGCGCCTCATCGAGAAGCGCTACGGCAAGCGCCCGACCCTCTTCCGCCCGCCCTACGGCAGTTACGACAGGGCGACCCTGCGCGCCGCCAAGGCCTGCGGCATCGAGTACGCGCCCCTCTGGAACGAGGAGGTCTTCGCCGACCACTGGGAGTACCGCGAGGGGGACCGGAGACTGCGCCCGGGCGACATCGTCCTCACCCACTTCCGCGGCCGCGACCAGTGGCGGGGCACGATGCCCGACATGATCCGCCGCTTCCTGAACAAGGTCACGGCCCAGGGATACGCGGTGGGCCGGCTGGAGGACTACCTGTGAGGCGGCGGTCGCCGGCCGCCGTGGTGTGCGCGGGAGTGATCCTGCTGGCCGGATGCGCCGGGGCCGCGGGGGAGCGCGCGGAGGCGGACGGCCGGGGCCAGTCGCCGGCGCACGCGTCGAGCGACGTCCGCGGGCCGGACCGGGGCGGCCTGCCGCCGGTCGTGGACCACGTCGGCACCCCCGACCGGGTGGTCTTCCTGACCTACGACGACGGCGCCGAGCGCGACCCCTCCTTCGTCGGCCTCGTCCGCGAACGGCGGCTTCCGGTCAGCATGTTCCTCACGGACAGTGTCGTGGGGCCCGGCTACGGCCATTTCGCCCGGCTGCGCGCGGTCGGCGCGTCCCTCCAGAACCACACCCTCGACCACTCCGCCCTGCGCGGCCTGCCCTACGCCAGCCAGCGCGCCGAGGTCTGCGGCCAGCAGTACAAACTCCACTCCCGTTTCGGCATCCGCCCCCGCCTCTTCCGCCCGCCCTACGGCAGGTACGACACGACGACCCTGCGCGCCGCCGCCGACTGCGGCATCCGGGCGGTCGTCCTGTGGCGGGCGTCCCTCAACGCCGACGGCGCCCTGACGTACACCCGCGGCAAGCCCGCCCTGCGCCCCGGCGACGTCATCTCGGTTCCGTCCGATGAGAGTGCCTCCCTGACGCTCACGGAACGGACTCGGCGCCTGCTGAGGGAGATCGAGGGCAGGGAACTGCGGGTGGGGCGGTTGGAGGACTACCTCTGACGTCTCGGTCGGCGGTTTCGTTCAGCCCGTCCGGCGCTTGAGGACGAGGCCGTCCAGGCCGAAGCGGGGGGCCCGGGGGCGGCAGCCCCCGGAAGACCAGGACACCGACGCCGAGCACCTGCACAGACGTACGGCGACATCGGAACCGGCCGACGCGCCGCCGGCAATTGGCACTCCGCTTGACCGAGTGCTAATCGCAGTCATAGTCTCGGCTCTGGCACTCCCCACTGGAGAGTGCCAACACAGCGACGGGCAGGTCCGGCACCCGCGACGACGGATCCACCTGGTCGCCACCTCAGACAGTTAACCCCGTGAGATCTCCGAAGGGGGAGGTCGGATCGTGACGACCACCAGCTCCAAGGTTGCCATCAAGCCGCTCGAGGACCGCATCGTGGTCCAGCCGCTCGACGCCGAGCAGACCACCGCCTCTGGCCTGGTCATCCCGGACACCGCCAAGGAGAAGCCCCAGGAGGGCGTCGTCCTGGCCGTGGGCCCGGGCCGCTTCGAGGACGGCAACCGTCTTCCGCTCGACGTTTCCGTCGGCGACGTCGTGCTCTACAGCAAGTACGGCGGCACCGAGGTGAAGTACAACGGCGAGGAGTACCTCGTCCTCTCGGCCCGTGACGTGCTCGCGATCGTCGAGAAGTAATTCACCCCAAGCACATTGCTTTGAGCTGCGCCCCTGGCCCCCCGCGATCGATAAGAAGCCGGGCGCCCGGGGCGCAGTGCCGTTAACCCTGATTCCGGAAGAGGGCTCACGCTCCCATGGCGAAGATCCTGAAGTTCGACGAGGACGCCCGTCGCGCCCTCGAGCGCGGCGTCAACAAGCTTGCCGACACGGTCAAGGTGACGATCGGCCCCAAGGGCCGCAACGTCGTCATCGACAAGAAGTTCGGCGCCCCCACCATCACCAACGACGGTGTCACGATCGCCCGCGAGGTCGAGATCGAGGACCCGTACGAGAACCTCGGTGCCCAGCTGGTCAAGGAGGTGGCGACCAAGACCAACGACATCGCGGGTGACGGTACGACCACCGCGACCGTGCTCGCCCAGGCGCTCGTGCGCGAGGGCCTGAAGAACGTCGCCGCCGGTGCCTCCCCGGCCGCCCTGAAGAAGGGCATCGACGCCGCCGTCGCCGCCGTCTCCGAGGACCTGCTCGCCTCGGCCCGTCCGATCGACGAGAAGTCCGACATCGCCGCCGTCGCCGCGCTGTCCGCCCAGGACCAGCAGGTCGGCGAGCTCATCGCCGAGGCGATGGACAAGGTCGGCAAGGACGGTGTCATCACCGTCGAGGAGTCCAACACCTTCGGTCTGGAGCTGGACTTCACCGAGGGCATGGCCTTCGACAAGGGCTACCTGTCGCCGTACTTCGTGACGGACCAGGAGCGCATGGAAGCCGTCCTGGACGACCCGTACATCCTCATCACGCAGGGCAAGATCTCCGCCATCGCGGACCTCCTGCCGCTGCTGGAGAAGGTCATCCAGTCCAACTCCTCGAAGCCGCTGCTGATCATCGCCGAGGACGTCGAGGGCGAGGCCCTGTCGACCCTCGTCGTGAACAAGATCCGCGGCACCTTCAACGCCGTCGCGGTGAAGGCCCCCGGCTTCGGCGACCGCCGCAAGGCGATGCTGCAGGACCTGGCGGTCCTCACCGGCGCCACGGTCGTCTCCGAGGAGGTCGGCCTCAAGCTCGACCAGGTCGGTCTGGACGTCCTCGGCTCCGCCCGCCGCGTGACCGTCACGAAGGACGACACCACGGTCGTCGACGGCGCCGGCAACAAGGACGACGTGCAGGGCCGCGTCGCCCAGATCAAGGCCGAGATCGAGACCACCGACTCCGACTGGGACCGCGAGAAGCTCCAGGAGCGCCTCGCGAAGCTGGCCGGCGGCGTGTGCGTCATCCGCGTGGGTGCCGCCACCGAGGTCGAGCTGAAGGAGCGCAAGCACCGTCTGGAGGACGCCATCTCCGCGACCCGCGCCGCGGTCGAGGAGGGCATCGTCTCCGGTGGTGGCTCCGCCCTGGTCCACGCCGCCAAGGTCCTCGAGGGCAGCCTGGGCAAGACCGGCGACGAGGCCACCGGTGTCGCGGTCGTCCGCCGCGCCGTCGTCGAGCCGCTGCGCTGGATCGCCGAGAACGCCGGCCTGGAGGGCTACGTCATCGTCTCCAAGGTCGCGGAGCTCGAGAAGGGCAGCGGCTACAACGCCGCCACCGGCGAGTACGGCGACCTGGTCAAGGCCGGCGTCATCGACCCGGTCAAGGTCACCCGCTCCGCCCTGGAGAACGCCGCCTCCATCGCCTCCCTCCTGCTCACGACCGAGACCCTGGTCGTCGAGAAGAAGGAAGAAGAGGAGCCGGCCGCCGCGGGCCACGGCCACGGCCACGCCCACTGAGGCACCGGCCTCTGCGAGAAGCCCCCGCCCCGCCTCGCGCGGAACGGGGGCTTCTCCCGTAAGTGGATCCCGTCACAACTCCAGCGGGTCCAGCGCCCCGAGCTGCTGCATCAGCCCCAGCCGGTCGTACTGCCACCAGCCCTCGGCGAGCTTCCCGTCCGGCGCGCAGCGGTAAACGGTCGTCCCGGTCATGGTGACGTCCTTCCCGGTCGGCGGGATCCCGAGGAACTCACCCTTGTGGTGCCCCTTCCACGCCCACCGGGTGCACACCCGGTCGCCCTCGGCGAGCTGGTCCTCGATGGTGAACGAGAAGTCGAACCCGCCCCGCCACACCTCCACCTCGCGCCGCAACGCGTCCAGCCCGATGACGTCCTGCACATTGGCGGGATCGTGGTCGTGGTAGTCCTCGATGAACACGTCGTTGAACGCGGGCGCCGCACCCTGCCCGGGTGCCAGCTCGAAGAACCGGCGCGCCGTGGCCGCGTTCAGCTGCTCGTCCCGCACCACGTCCAGGTCCGTGAACGTCGGCGCCTCGTCGCAGAGCGCCACCATGTCCTGGAAGATCCGGTCGGTCTCCGGAAGCCCGGAGTTGCGCATCGCCTCCTCGTACGACGGGAACTCCACGATCTCGACGATGTGCGAGGAGTCGGCCCGGTCCTTCGCCACCACACTGTGCGTAGCGGTCCGTTTCCCCTTGGTCTGTTCGACCCACCGGTCCATCAGCCGGTTCATCTCGTCGAGCCGGCTGGTCCTGCATTCGATGAGCTGTACGAAGGTCATGGCCTCGCCTCCGGCCCCCCTGGGTCCGGCTGAACAGCTCCATTGTCCCAACGAGAGCTGCTCGTCGCCTCCCGGCCCTTTGGCATCATGAGGCCATGCGCTGGTGGGGGAAGCGGGGGGAGCGGTCGGTGACCGCGGGCGGTGACATCGCGGTGGCCGTCACCGGCGATCACAACCGCATCCTGCTCGCCCCGGCGGTGCGGTCGGCGTACTGGGAGCAGGTCCGCCGCATCGCCCCGCCCCGACTCGTCGATCGCGACGAGGAGTTGGCCGGGCTGTCCGCCTTCGGCACGGCCGACTCCGGCCCGGCGTACGCCTGGTGGCGCGCGGGCGCCTGGGCCGGCAAGACGGCGCTGCTGTCATGGTTCGCCCTGCACCCTCCGCAGGGTGTACGGATCGTGCCGTTCTTCATCACGGCCCGCCTGGGCGCCCAGAACGACGTCGCGGCGTACGCGGACGTCGTACTCGAACAGCTGGCGGAGCTGGCCGGTCAGGCCCTGCCCGCCCACCTGACCGTGGCGACCCGCGAGGCCCATCTCCTGTACCTGTACGGCGTCGCCGCCCGCGCCTGCGCCGAGCGCGGGGAACGCCTGGTCCTCCTGGTCGACGGCCTGGACGAGGACCGCGGCGTCACCACCGGCCCGGACGCCCACAGCATCGCGAGCCTGCTGCCCGCCCGCCCGGAGGCCGGGATGCGGGTGCTGGTCGCGGGGCGGCTCAATCCGCCGCTGCCCGGTGACGTACCCGAGGACCATCCGCTGCGCGACCCCGCGATCGTACGGACGCTGTCGCCGTCCCCGTACGCCCGGGCGATCCGCGCGGAGGCGGAACGCGAGCTGAAACGGCTGATCGAGGCGGGCGGCCTGGAGCACGACCTGCTCGGCCTGGTGGCGGCGGCGGGCGGCGGCCTGACGGCCGAGGACCTGGCCGCGCTGACCGGAGCGGTTCCGTACCGGGTGCGGGACGTCCTGCGCACCCGGGCGGGGCGGACCTTCGGCCTGCGCGTCGACGTCTACCTGCTCGGTCACGAGGAGTTGCAGTCCCAGGCGGAAGAGATGCTCGGCCCGTCCGAGACGGACCTCTACCGCGCGAAGCTGCACGCCTGGGCCGAGGAGTGGCGCGGGCGCGGCTGGCCGCAGGAGACACCGGAGTACCTGCTGCGGGGGTACTTCCGGATGCTCCGGTCCACCGGTGACCTGGAGCGGATGCTCCGGTGCGGGGCGGACACCCGACGGCAGGAGCGCATGCTGGCCCTCACCGGCAGTGACGCGTCCGCCGTGACCGAGATCCACCTCACCGAGGACCTGATCATCGAGCGCGGTGCGCGACGGCCGCTCGACTCACTGCGCCTGGCGATCCACCGGGAACGGCTGGTCGACCGCAGCGCGGGCGCCCCGGACTCCCTGCCGCACGCCTGGGCCCTGGCCGGGCAGACCGGCCGGGCCGTCGCACTGGCCCGCAGCCTCCCGAACGGTCATCGCCGGGCCATGGGCCTGGCCGCCGTCGCCGATGTGCTGCTGGAGCGGGGAGACGGCGACGGGGCGCTGGACCTGCTCGCCGAGGCGGAGCAGGCGGCGCGCCAGGGCGAGGGACACGGCCGGGACAACGTGGCGCGCTGCACGGTGGCGGACCTCCTGGCCCGGGCCGGGCAGTTCGACAGGGCGGCAGCGCTCGCGCGGACGGCCAGCACCCAGCACCTCGCCGTCCACACGTACGTTCGGGTCGGCAAGGCCTGCCTCGCGGCCCAGCGGTGGGATCTCGCACAGGACCTGGTCGACGGCGCGCCCAACGAGGAGTGCCGCACCGGTATGGAGAACACGGTGATAGCGGCCCACGCCGTTGCGGGCCGGCACGCCGAGGCGGAGATGATGGCGAGGGCCACCGAGCCGGGCGTCCGCGCCGGCGCGCTGATCACCCTGGCCTCCGCACTGCGCGCGTCGGGTCAGCACCGACGCGCTGACGCCCTGTGCGCCGAGGCCGTGGCGCGGGCGCGGGACCGTGCGGACGCCGAGGACGTGGTGAACCTCCTGGCCGACGCGGGCGAGTTCGACCAGGCCGAGGCGTTCCTGGCCGGCCTGCACGGCGAGGCGGGCCACGACGCGGCCGCGGCGGAGCTGACCGGGTGTCTGGCGTGGGCAGGGGAACTGGACCGGGCCGAGGCACTGCTCGGCACGCCGGAACCTCGTGGGAACCTCTACGCGCTGCGGGAGGTGGCACAGGCTCGGGCGAGAGCCGGGCGCTACGAGCAGGCCGAGGCCCTGGCCCGGCAGATCCCCGCCGCAAATGTCGCGTTGACGACGTTGTGCTCCATCGTGCGCATCATGGCGGACGCGGGCGAGACCGACCGGGCCGCGGAGTTGGCCCGCACCCTCGGCCCGCGGACGGAGGGCCCGTCAGCCCTCTACGAGGTCGTCGAATCCCTGGCGCAGTCCGGCAACCCGGACCGGGCCCGGACGCTCGCCGATTCCCTGTCCCACCCGGTGGAGCACACCCATGCGTCGCTGGAGGTGGCTGCCGCACTGGCGCGGGCCGGACGGCGCGAGGAGGCCGCGCGGCTCCTGCTGGACGTCGAGAGCCGGACCCGAGTGCTCCATCCGCTCACGGCCGCCCGGAAGCTCGGCGTCGCCGCCACGGCGCTGGCCGACGCGGGGCGCCGGGAAGCGGCGCTCGCGGTGCTCGACGGGACCGAGACGCTGGTAGCGGACCCCCGGAGCGAGCCGCACGCCTCTGAGTGGGAGTACATCTCGTCCCTGCGGGCGCTGGTCGCCGCCCGCACGGCCACGGGCGAGCCGGACCGGGCGGAGATGCTGGCACGGCGGGTTCCTGACGACTTCGAGCGGCGCGGTCTTCTGAGCCCGGTGATGCGGGCGTGGGCCAGAGCCGGTGAGGTGGCCCGGGCCGAAGCGGTGATCAGGGCCGAGGCCGAGGCGGATCCCGCACTCGCGGGATTCGTGTCGCCGCTGATCGTGCCGTTCGCTCGCGGTCTGGCCGAAGCAGGCGACGTCGAAGCCGCCGAGGCCCGTGTGCGCGAGGGCGCCTGGCCCGGAGACCTCGCCTCGGTGCTCTGCCGGCTCGCCGTGACGATGACCGAAACGGGGCACACCGACAGGGCACGGCGCATCGTCGACGAAGTGATCGCGATCGAGGGCGGGTACGACCGCACGTCCCCGATGGAGCTGAGCGCTCTGGTCAGGGCCCTGGCCGCTGCGGGGGACCGGGAGGCGGCCGAGGCCGCGCTCGCCGCCATGCCGCCACCGGGCCCGCCGAGCGGGTCCGCCTGGTACATCGAGGCCATAGCCGTGGCCGAGGCCCTGACCGCCCTCGGGCACCACGAGCGTGCCATGGAGACGCTGCACACCATCGAGGACCCGTACGACCGCGCTCACGGGACGCTCGCCCTGGTCGAGGTACTGGCCAGGACGGGAGAGTGCGCCCGCGCCGAGGAACTCGCACGGACCCTGCCCACCCCCGCGACGCTGTCCAGGGCCTGGGCGTGCATCGCGGCCGCGACGACCGACGGGGAACAGGCCCGACGCCTGGCTGCCCTGGCCCTCCAGGGCGGTGAGTGGGCGGCGGCCCTGCCCGCGCTCCTCGGGCAGGCACCGGACGCGGTTGTGCTCGTGCTGGAGGCCGCCGACGCGATGAAGTCCGCCTGCGTTCAGCACACCGGGGCTCCTACTGCGGCCCGTACTTCCGCCCCGTCCTAGACGACACCGCCCCCAGCATCCCCCGCGGCACCAGCTTCGCCGCCCCCATCAGCGCCTTGTAGCGCGGGTCCGGGATGGACAGCGTCTTGCCGCGGGCCAGGTCGTGCAGTGCCGCCGCCACCAGCCTGTCCGCGTCGAGCCACATCCAGGCCGGGATGTTGTCCGTCCCCATGCCGGCCCGCTCGTGGAACTCGGTGCGCACGAAGCCCGGGCAGAGCGCCATCAGCCGTACGCCGCTGCCGGCCAGGTCACGCGCGGCGCCCTGGGTGAACTGCACGACCCAGGCCTTGGACGCGCCGTAGGTGCCCCGCGGGACGAACGCGGCCACCGACGCGACGTTCACGACGCCGCCGCGGCCGCGCTCCCGCATGGCCTCCGTCGCCGCGGACGTCAGCCGCAGCACCGCCTCGCAGTGCACCTTCAGCATCCGCAGCTCGTCGGCCATGGAGACGTCGAGATAGCGGCCCTTGTTGCCGAATCCGGCGTTGTTGACCAGCAGGTCGACGGGGTTCTTGCGGTCGCCCAGCCGGTCGGCCACCGACTCGATCCCCTTGTCCTCGGCGAGGTCGGCCGTCAGCACCTCCGCCTCGATGCCGTGCCGGTCGTGCAGCTCGGTCGCCTGCTCCCGGAGCCGCTTGGTGTCGCGGGCCACCAGCACGAGGTTGTGCCCGTCCGCCGCCAGTCGCCGCGCGAACGCGGCCCCGATGCCTGCCGTCGATCCCGTAATCAGAGCCGTTGTCATGGCAGAAGGTTAGTGACCCGGACTGTGAGCATCCGCTTCCGTGCGGGGGTCGCACCGGTGAAGGGTCGGTGGAGACCCGCACGGCCAGCGGCTGTCAGACCCCGTGCTTCTCCGCGTACTCCCGCGCCAGCCTCAGCGACTCCGGGTGCAGCGCCTCGCCCGCCGGCAGCAGCCGCGGCAGCAGCGTCCGCTCGGTGGTCAGCGCCCGGAACTGGAGGGCCACGGTCACGTCGTGCTCGGGGCGGTGGATGATCTCGACGGAATCGCCCGCCCGTATCGCACCGGGCTCGATCACCCGCAGATACGCCCCGGGCGCGCCCCGCTGCGTGAACCGCTTCACCCACTGCTTCTCGTCCAGATGGCCCTGGAACGTGCGGCACGGGATCCGCCCGCAGGTGACCTCCAGCACCACCTCGGACCCGATGCGCCAGCGCTCGCCGATCCGCGCGCCGGACACGTCGAGACCCTGCGTCGTGAGGTTCTCGCCGAACGCCCCGTCGGGCAGTGTCCGGCCCAGCTCGCGTTCCCACGCGTCCATGTCCTCGCGCGCCATCGCGTAGACCGCCTGGTCGTCGCCGCCGTGGTGCTCCAGCTTGCACACCGCGTCCCCGGCCAGCCCGCTCCCGCCGACGCCCTTGGGCCCGGGCGCCGAGACCCGCACCGGCCCGTCCACCGGCCGCTTGTCGATTCCGGTCACACCCTCCGGGTTGTCCGTGTACGGCACAGCCTTGGCACGGCCCAGATTCACAGACAGAAGCTTCATGCCCGCACGGTAGGGGACCCGTCCCCAAAGCGTCGACGCATTATTCGGAGCGGCTCCAAAGGGTCGCTTATCCTCGGAGGGTGATCGAAGCCCGTCATCTCCGTGTCCTGCGCGCCGTCGCGGCCACCGGCTCCTTCTCCGCCGCGGGCCGCGAACTGGGCTGCACCCAGCCCGCCGTCAGCCAGCAGATGAAGGCCCTGGAAGCCTCCGTCGGCACACCCCTGCTGATCCGTACGGGACGCGAGATGCGCCTGACCCAGGCCGGCGAGGCGCTGGTGCGGCACGCCGCCGGGATCCTCGCCGGGCTCACGGCCGCGGAGGAGGAGGTCGCCGCCATCGCCGGGCTGCGCGCGGGCCGGGTCCGGCTCGTCTCCTTCCCCAGCGGGAGTTCCACGCTCGTGCCGACCGCCCTCGCCGCCCTGCGCGACGCGCACCCCGGCACCCGGGTCTTCCTGGAGGAGGCCGAACCGCCCGCGTCCGTCGGCATGCTGCGCGAGGGCGACTGCGACGTGGCGCTCGCCTTCCGCTACGAGGGGGCGGCGGGCGCCGAGGAGTGGGAGGACCTCGTCGTACGGCCGCTGCTGACCGACCGGCTCGTCGCACTCGTGCCGGAGCGGCACCGGCTCGCGGGCGCGCAGTCCGTCGCGATCGGCGACCTCGCGCGGGAACCGTGGATCGCGGGCTGCCCGCGCTGCCGCGGCCAGCTCGTCGAGGTCTGTGCGGCGGCCGGCTTCACCCCGCGCATCGACTTCGCCACCGACGACTACCCCGCGGTCGCCGGCCTGGTCGGGGCCGGTCTGGGCGTGGCCGTGCTGCCCCAGCTGGCCATCGAGTCCGTACGGCCCCGGGGGGTACGGACCGTGACGCTGGAACCGGCGGTGCGCCGGGAGATCGTCGCGCTCACCCTGCCGGACCTCGCACAGGTCCCGGCGGTCGCGGCGACGCTCGGCCAACTGGCACGGGCCGCCCACCGCTAGCCACGGCGCAGGCGTGCCCCGGGCGCAGCGCAAGCGTGTCCCAGCCACAGCGCGGGCGCGTCCGCCACGGCGCCGGCGCGTCAAAACCAACGGCACGCGTGTGCGTGCCTGTCTCGCAGAAACGTTCCTTCAGGTGTTCGAGGCGGCGTGCCCGCCGGATGTCGACGCCGACACCAGCCGGTTGCGCGCCCTACCCATCAGCTCTTCGCGCTCGTCCTCGGTCAGTCCGCCCCACACGCCGTACGGTTCCCGCACCGCCAGCGCGTGGGCGGCGCACTCGGCACGCACAGGGCACCTCATGCAGACCTCTTTGGCCGAGTTCTCGCGAGCGCTCCGAGCCGCACCGCGCTCGCCCTCCGGATGGAAGAAGAGCGAGCTGTCCACCCCGCGACAGGCAGCCAGCAGCTGCCAGTCCCACAGGTCCGCGTTCGGTCCGGGAAGGCGGGAGAAATCTGCCATTACGTGACCCCTTGTAGCCGTTTTGGGCGGATCCGGTGTCAACGACCGTACAACTACGATCTAAGGAGATGAAAATATGACTCATTGCGAATCTAGCTCCAGACACTGGCAAAGCGGAAGAAATAGATCCGAACGGGGCATAGGTTGTGATGAAAGTTCGCGGGTCTGTTGCGCATGTCTGCACCGTGTCCGGCCCCTCACGTAGAGTGCCGAAGATGTCAGCCGCCCCCGTAACTCTTTCGAGTGACCGTCGTTGAGAGTGCGAGGCGGTTGAAGGAACAAGCGCTCGGGCGGGCGTCCGAGACGGTCGACCGCACAGGTGACGATTTCGTACCAGCCTGGAGGCTCAAGGTGACGCGCATCAGCTGCGGAGGGCGGCCATGACTTCCGTCCTCGTCTGCGACGACTCCCCGCTTGCCCGAGAGGCGCTCCGTCGCGCGGTCGCAACCGTGCCCGGCGTAGAGCGCGTGACGACGGCGGCCAACGGCGAGGAAGTCCTCCGCCGCTGGGGGGCCGACCGCTCGGACCTGATTCTGATGGACGTACGCATGCCCGGACTGGGCGGCGTCGAGACGGTCCGGCGGCTGCTGTCCGCCGACCCCGGTGCGCGCATCATCATGCTCACCGTCGCCGAGGACCTGGACGGTGTGGCCCTCGCGGTCGCCGCCGGTGCCCGCGGTTATCTGCACAAGGACGCCTCCCGCGCGGAGCTCCGCGCGACGGTGACGCAGGCGCTGGCCGACCCGACCTGGCGGCTCGCCCCGCGCCGGCTGCGCTCGGCCGAGATGGGCGCCGCGCCGACGCTCACGGCGCGTGAGATCCAGGTGCTCGAAGGCATGAGCCATGGCCGCTCGAACGCGGAGATCGGGCGCGAGCTGTTCCTCTCCGAGGACACGGTCAAGACGCACGCCCGGCGCCTGTTCAAGAAGCTCGGCGCCTCGGACCGGGCCCACGCCGTGGCGCTCGGCTTCCGGTGGGGCCTGGTGCGCTAGGGGATGTCCGCAAAGTCCCGCCTGTCCCGCGACGCCCGGCACGCCCTCTCGCCGCACCGGTCGAACACCCACGTACAACCAGTACGCGGGCGTCCGCCCGGCACGCCGAGAGCACGCACCGGACGCCGCAGGGCCCGCCCTCCGGGCGGACGACGGGACTTCACGGACACCCCCTAGGGCCTGTCCTTCGGACCGGGCCGGCTTCGACGCGCGGGCCCCGGCCAGAGCCGGAGAGCGGGGGCACGTGGATGCCCCCGCGCGAGCCGTACACGCCTGCGCCGAGGCCGGCGGCCGACGACAGCCCCGGAGGGGATCCGTCCCCGCCCGGGCGAGGCCGAGAGCCCGGCAGGGTGCGCGCGAGGACCCACGGCCCCGGGATGATCCGAACGGCAGGCCCCAGCGGTCGCAGTGGGGGCACGGAAAGCCAGGTCGGCGGGGGTGGACCGGGGGTCCGCCGGATGCCCGCTGCTCGTTTCGCCGCGGATGCCGCATCCTTGAGGGTGTGGAGTTCCTCGGGGACGAGTCGGTCGAGCGGAAGGGGAGGGCGCAGGGGATGAGTTCCGGCGCACCTGCTCATAACGCTTCGGTGCACAACAACGGGCGCGGTGCCACGGACCCGGCGGCCGCAAGGCACCATGGACCGATGCGCGACGACGAGGCGGTCAATGCCCATGGGGCGATCGGCGCGCTCGTCCACCGCGCCGTCGACGGGGACGAGCAGGCCACGCACGACCTGCTCGCCCATGTCCACCCCCTGGCCCTGCGCTACTGCCGCACCCGTCTGTCCCGCCTCCCGGGCGACGCCCGGCACTTCGTGGAGGACCTCGCCCAGGAGGTCTGTGTGGCGGTGCTTCTCGCACTGCCCCGCTACCGGGACACCGGGCGCCCCTTCGAGGCGTTCGTCTTCGCCATCGCCGCTCACAAGGTCGCCGACCTGCAGCGCGCGGCGATGCGCCACCCCGGCTCGACGGCCGTCCCCTCCGACGAGATGCCGGAACGGCCCGACGACTCCCTGGGCCCGGAGGAGCGCGCCCTGCTCAGCAGCGACGCGGAATGGGCCAAGAAACTGCTGGCCAACCTGCCCGAGAACCAGCGGGAGCTGCTGCTGCTGCGGATCGCGGTGGGCCTCACGGCCGAGGAGACGGGCCAGATGTTGGGAATGTCACCCGGCGCGGTCCGGGTGGCGCAGCACAGGGCGCTGAGCCGGCTGCGGGCGCTGGCCGAGCAGTAGCCCTGCTGGAACAACCCCTTTGTTGAACAGGCGGTGCGCTGCTTCCGTACGAACATACGAAGCCCGGAGCCAGGCGGAACCGTGGAATGAGACAGCCGCGCTTCCCGTTAGCATGGACATCCGCACCGATCAAGGCCATTTGGGGAAGGTGTCATGACTGCCAACGTCGACGGAGTGCCCGGTAAATTCGCGACACTCGGGCTGACCTACGACGACGTGCTGCTGCTGCCGGGTGCATCGGAAGTGCTCCCCAACGCGGTCGACACCTCGTCCCGCATCTCCCGCAACGTGCGGGTCAACATCCCGCTGCTGTCCGCCGCCATGGACAAGGTCACCGAGTCGCGGATGGCGATCGCCATGGCCCGCCAGGGCGGCGTCGGCGTCCTGCACCGCAACCTCTCCGTCGAAGACCAGGTCAACCAGGTCGACCTGGTGAAGCGGTCCGAGTCCGGAATGGTCACCGACCCGATCACGGTGCACCCGGACGCGACGCTCGGCGAGGCCGACGCCCTGTGCGCCAAGTTCCGCATCAGCGGCGTCCCCGTCACCGACGGCAACGGCAAGCTGCTCGGCATCGTCACCAACCGCGACATGGCCTTCGAGACCGACCGCTCCCGTCAGGTGCGCGAGGTCATGACCCCGATGCCCCTGGTGACCGGCAAGGTCGGCATCTCCGGTCCCGACGCCATGCAGCTGCTGCGCCGCCACAAGATCGAGAAGCTTCCGCTGGTCGACGACGCGGGTGTCCTCAAGGGCCTCATCACGGTCAAGGACTTCGTCAAGGCCGAGCAGTACCCCAACGCGGCCAAGGACGCCGAGGGCCGGCTGATCGTCGGCGCCGCCGTGGGCGCCAGCCCCGAGGCGCTGGAGCGGGCCCAGGCGCTCGCCGCGGCCGGTGTGGACTTCCTGGTCGTCGACACCTCGCACGGCCACAACAGCAACGCCCTCAGCTGGATGGCGAAGATCAAGTCGAGCGTGGGCGTCGACGTGATCGGCGGCAACGTCGCCACGCGTGACGGCGCCCAGGCGCTGATCGACGCCGGTGTCGACGGCATCAAGGTGGGCGTGGGCCCCGGCTCGATCTGCACCACCCGGGTCGTCGCCGGTATCGGCGTCCCGCAGGTCACGGCCATCTACGAGGCGTCCCTCGCCGCCCGTCCGGCCGGCGTGCCGCTGATCGGTGACGGCGGTCTGCAGTACTCGGGCGACATCGGCAAGGCGCTCGCCGCGGGCGCCGACACGGTCATGCTGGGCAGCCTGCTCGCGGGCTGTGAGGAGTCCCCGGGCGAGCTGCAGTTCATCAACGGCAAGCAGTTCAAGTCGTACCGCGGCATGGGCTCGCTCGGTGCGATGCAGTCCCGCGGCCAGGCCAAGTCGTACTCCAAGGACCGCTACTTCCAGGCCGAGGTCGGCTCCGACGACAAGCTCGTGCCCGAGGGCATCGAGGGCCAGGTGCCCTACCGCGGCCCGCTGGCCAACGTGCTGCACCAGCTCGTCGGCGGTCTGCGCCAGACCATGGGCTACGTGGGCGCGGCCACCATCGAGGAGATGGAAAGCAAGGGCCGCTTCGTCCGCATCACGTCGGCGGGCCTCAAGGAGAGCCACCCGCACGACATCCAGATGACCGTCGAGGCGCCGAACTACAGCCGCAGCAAGTAGGCCCGGCCTTCCGAGGGCGGCTCCGGAGCATCCGGGGCCGCCCTCGTCGTGTCCGTCGGCGATACTGGAAGACGCTGAAACGCAAAGGGAAAGGCCACCAACGTGACTGAGATCGAGATCGGGCGCGGCAAGCGCGGCCGCCGGGCGTACGCCTTCGACGACATCGCCGTCGTCCCCAGCCGCCGTACGCGGGACCCGAAGGAGGTCTCGATCGCCTGGCAGATCGACGCCTACCGCTTCGAGCTGCCGTTCCTGGCCGCCCCCATGGACTCGGTCGTCTCCCCGGCCACCGCCATCCGCATCGGCGAGCTCGGCGGCCTCGGCGTGCTGAACCTCGAAGGTCTGTGGACGCGCTACGAGGACCCGCAGCCGCTGCTCGACGAGATCGCCGAGCTGCCCGCCGAGGCCGCGACCCGGCGCCTCCAGGAGATCTACGCGGCGCCCATCAAGGAGGAGCTGATCGGTGCGCGGATCAAGGAGGTGCGCGACTCGGGCGTGGTCACGGCCGCGGCGCTCTCCCCGCAGCGCACGGCCCAGTTCTCCAAGGCCGTCGTCGACGCCGGCGTGGACATCTTCGTCATCCGCGGTACGACGGTCTCCGCGGAGCACGTCTCCGGTTCGCACGAGCCGCTGAACCTGAAGCAGTTCATCTACGAGCTGGACGTCCCGGTGATCGTCGGCGGCTGCGCCACGTACACCGCGGCCCTGCACCTGATGCGCACCGGCGCGGCCGGCGTGCTGGTCGGCTTCGGTGGCGGCGCCGCGCACACCACGCGCAACGTGCTGGGCATCCAGGTCCCGATGGCGACGGCGGTCGCCGACGTGGCCGCGGCCCGCCGGGACTACATGGACGAGTCCGGCGGCCGGTACGTGCACGTGATCGCGGACGGCGGTGTCGGCTGGTCCGGCGACCTGCCCAAGGCGATCGCCTGTGGCGCCGACGCGGTCATGATGGGCTCCCCGCTCGCCCGCGCGACCGACGGCCCGGGCAAGGGCCACCACTGGGGCATGGAGGCCGTGAACGAGGAGCTGCCGCGCGGCCAGAAGGTCGACCTCGGCACGGTCGGCACGATCGAGGAGATCCTCACGGGTCCGTCCCACACCCCCGACGGCTCGATGAACCTCTTCGGCGCGCTGCGGCGGGCGATGGCCACGACCGGGTACAGCGAGCTGAAGGAGTTCCAGCGGGTCGAGGTGACGGTGGCGGACTCGCAGCACCGGCGGTAGTCGGTAGCCCCCAGGACGGGACAAGGAAGGGCCTGGTCACTCGGGTGAGTGACCGGGCCCTTTCGCGTGCTCAACTGGCCCTGACGGGGCGCGTGTTGCCGTAGGGGGGCGCGTGGTTGCCTTCGGGCCGGATGGCGCGGTGGAGGGCGGTTCCGAGGCGCTAGTGTCCGTGATCGGCGCCCCAGGTTCTTCTGGGTGCCCCCTTCCAAGGACACGGTTCCGGACCCCGGCCCTCGGGGCCCGGCCCGATTCCGACGTGCCGCCTACCGGGTCAATGGGTGGCGTCGTGGAAGGGGGCGCCCATGGGACGCCACCGCAAGCCCACCCGCTGGGACCGAATCCGTCTTCGGATGGTTCAGTGCCGGAGGAGGTGGATCTTGCGACTTTTCGGATGGTGAGCGGCCGCCCCCAAGAAGACTAGGGGCGGACACTCCGTGATCCATCCAGGAGCCTGCCGCAGTACCCCCTGCGGTGGGCTCCACCTTGCTTCGGATGGTGAGCGGCCGCCCCCAAGAGAGCTAGGGGCGGACACTCCGTGATCCATCCAGGAGCCTGCCGCAGTGGCCACTACGGTGGGCTCCGCCGTCTCCCAAGGTACTGGCGGCGGGGTGCCCCGCGCCACCAGCCCAGGGGGGTCAGCGCCCCCACGCGCCCCCCTTCACAACCGATGCGCCGCCCCCGTGGGCGCCGCCCCCCGCGTGTCCAGCAGCAGCTGTGCCTTCACCGACAGGCCTTGCAGGTCGTACGTGCGGTGCTGCTGGAGGAGGATGGTCAGGTCCGCGTCGGCGACCGCCTCGTAGAGGGAGTCCACGCGGGGGACGGGGCGGTCCAGGACGCTCCAGGCGGGAACGTACGGGTCGTGGTAGCTGACCGACGCGCCCAGTTCCATCAGGCGCAGGGCGACCTCCTGGGCGGGCGTGCCGTGCAGGTCGGCGAGGTCGGGCTTGTAGGTGACGCCCAGGAGCAGCACGCGGGCGCCGCGGGCCGACTTGCCGTGCTCGTTGAGGAGCGTGGCGCCGCGCTGGACGACGTAGCCGGGCATGCGGCTGTTGACCTGCTGGGCCAGTTCCACCATGCGCAGGGTGCGGCCGCCGTGGGTGGTCAGGTCCTGCGGGACGGCGTGGCCGCCGACGCCGGGGCCGGGGCGGAAGGCCTGGAACCCGAACGGCTTGGTCTCCGCGCAGCGGACGACGTCCCACAGGTCGACGCCCAGGTCGTGGCAGAGGACGGCCATCTCGTTGACCAGGGCGATGTTCACATGCCGGTAGTTGGTCTCCAGGAGCTGCACGGTCTCCGCCTCGCGGAGTCCACGCGCGCGTACCACCTTGTCGGTGAGCCGTCCGTAGAAGGCCGCGGCCGACTCCGTGCAGGCCGGGGTGAGGCCCCCGATGACCTTGGGGGTGTTGGCGGGGGTGAAGTCGCGGTTGCCGGGGTCGACACGGCTGGGGGAGTAGGCGAGGTGGAAGTCGCGGCCCGCGCGCAGACCCGATCCCTCCTCGAGGAGGGGGCGCAGGAATTCCTCTGTGGTCCCTGGGTACACAGGTGACTCCAGGATCACAGTGGTGTGCGGGCGCAGCTGTGCGGCCAGGGTGCGGGCGGCCGCTTCAAGCTGGCTCAGGTCGAGTCCGCCGTCCGCGCCCCGCGGCGTCGGTGCGCAGATGACCGCGGTGCGCACCCGGCCGAGCTCGGCGGCGTTCGTGGCCGGCCGGAAGCCCCCCGAGAGCATCCGGCGCTGTTCGGCGGGGCTGAGGGAGCCGGCCTCGGGGCCGGTCCGGTAGCCGATGGTGGCGACACCGGCGGCGACGGCGGCCTGGGCCAGGGGCAGGCCGTACGGTCCGAGTCCGATGACGGCGAGATCTGCGGGCATGGCGTGGCCGTCCTTCCCGATAGCCGAAGTGGGACAAATGCGCAAGCCCTGTGGACAGGACGGGCGAGCGCAATGTCAGACTAGGAGTAAATATGACCGATATGCGGGATTGCTCGCCCGAGTTTCGGTGAGTGTCCCGTGGGCGTTGTCCACAGGCTGTCGGCCCGTGGTGGCTGAAGTCGGGCAACACGGTCAGAATTTGGGCATGGGATACGGACGGGGTCTCACCCGACGGGTGCGGCCGGCGCGACCGAGGCGGCACCAGCCGCCGCGATGAGCGGGAGGCAGCGGTGAGGACAGCGACACTCGGGCCGGCGCAGCGCGCCGAGTCACTCGCATCTATGGCCGAGCGCGAGCTGGACGTGCTGGTGGTGGGCGCAGGCGTGGTCGGTGCGGGCACCGCCCTCGACGCGGCGACCAGGGGCCTGTCCACGGGACTGGTGGAGGCGCGCGACTGGGCGTCCGGCACCTCCAGCCGGTCCAGCAAGCTGATCCACGGCGGCCTGCGCTACCTGGAGATGCTCGACTTCGCGCTCGTCCGGGAGGCCCTGAAGGAACGCGGCCTGCTGCTGGAGCGGCTCGCCCCGCATCTGGTGAAGCCCGTGCCGTTCCTGTACCCCTTGCAGCACAAGGGCTGGGAGCGGCTGTACGCCGGGTCGGGCGTCGCGATGTACGACGCCATGTCCATGGCCCGGGGCCATGGCCGGGGCCTGCCCATGCACCGCCATCTGACCCGCTCTCACGCCCTGCGCGTGGCGCCCTGCTTGAAGAAGGACGCGCTGGTCGGGGCTCTGCAGTACTACGACGCCCAGATGGACGACGCCCGGTACGTGGCCACCCTGGTGCGCACGGCGGTGGCGTACGGCGCGAAGGCCGCGAACCGTGCGCGGGTCACGGGTTTCCTGCGCGAGGGTGAGCGGGTCGTCGGCGCGAAGGTGCAGGACGTCGAGGGCGGCGGCGAGTACGAGATCCGCGCCAAGCAGGTCGTCAACGCGACCGGCGTATGGACGGACGACACCCAGGCGATGGTCGGGGAGCGCGGCCAGTTCCACGTCCGGGCGTCCAAGGGCATCCATCTGGTCGTACCGCGCGACCGGATCCACTCCACGACCGGGCTGATCCTGCGCACGGAGAAGTCCGTGCTGTTCGTCATCCCCTGGGGCCGGCACTGGATCGTCGGCACCACGGACACCGGCTGGGACCTCGACAAGGCCCACCCGGCCGCGTCCAGCGCCGACATCGACTACCTGCTGGAACATGTGAACTCGGTGCTCGCGGTGCCCCTCACCAGGGACGACGTCCAGGGCGTGTACGCGGGCCTGCGGCCGTTGCTCGCGGGCGAGTCGGACGCCACCAGCAAGCTGTCGCGCGAACACACGGTGGCGCACCCGGTGCCCGGGCTCGTCGTCGTGGCGGGCGGCAAGTACACGACCTACCGGGTCATGGCCAAGGACGCGGTGGACGAGGCGGTGCACGGGCTGGACATGCGGGTCGCCGAGTGCGTCACCGAGGACGTGCCGCTGCTGGGCGCCGAGGGCTACCGGGCGCTGTGGAACGCGCGGGCGCGCATCGCCGCCCGGACCGGACTGCACGTGGTGCGGGTGGAACACCTGCTGAACCGGTACGGGACGCTGACCGAGGAACTCCTCGCGCTCATCGCCGAGGACCCGTCCCTGGGCGAGCCCCTGCCGGCGGCCGACGACTATCTGCGCGCCGAGATCGTCTACGCGGCCTCGCACGAGGGGGCGCGGCATCTGGACGACGTGCTGACCCGGCGCACGCGCATCTCCATCGAGACCTTCGACCGGGGAACGCGCAGCGCACGCGACGCCGCCGGGCTGATGGCGCAGGTCCTCGGCTGGGACAAGGACCAGATAGAGCGCGAGGTGCAGCACTACGAGAAGCGGGTGGAGGCCGAGCGGGAGTCGCAGCGCCAGCCGGACGACCTGACGGCGGACGCGGCGCGGCTGGGGGCGCCGGACATCGTGCCGCTGTAGGCGGCTGTTCCCGCGCACTTGGCGGCGCTTTCGACGTCACCCGAACGAGTGCCGGGAACCGGGATCTTCGTTCGGAACCCGGTCGTTCTACGAGGTGCGGGGGCAGAACTCGGCCGCGAGCACCGCGGGTTCGAGACCGGGATCCGCCATCGCGTCCGTGTTCACGCGGAAGGTGAGGACACGCCGGCCGTCGACGGTGGCTGCGGTGCGCACGTAGCTGCCGGATATGTGCCCGTCGTGCCCCCACACCGTCGTGCCGCACGGCAGCTTCTCGGGAAACAGGCCCATGCCGTACACGCCGTGTGCGGCACGGGTGTCGAGCATCTCGCGCAGCCGGCGCGGGGGCAGCAGTCGCCCGCCGAGCAGGGCCGAGTAGAAGCGGTCCAGATCGGCGAGTGTGGTCACCAACTCGCCCGCGGCGCCGGCCACCCGCGGGTCGAGATCGGTGACGTCGGTTCCGTCGGCGGCGTAGGCGCGGCCGTGCGGAGAGGGCAGCGAGGAGCGGGATCCGGGAAAGGAGGTGCCCGTCAGACGCAGGGGAGTGATGATGCGGCGTTCGGCCTCGGTGGCGTACGAGTGGCCGGTGACCTGCCGGACGACCAGGCCGAGCAGGACGTAGTTGGTGTTCGAGTAGGAGAAGCGGCCGCGGACGGCCGGGGGGTGGGTGAGTGCGATGCGTAGGGCCTGACGGGGTGTGACGGGTGCGGTTCCGCGGGTCTTCGCGGTGTAGTCGTACAGGCCGCTGGTGTGGGTGAGCAGGGAGCGCAGGGTCAGCGCGCGGCCGTCGTTGCCCGCTCCCCGCACCAGGCCCGGCAGGTGCCGGTCCACGGTGTCGGACAGCGACAACCGGTGCTCGGCGGCCAGTTGCAGCACGACCGTCGCGATGAACGTCTTCGTGACGCTGCCGGCCCGGAAGTGGTCCGACCGGGCGATTCCCCGCCCGGCGTGGGCATAGCGGGTGGTGGTCCCCTCCTGGGCGAGCAGGGCCGCGGCCGGTGCCCTGCCCCGGGTCACCAGCAGTGGGAGCACCGCGTCCGTCGGCGGAGCGGAGAGGGCCGACGAGTCGGCCGGAGGCAGGCCGAGGAGGGCCACGGACACCGGCAGGGCCAGCAAGGTCCGAAAGGGCGGCACGCGGGTTCCTCCCTGGTCGGGGCGTCGGGGACCCATCATGCAAGGCGGCGCGCCGGGCGCCGCGCCCGGGTTCCGGACGGGCGGGCCCGCGGGGGCGTTTCACCAGGGGGCCCCTGGGGCGCTGGGCACTTGTCGGGTGAGAGACAATGGAGGCTCTGTCAGGGCGGGTTGTATGAGGGGACGCATGTCGGAGGCGGAGCGGGCGGGCACATCTCGTCAGGACACTCGTCAGGACAACAGGGAGCGTCTCCTCGCGGGGCGTTACCGGCTGGGCGAGGTGCTCGGCCGCGGTGGCATGGGCACGGTGTGGCGGGCCCAGGACGAGACCCTGGGGCGGACGGTCGCCGTCAAGGAGCTGCGGTTCCCGTCGAACATCGACGAGGAGGAGAAGCGGCGGCTGATCACGCGGACGCTGCGCGAGGCCAAGGCGATCGCGCGGATCCGCAACAACAGCGCCGTGACGGTCTTCGACGTGGTCCAGGAGGACGACCGGCCCTGGATCGTGATGGAGCTCGTCGAGGGCAAGTCGCTCGCCGAGGTCATCCGGGAGGACGGCCTTCTCGAACCGAAGCGGGCCGCCGAGGTCGGGCTCGCCGTCCTGGACGTGCTGCGGTCCGCGCACCGCGAGGGCATCCTGCACCGCGACGTGAAGCCGTCGAACGTGCTGATCGCCGAGGACGGCCGGGTCGTGCTCACGGACTTCGGCATCGCCCAGGTCGAGGGCGACCCGTCCATCACCTCGACCGGCATGCTCGTCGGCGCGCCCTCCTACATCTCCCCGGAGCGGGCGCGCGGGCACAAGCCGGGCCCGGCGGCCGACCTGTGGTCGCTCGGCGGGCTGCTGTACGCGGCGGTGGAGGGCACGCCGCCGTACGACAAGGGGTCGGCCATAGCGACGCTCACGGCGGTGATGACCGAGCCGTTGGAGGAGCCGAAGAACGCCGGCCCGCTGAAGGACGTCATCCACGGGCTGCTCAACAAGGACCCCGCCCAGCGGCTCGACGACGCGGGCGCCCGGGCGATGCTGAACTCGGTCATCCACGCCCCCGCGCCGGCCGAGCCGGAGCCGATGGACGCGACGAAGGTGGTGCCGCTGCCGGCGCAGCCGGACAAGTCCTCGCGCAAGGGGAGTTCGGCGGGGTCCGGGAGCAAGCGGAGCGAGGAGCCGGGGGAGCGGTTGCGCGGGGCGCTGCGCTCGGTGCGCAAGGCCGCCGCGGGAACGGCCGGGGCGTCCGCCGCGTCCCGGACCGGGTCCGAGGACGGCACGGCCTCGTCCGGACCGGAGGGCGCGAAGGCCGGGGCCGGGGACGCCGGTGCGTCCGTGCCGGCGTCGGGCTCGGCATCGGCCTCGGGGGCGGCTGCCGGGACCGGGGCCGGTGCGCAGGGGGCGAAGGCGACGTCCGGGGGCCGGAGTTCGGGGTGGCCCGTCATGCCGCGGCCGGATCTGCCGCCGCGGCCCGCGCCCCGGGCGCCGCTCACCGACGTGGTGCCGCGGCGCACCATGATGATCATCGCCGCGGTCGTGGTGCTGGCCGTGATCGGCACGGTGCTCGCCATCGCGCTCAGCGGAGACGACAAGGACGCGAAGGGGGCCGCCGGCGGGAACGGCGGCAAGACCGCCGCCACCGCGTCCACCAGCGCCGACACCAAGGGCGACAAGAGCGACGGCACGCGCACCGACAACACGGCGACGCAGCCCGCGTCGTCGGCGCCCGCCTCGAACAGCACGCCCGGCGACCGGGCGAGCGAGTCCTCCGACGGCGGCAAGGGCACCGCCGCGACGTCGACGCACCAGGGCAGCCAGGGATACTCGATCGGACTGCCGAAGGGGTGGAAGTACCAGTCCACGGGTGCCGCGGGCGACCGGTTCACCGGCCCCGACGGGCAGAAGCTGCTCATCGCCTGGACGTCCACGCCCAAGGGCGACCCGGTGGCGGACTGGAAAAACCAGGAGCGCTACATGGTGCGCGCGCAGTACAAGAAGATCCGCATAGAGCAGGTGGACTACCGCGACTGGAACACGGCCGACTGGGAGTTCACCTACGTCGAGAGCGGCACCAAGTACCGGACCATCGACCGCGGGTTCGTCGTCGACGACCGGCAGGGCTACGCGCTGATGTACACGGCGAAAGCGGCCGGCTGGGGCGGTGAGCTGCGCAAGCAGACCTGGCGGACGCTGACCAAGACCTTCGAACCCAAGTCCTGAGCATGAGCGGCCCCGGGTTTGGGGAGTGAGATCTGGCATCCCCCCATGCGGGTTGCCTGCGGCACGTATCGTAAATGTTTGCGGACCGTGCGCAGCCGGAACGGACCGTGGGGCGAACGGATGTGACCGACCAGGCTGCCGGGGGAGGCATCGTGGACGACTATGCGGGACGGGTGCTCGCCGACCGCTACCGCCTGCCGCTGCCGCCGTCCGACGAGTACGAACTCACCGAGTCCCGGGCCTTCGACACCTACAGCGGGCAGGAAGTCCTGGTCAGGGCAGTGCCGTTGCCGGAGGTGGTCGAGGCGGAGGTCCTCGACGCGGAGGGGCTGCCCGACGGCTTCACGGCACGTGACGCCGGCGCGCGCGGACCCGGCGCCCGTGCGGGGACCCGGCGGCCCACGGACCCGGTGGTACGGCGTGCGGTCGAGGCCGCGCAGGCCGCGGCGGCCATCCCCGACCATCCCCGACTCGACCAGGTCTTCGACGTGTTCGCCGAGGGCGGTTCGCTGTGGATCGTCAGTGAGCTGGTGGCCGCGCGTCCGCTGGCGGCGCTGCTCGCCGAGAAGCCGCTGACGCCGTACCGGGCGGCCGAGGTGGCCTCCGACGTCCTCATGGCGCTGCGGGTGCTGCACGGGCACGGCTGGGTGCACCGGAACATCACCGCGCGGACGGTCCTCGTCTGCGACGACGGCCGGGTGATGCTGACCGGGCTGGCGGTGGGCGCGGCGGAGGAGGCGCTGTGCGGGTACGACCCCGTTCCGGCTCCGGCCTTCGGCGAGCCCGGCCGGGAGACCGGTGGCGCCGGGGTGGCCGAGGGCGTCGGCGGCCCGGTCGGTGCCGGGGGCTCAGGAGGCGTCGGCGGCCCGGGTGTTGCCGGTGGTCCGGGCGGCGGCGGTGGCGCGGGTGATCCCGAGGCCGCGCGGCGGGCCGCCATAGAGGCTCGGGAGGCCCGGGGACTGCCGGCGGCCGGAGCCGACGCGGACAGCGGGGGCGCGCCCGTGCCGGCCCGCAGGAGCGCGGAGGACAGCGAGGACCCGCGGGCCGCGCGAGCCGGGGCGATCGCGGCCTACCGGGCGGGTGCCCGGGCCGCGGCCCGGGTCCAGGAGACGCAGAACGGCCGGGCGGCCCTGCCCGGCGCGCGGCCCGCCCCGGACGACGGACCCGGGCCCCACGGCAACGGCCCGGCGCGGTCGCCGTACGTCCCCGGACAGAGCACGGGGCCCGGCGGGATCGCACCGGGGCAGATAGCCGACCCCTACGGCGTCGGCGGCGCCCCCCGGGCGACCGGCTGGCACGGCGCCACCCCCCGCGGCGGAACAGGCGGCACGCCCTCGCCGCAGGGACAGGAACAGACGGCGCTCCCGCCGGCCCCGGATACCGCCGCCCCCGGCGAGCCCACCCGGTGGGACGACCTGGTCGCCCACACCCCCGCGCCCCGGCGCGGCCCGGCCACGGCGCTGGCAGCCGAGCGGGCACGGCAGGCGCGGATGGCCGTGGTGGGCCCCGTGACGGAGCGCTGGGCGCCGGAGCAGGCCGGACCCGTGCACGAGAACTGGCAGTTGGCCGCGCCGATCGGTCCCGCCACCGACCTGTGGGCGCTCGGCGCGCTGCTCTTCCGGGCCGTGCAGGGGCATGCGCCCTACCCGGAGGAGTCGACGGCCGAGCTGGTGCAGATGGTGTGCGCGGAACCGCCGGCGTACGCCGAGGAGTGCGGGCCGCTCAGGCCGGTCGTGGAGTCGCTGCTGCGTCAGGACCCGACCGAGCGCCTCGACTTCGAGGAACTGCGCGGCTGGCTGCGCTCGCTGGTGCGCTCGGCGCCCGAGCCGGAGGCCGGGGTGCACGTCGTCGCGGCGCCGCCCGTCGACGCGAGCCGGCTGCCCGTCGTACGGCGCCGGGGGGAACTCGTGCGCAGACGGCGGGCCGGACTGCCCGCGCACCACGGGCGGCACAAGCGGGCCAAGGAGTCCCGGTCGCCGCACCGCCTCGGCCGCACCCTGCTCCTGCTCGTCCTGCTCGTGATGGCCGCGGCGATCGCCTACGCCGTGCTCTTCATGCCCAAGTCGCAGACCGACGGCGCGGCAGGCACCGACCGGACCGGTGTCGCCGGTGAGGCCGGCCAGGCGCCCGAGCCGGAGTCCAGCGGCGAGCCCCGGCCCGACCGGACGTCACCCGAGCCCGAGAAGAACCCGTCGACGTCGGCCGGTTCCACGCAGACGCAGACCACCGGCCCCGAGGTCGCCGACGGCTTCACCCTGCGCAAGGACGTGGCGGGCTTCCAGGTCGCCGTCGCCAAGGGCTGGGGCCGCACCGCGCGGGGTGGCAGCGGCCAGGTCGTCTACGCGAAGGGCGACTTCGAGCTCATCGTCGTACCGGGCCGGGACAGCGCGTCGGAGCACGGCAGCGATCCGATGGTCTACCAGCGGGAGAAGGAGCGCGAGTTGCAGCCGTACCGCGACTCCAGCTGGGCCACCTCCACGGGGCTGAAGACGATCGAGGTGGGCGGGCGGACCATGGCCGAGGGGCAGTTCACCTGGAGCGGCGACGGGGGCGAGCTGTATGTGCGCAACCTCGCGATGCTGGTCGGCGGGCGGTACCACGTGGTCCAGGTGCGGGGTCCGGAGTCGGAACGGGACGAGGTGACGCGGTTGTACGAGCAGGCGGCGGCGACGTACCGGGTGACGAAATGATCTTCTGACCCGAATGCCGTGCGCTGGAGTTCACCTCGCGGTTCCCTCCCGTCTCAGGCGGCGACAACCGTCACAGTGCGGTCACCGTGGTACCCCGCTTGTTCCCTGGGGCAGAGCGGGTCCTTACGCTGACCCTGTCAAGACCATTGCGGGGCAACGTGAATCAGATGCAGGGCCTGCTCGTCGCGGGCCGCTACCGGCTCGCCGACTCCATCGGCAGTGGCGGCATGGGCCGGGTATGGCGAGCACATGACGAGGTGCTGCACCGGTCCGTCGCCATCAAGGAGCTGACGGCCGCCCTCTACGTCTCCGAGAGCGAGCAGGCCATCCTGCTGGCGCGCACCAGGGCCGAGGCCAGGGCCGCCGCGCGGATCAACCACTCCGCGGTCGTCACGGTGCACGACGTGCTGGAGCACGACGGCCGCCCGTGGATCGTGATGGAGCTGGTCGAGGGCCGCTCCCTGGCCGACGCGGTCAAGGAGGAGGGGCGCGTCGAACCGCGCGAGGCGGCGCGCATCGGCATGTGGGTGCTGCGGGCCCTGCGCGCCGCGCACACCGCCGGCGTCCTGCACCGCGACGTCAAGCCGGGCAACGTCCTCCTCGCCCGGGACGGACGTGTCCTGCTCACCGACTTCGGCATCGCCCAGATCGAGGGCGACACCACCATCACCCGGACCGGAGAGGTCGTCGGCTCGGTCGACTACCTGGCGCCCGAGCGCGTGCGCGGCCACGACCCGGGCCCGTCCTCCGACCTGTGGGCGCTCGGCGCGACGCTCTACACGGCGGTCGAGGGGCGCTCGCCGTTCCGCCGCACCACCCCGCTGACCACCATGCAGGCCGTGGTCGAGGAGGAGGCCGACCAGCTTCAGCACGCGGACGCGCTCACGCCGGTCATCACCGCCCTGCTGCGCAAGGATCCGGCCACCCGGCCCGACGCGTCCGAGGCCGAGCAGATGCTCGCCGAGGCGGCGGAGGGGCGGCGGCCGAGCGGGGCGCAGGCGTATGTGCCGACGCAGTACGGGGGGCCGTCGCCGTACCGGGAGGCGCACAGCGGGACCGGCGCGTCCGGCATGCACCCTTCCGGTACGTACCCGTCCAGCAGGGATACCGCCGGCACCGGCACGTCCCGCACGGACACGGCCGGTACCGGCTCGGGATCGCACACCGGGACGCCGCTCCCGCCGCTGGCCGGGACGCCCGCCGACGGGAGGCCGACGGCCGGTACGGCCACCCCCGGCACCGCCGCAGCCGGGGCCTTCGCCAACGGGCACGGGACGCCCGGCCCCACCATGGTCGGCCCGATGGCTCCGGGGCCGCGGCCGGCCGGTTCGGGCCGGCGCCGTCGGCTGCGCACCCTCGCCCTCGTCGTCGCGCTCGCGGCCATCATCGGCGGAGGCACCGCGGTGGTGCTCCAGCAGTGGAACGAGAGCCGGCAGACGCCGGGCGCCGTATCGGGCTCGCCCGGTACGACGAGCGCGGAGCGGCCCGGGGGCTCGGTGCCCGCCGG
Source organism: Streptomyces africanus (assembly GCF_002150735.1). Taxonomy (GTDB): domain Bacteria; phylum Actinomycetota; class Actinomycetes; order Streptomycetales; family Streptomycetaceae; genus Streptomyces; species Streptomyces africanus. The sequence continues at coordinate 30,568 of NZ_MUKA01000128.1, forward strand.
CTGGACCCGCCGCGACGACCCCGTGGGTTTCAGCCTCTACCTGCCCAAGGGCTGGAAGCGCCAGACCTTCGGCCCGCAGGGCGAGCTCAAGCAGATCGACTACACACCCGACGGCGGCCGGCACTTCGTCCGGATCGCCGTCGACACCTCCCCGGACTTCGCCGACCCGTACGCCCACCAGCTCGACCTGGAACAGCAGTTGCAGCGGCTGGTCGACTACAAGCGCGTGCAGCTGAAACGCAACGTCTACCGTGACCGGGACGGCGCGCTGTGGGAGTACACCTGGACCGCGCAGGCGAAGGACACCAAGTTCCCCGGTCCGCGCAGGGCCATCGAGGAGACGTACGTCGCCCGTGACGGCACCGAGTACGCGCTCTACATGTCGGCGCCCGCGCAGGACTGGCCGAAGGCGCGCAAGCAGTTCACGGCGCTGTTGCAGGGCTGGCACGAGAAGACCCCCTGACGCGGCGGGCCCCTGCCCGGGACCCCTGGCACAGGGCCATGTGTTTCGGCCACCCGCGGGCCGCTGCTCCCGGAGCCCGTTCCTCCGTTGGGGCATGATGGCCGCATGGGGACCGAGGGACACAACATGCGTGTCATCGCGGGCCGTTACCGGCTCGAGGCGAGGCTCGGGCGCGGTGGCATGGGTGTGGTCTGGCGGGCGACCGACCAGCTGCTCGGCCGGGGCGTGGCCGTCAAGGAGCTCCCTTACGACGAGACGCTCTCCGCGGCGGAAGCGCGCCGGCAGCGGGACCGTACGCTGCGCGAGGCGCGGGCCGTCGCCCAGCTGAGCCATCCGCACATCATCGTCGTCCACGATGTCGTCGAGGACGGCGAACGCCCGTACATCGTCATGGAGTTGATCGAGGGCGGCTCGCTCGCCGACCGGCTCGCCACCGAAGGCCCGGTCGACGCCGCCGAGGCCGCGCGGATCGGCATCGCCCTGCTCGGCGCGCTGCGCGCCGCGCACGCGGCCGGGGTGCTGCACCGCGACCTCAAGCCCGACAACGTGCTGCTGGAGGCCGGTACCGACCGGGTCGTCCTCACCGATTTCGGCATCGCCCAGGTCGCGGGCGCCCCCACGCTCACCGAGAGCGGGTCCTTCGTCGGCTCGCCCGAGTACACGGCGCCCGAGCGGATGTCCGGAGTCAGGACCGGGCCCGAGTCCGACCTGTGGTCGCTGGGCGCGCTGCTGTGCGCGGCCCTCAGCGGCGAGTCGCCGTTCCACCGGGACTCGCTGGGCGGGGTCCTGCACGCGGTCGTCGTCGGCGACATTCGCCCGCCCGCGCAGGCCGGGCCGCTCCTGCCCGTCGTACAGGGCCTGCTGGAGCGCGATCCGGACCGGCGGCTGGACGCGGACCGGGCGGAGCGGATGCTGCGGGCGTTCCGCGAGACGGGCAGTACGCCGCATGCTCCGCCGCCCGGATACGCGCCGACGGTGCGGGACGCCTCGCACGGACGGCCGCAGGACAGCGCCGACCGGCAACCGCCGATGCCGCCGACGGACCTGCCCGGCCCGGACCCGCGGCACGAGCAGTTGATCCGACAGCCCACGCGCCGGGTCCTGGTGGCCGCGCTGCTGGTCGCCGCCATGGCCGGGGCGGGCGTGTCGGCGGCGGCGCTGCTCACGGACGAGGGCGGTGGGGACGGCGGCCGTACGCCGAAGAGCTCGGCGCCGACGACGCCGTCGGCCGGCCCGTCCTCCCACGGCACGCGCACTCCTGGCACTCCCGCGGCCACCAGCGCCACCACGACCGCTGCCACCTCGTCCTCGCCCTGACCCGAGTGCGACCGATGAGCCCCGTACCGGCATAAAGGGAGATAAGCCCCGGACCGCGTCACGGGTCCGTGACCGGGACGCGTCCGTGCTGGATGCGCAAGCGCTTGGCGCGGTATGGATGACCTCATGAGCAACAACGGGGGAGCCCGAGCCGGGGCCGACGAGCCAACGAGTTTCGCTCTGCAACCACCGCATCAGCCGAATCCACCGGCGCCGGTACCGGGCAACCCGTACGCGACGCCCACCCAGGTCGTGCCGCCCCACTCGGCGGCAACGGTCCAGGATCCCGGAGCCGGGCGGCTCATCGCCGGGCGTTACCGGCTGATCGCCAAGCTCGGGCACGGCGGCATGGGCACGGTGTGGCGCGCCAAGGACGAGACGGTGGACCGGGAGGTCGCCGTCAAGGAACCCCGCGTCCCGGAGCATCTTCCCGACCGCGAACGTTCCAACGCCTTCGAGCGGATGCGCCGCGAGGCACGTGCCGCGGCCCGGCTCGACCACCCGGCGGTGGTCGACGTCCACGACGTCGCGGTCGTGGAGGGGCAGCCGTGGATCGTGATGGAGCTCGTACGGGGCCGTTCGCTGGGCGACGCGCTCCAGGAGGGCACCCTGTCCGCGCGCGAGGCGGCCCGGATCGGCCTGGAGGTCCTCGGCGCGCTGGAGGCCGCGCATGCGGCGGGCATCCTGCACCGCGACGTGAAACCGGACAACGTGCTGCTCGGCCGCTACGACCGGGTCGTCCTCACCGACTTCGGCATCGCACAGATCGAGGGCGAGACCAACCTGACCGACACCGGCGGCTTCGTCGGCTCGCCCGAGTACATCGCACCCGAGCGGGTGCTGGGCCAGCGCCCGGGTCCGGCCAGCGACCTGTGGTCCCTGGGTGTGGTGCTGTACGCGGCGACGGAGGGCGTCTCGCCGTTCCGCCGCAGCAACACCCCCGCCACACTCCAGTCCGTCCTCAACGCCACGCCCGCGCCGCCCGCCTCCGCCCGGGGCCCGCTCGCCGAGGCCATCACGAGCCTGCTGCACAAGGACCCGGCCCGCCGCCCGGACGCCGCCCGGGTGCGTGCCCTGCTGGAGGCCGCCGCGAACCCGCCGGCCGTCCAGGCCACGCAGGTCGTCCCCGTGACGGACGGTCAGGGCCGAAGACTCCGGCTCGGCCGGAAGGGGTGGGCCGGACTCGGTGCGGCGGTCGTCGCGGCGGCGGTGACGGCGTACCTGGTGCTCGCGAACCCGTTCGCCGGGCCGCTGCCCGACGGCTGGACGACACGCCAGGAGAAGGACCTCGCCGCGTCGCTGGCCGTCCCCGGCGACTACCAGCGGACCGTGCCCGACCGTACGTCGGACCAGGGGCACTGGGTCACGTACACCGACTGGAGCGGCAGCATCTGGATCGGCCTGACGCTCGACAGGAAGTCGGAGGACACCAGCCGCACCATCGCCGGCTCCGCGGCCGCCGAGATGTACGACGACGACGGTGGGTTCAAGGACAGCGGCAGCTACAGCCTGGACATGCCCGAGAACCCGAAGACGGACCCCAAGGAGACCACCTACCGGGGGAAGAAGGCCGCCCAGAACACGGTCACGTACGACACCGACGACAGCGAGAACCCCCGTCCCCGCGAGCTCAGGATCTTCTACTACCGGAGCTCCGGCGGCGACATGTACAAGCTCACCGTCAGCTACCCGGGCAAGGGCGACTTCACGAAGCGCGGGCAAGAGGTGGCCGACACGGCGATCGCGAACCTGGACATCGACGGGACCTGAACCGGCGCCCGGCCACTGCCTCGCGTCGACAAGCGGCCGTCCCGCGGGGTACTGATGGGGCATGAGCAACGACGGGGGCGGGACGGGCGCCCAGGGCCGGTCGGTCGGTGGGCGCTATCGGCTGATCGAGCGCATCGGCTCCGGCGGGACGGGCACCGTCTGGCGGGCCTACGACGAGCTCGTGCAGCGGGAAGTCGCCGTCAAGCAGCCCCGGTTGCCGGGCGACCCGGGCGACGCGGGCGACCCGGAGGACGACAGCCGCCGGCGTGCGGCCCACCGGCTCTACCGCGAGGCCCGCGCCGCCGCCCGCGTCGACCATCCCGCCGCCGTCACCATCCACGACGTGGTCGTCGAGCCGGAGCACCGGCCGGACGCACGCGCCGGGCGGACCGATCGCCCCGTGCGGCTCGGACGCGACGGGCTGGACGCGGTCGACGCGGTGCTCGACGGACTGCCCTGGATCGTCATGGAGTTGGTGCCGGGCGAGTCCCTGCACGAGGTGCTCCGGCGCGGCCCGGTCGAGGTGCGCGAAGCCGCCCGGATCGGCCTCGCCGTCCTCGGTGCCCTGCGTGCCGCGCACTCCGTCGGCATCGTGCACCGGGACGTGAAACCGGCCAATGTGCTGCTGGGCCCGCACCAGCGGATCGTCCTCACCGACTTCGGCATCGCCCATGTGCCGGGCGAGGAATCGCTCACAGCCGGCGGGGAGCTCGTCGGCTCCCTGGAGTTCGTCGCGCCCGAGCGGATGTCCGGCCGCATCGCCGGGCCCGCCTCCGACCTGTGGTCCCTGGGCGTCCTGCTGTACGCGGCCGTCGAGGGGGCGTCCCCGTTCCGCCGGGACACGCCGGAGGCCACGCTCGCCGCGATCCTCGCCCCCGAGCCGCCCGCACCGAAGCAGGCCGGACCGCTCGGGCCGCTGATCACACGACTGCTTGTGCAGGACCCCGAACAGCGGCCGGACGCCGAGGAGGTCGCGAAGACACTGGAGGCGGCGGCCGGGCAGTGGCCGGCGGCGGAGGAGATGCCGAAGGAGACGCAGCAGGCCGCGGATGTACGGGAGTTCTCGGATATAGGCGAGTCCTCGGACATACGGGATTCTCCAGCTCCTGACGACACCGCGACGCGGAGCCACCCCGCACCCCCGAAGCGCCAGAGCCTCCTCCGGCCCGGCCCCCTCGCCCTGATGAGCGCCCTGCTCGCCGGCGGCATAGGCGCCGCCACCCACCTCGGCGACACCAGCAGCGCGGAGACCGACGAAGGGACGGAGCCCTGGACCCCGCACCGCGATCCGGACCTGGCGGCCGTGCTCCCTCTCCCGAGCCACTACCGCGAACTCGGCCGGACCGGCAGCGCGACCGACCAGCCCCGCACGGTGCTCTACGGCGACGAACAGGGCGGTACCGTCCAGGTCCGCCTCCTCCTGTGGGACCGGGCCCCGGGCTCCCCGATGGACCAGGTCCGCAACGCGCCCGTCGTTCGGGGGGACACGCGGTACACCCGCACCAGCGTCCAGGGCTACGAGGCCGCCCTCGCCGACACCACCTACAACCTGGACGAGGACCCCAGGCGGGTCATGCGGGCGGTGATCCGCACCGACGACGACCGCATGTACGAACTGCGCGTCGACATGCCCAAGGGCACGCCCGACGAGCAGGAGGGCACCTCGGTGTTCAAGGGCGCCCGGGACCGGCTCGCGATCGTAAAAGGCTGAATCACGCCCACTGGTCACCGCACAACGGCCTGATCAGGGCGTTCGTTGCCAGCAGCCACTGGCGCCGTGTGTGCACTCGGTGAAGCCGTATTACCGACGGGTACCCAAAGGCTCCGCCGGGGCATACCCTGCGCCTCATGACGGACGCGCACGCCCCGGAGAAGACCGGCACGGCACAGGCCGGCACGAACCCCCTCGCCCCCGCGCCGGAGGGCGCCCGCACCGCCGCCGACGTGGTCACCCCCGAGCTGGTCGCCCAGCTCACCAAGGGTGTGGCCGGCTCCGGCCGGACCGCCAACCACACGCCGTTCACCGGCGAGAAGCTGGCCGACCTGCCGGAGTCGACGCCCGAGGACGTGGTGCGGGCCTTCGACCTGGCCCGCACCGCCCAGGCCGTGTGGGCGCAGACGCCGGTACGGCAGCGCGCCGCCGTCCTGCTGCGCTTCCACGACCTGGTGCTGGAGCGCCAGGCCGAGGTGCTCGACCTGATCCAGCTGGAGACCGGCAAGGCCCGGCTGCACGCCCACGAAGAGGTCCAGGCCGTCGCGGTCGCCGCCCGGCACTACGGCCGCAAGGCCCCCGCCTACCTCCGCCCGAAGCGGCACGCAGGCGCCATGCCGACCCTCACCAAGGTCACCGAACTGCGCCACCCGCGCGGCGTCGTCGGCCAGATCGCGCCCTGGAACTACCCCCTGGAGCTGTCGGTCGGCGACGCGCTCCCCGCCTTCGTCGCGGGCAACGCGGTCGTCATGAAGCCCGACACGGAGACCTGCCTGACCGCCCTGTGGGCCCGTGACCTGCTCATCGAGGCCGGCCTGCCCGCCGACGTCTTCCAGGTCGTCCTCGGCGACGGCCCCGTCGTCGGCCCGGAGGTCGTCCGGCACGCCGACTACGTCTCCTTCACCGGCTCCACGCGCACCGGCCGCGAGGTCGCCCGGGGCGCCGCCGCCCGGCTGGTCGGCGTCTCCCTCGAACTCGGCGGCAAGAACGCCATGCTGGTGCTGGAGGACGCCGACATCGAGAAGGCCGCGGCCGGTGCCGTCCGGGCCTGCTTCTCCTCGGCGGGCCAGCTGTGCATCTCCATCGAGCGGCTCTACGTCCACGAGTCGATCGCGGACACCTTCCTGGAGCGCTTCGCCGCCCGCACGAAGGCCATCCGCCTCGGCACGTCCCTGGCGTACGGCGCCGACATGGGCTCCCTGGTCGGCGAACGCCAGCTTCAGACCGTCACCCGGCACGTGGAGGAGGCGGTCGCCAAGGGCGCGAAGGTCGTCGCGGGCGGCGTGGCCCGGCCGGACATCGGCCCGTACTTCTTCGAGCCCACGATCCTCGACGGGGTCGCCACGGACATGTCCGTCTGCACGGAGGAGACCTTCGGCCCGGTCGTCTCGGTCTACCGCTTCACGGACGAGGACGAGGTGATCGAGCGCGCCAACGCCACGGCGTACGGCCTCAACTCCTCGGTCTGGACGAAGAACGCCCGCCGCGGCCGGGAGGTCGCCGCCCGCCTGCGCACCGGCACCGTCAACATCAACGAGGGCTACGCCCCCGCCTACGGCAGCGTCCAGTCGCCCATGGGCGGCATGAAGGACTCCGGCCTCGGCCGCCGCCACGGCTCCGAGGGCATCCTCAAGTACACCGAGGCCCAGACGGTCGCCCACCAGCGAGTCCTGCCGATGGCCCCCTCGCTGGGCATGGACGACGAGAAGTACGCCCAGTTCATGAGCAGGAGCCTGCGCCTGATGAAGGCATTCCGGTTCCGGTGACGCAGCGAGGAGAGCACGTGCCTCAGGACGCTTACGACTACGACGTCATCGTCGTCGGCTCCGGATTCGGCGGCTCGGTGACCGCCCTTCGCCTCACGGAGAAGGGCTACAAGGTCGGCGTCCTGGAAGCCGGCCGCCGCTTCACCCGCGAGACACTCCCCAAGAACTCCTGGGACCTCAAGAACTACCTCTGGGCGCCGAAACTCGGCATGTACGGCATCCAGCGCATCCACCTCCTGGGCAACGTCATGGTCCTGGCGGGAGCGGGCGTCGGCGGCGGTTCCCTCAACTACGCCAACACCCTCTACGTCCCGCCCGAGCCGTTCTTCGAGGACCCCCAGTGGCGGGACATCACGGACTGGCAGGAGGAGCTGAAGCCGTACTACGACCAGGCCCGCCGCATGCTCGGCGTACGGCTCAACCCGACCATGACGCCGTCCGACGTGCATCTGAAGGCCGCCGCGGAGCGCATGGGCTGCGGCGACTCCTTCCACCTCGCCCCCGTCGGCGTCTTCTTCGGCGACGGCGAGGACGCCGACGGCACCGCGAAGGCGAAGCCCGGTCAGGAGGTGCCCGACCCGTACTTCGGCGGGGCGGGCCCGGCCCGCAGGGCCTGCGCGGAGTGCGGCGAGTGCATGACCGGCTGCCGCCACGGCGCGAAGAACACCCTCAACGAGAACTACCTGTACCTCGCCGAGAAGGCGGGCGCGGTCGTCCACCCCCTGACGACGGTCGTCTCGGTCACCGACGACTCGCGCGGCGGGTACGCCGTCGCCACCCTGCCCACCGACGACCGCCGCAAGGCCAAGGGCCGGACCTACAGGGCCCGCCAGGTCGTCCTCGCCGCCGGCACGTACGGCACCCAGACGCTGCTGCACCGTATGAAGGCCGGCGGCCAGCTGCCGTACCTGTCGGACAAGCTGGGCGGGCTGACCCGCACCAACTCCGAGGCCCTGGTCGGCGCCCAGACCGACGACCGGCGCTACCGCAAGGCGCACGGCGCGCCGAAGGCCGACTTCACGCGGGGCGTGGCCATCACGTCCTCGATCCACCCGGACGAGAACACCCACATCGAGCCGGTCCGCTACGGCAAGGGCTCCAACTCGATGGGCGGCCTGTCGATCCTCCAGGTCCCGTACGCCGGGAGTGACTCGGGCACCTCACGGGTGCTGGGCTTCCTCGCCCACGCGGCGAAACACCCCTTGCTGGTACTGCGCTCCCTGTCCAACCGCCGCTGGTCGGAGCGGACCATCATCGGCCTGGTGATGCAGTCGCTGGACAACTCCCTGACGACGTACCTGAAACCGTCGGGGGTCGGCCGCGGCCTGCTCACCGCCCGCCAGGGCCACGGCGCCCCGAACCCGAAGCAGATCAAGGCGGCCACGGAGAGCGCGTCCGCACTCGCCGCCGAGATCAACGGCTTCGCGGGCTCGAACGTCGGCGAACTGATGGGCACCCCGCTCACGGCCCACTTCCTGGGCGGCTGCCCGATCGGCGACTCCCGCGAGACGGGCGTGATCGACCCGTACCACCGCCTCTACGGCCACCCCGGCATCTCGGTCGTCGACGGCGCCGCGGTCTCCGCCAATCTGGGCGTCAACCCGTCCCTCACCATCACCGCCCAGGCCGAGCGGGCCATGTCGTTCTGGCCCAACAAGGGCGAGCCCGATCCGCGACCGCGGCAGGGCGCGGCCTACGAGCGTCTCCAGCCGGTCGAGCCGAAGTCCCCGGCGGTCCCGGCGGACGCGTTCGGCGCGCTGCGGCTGCCGTTCCTCGGCCTGCCGGCGGTACCGCCGAAGAGCTGACCGGCAGCGGACAGCGGAAGAGGGACCTGCGCCCCCCTCCGAGCGCAGGTCCCTCTTCCGCTGGTGCAACGGCCCGCCGGCCGCTGTGGCTTAGGCCTGGACGCCGGCCTTGCGGCGACGCACGACGAAGATCGCGCCGGCACCGGCGACGACCGCGGCACCGCCGACGAGGCTGATCATCGGCAGGGCGGAGCTGGAGCCGGTCTCGGCGAGGCTGCCGGTGACCTCCGGCGTGTTGCCGGCCGGCTTCTCGTCGGTGACGGGCGCCTTGCCGCCTTCCTGCGGCTTGGTGCCGCCGGTGTCCGTACCGGCCGAGACGATCTGGAACTTGTACGACACGTCGCCGAAGCCGGTGCACTCGGCGTCGTTGTCGCCGTAGATCGTCGCGCCGAGGGAGAAGCCGGCGCCGACCGGAGCGGACGGCTTGACGTTGAGGCGCAGCGGGATGTTGACCTCGTAGTCGGGCTTGAGCTCGTCGGTGTAGCCGACGTAACCGACCGCGTAGCCGCCCTCGTTGAGGTCGACCCAGATCTTGTCCTGGGGGTCCCAGGCCTGGAGCTGGACCTGCTTGCTGGAGAACAGCTCCTCGCCGTTCTTGTCGGGGGAGGCCCCGGCGAAGAAGTCGAGGTCGTTGAGCGTGGAGTCGGAGTTGTTGAGCACGTTCAGCGAGAACTTGTGCCAGCCGCTGCCCGCCGCGATCTTGCCGGGCAGGCCGGAGATGCTCACGTCGACCTTGGTGTCCTCGCAGACCGAGGGCTCGGGGTCGGGGGACTCCGACTCCTCGGGCTCGGAGGTGGACGGCGCCGGGGTGGCGGAGTCGCTCGCGGGCGGGCTCGAAGCGGGCGGTGTCTGGGTGGCGGACTCGCTCGCGGGCGGGCTCGAAGCCGGCGGTGTCTGGGTGACGGAGTCGCTCGCGGGCGGGCTCGAAGCGGGCGGTGTCTGGGTGGCGGACTCGCTCGCCGGCGTGCTCGGCGTGGGCGTCGTTTCGTCGGTCGCGTACGCGGCCGGTGCCGCGAGCAGTGCGACCGGGGCTATGACCGCCGTGGCGGCCGCTGCTGCCATGGCGCGGCGAAGCTTCATGAAGACCTCGGAGAGTCCGGGCGTACCGCGGGGAGCGGTACGAACGTTGAGGAGGCCTCCGCGTGTGGGGCGCGGGCGTGGCCCTTGGTTCGGCAGGTTTGATCCGTGAGAGCTGTGAATGGTTGTGCTGGCATTCACAGAATTTTTATGTGGGCTGAGTCACAGCCAAGACCTTCTTGTGAAGACGCTTCCCAGCCGCTTAGATCTTGGCTTCGTGTCTGAAAAGCCGTCCGACGATGAGCCGTCGGCCTCGGAGATCCCCGACGACGTCTGGGAACAGTTCATCCGCGACGCCGAGCGGGACAGCCATGCCTCAGCCCCGAAGGAGCCGTCCGCACGCGCGCGCATGGTGACCGAGCGGCTGCGACAGCAGGAGGCCCGGGGCGAGTTGCCTCCCGGGTGGCGGACGGGCCCGGATCGGCAGGAGACGAACGGCCGGGCGGCGCGGCGCCGCAAGCTGTGGGCCGTGCTCGGTGTGCCCCTCGCCGTCGCCGTGGCGTTGGTGGCGCTGAAGCCGTCGCTGCTGCCCGGTGACCCCTTCGGCACGGACGAGTCACCGGCCGCCTCACCGCTGCCCGTCGAGACCGCGGCCCCCAGTACCGCGCCCGAGGCTTCGGACCCCGAAACCCCCACCCTGGACGAGCCGTTCGCCGGCTCCCCGGCGCTGCGCTGGGCCGACGGCGAGACCGGCATCGTGCTGCCCGCGGCCAAGGCCGTCGGACCGGTCCCCAAGGACCGTGTGGAGCAGGCGCTGAAGCTGACGAAGAAGCTGCTGGTGGGCGCCAACCTCGACCCGAGGACGGTGCGCGGCGCCCGCCCCGAGGCCGCGCTCTCGGTGCTCGACCCCAAGCAGCCGGACGTCCTGGACAACCTCGGCACCGCCCTGCGCTCGCCGAGCAGGAAGCACGACCCGGTGACGTTGTTCAGCCGCTTCGACCCCGAGGAGGTGCGTCCGGCCGGCGACGTGATCAAGACCCGCGGGCGCATGACGTTCGAGAAGGGATCGCAAGGGGGCGTGGCCGTGCACGCCGACTACACCTTCGTCTACCCCGTCGTACGGGCCGACGGCCCCACCGAGGTCACCCGCACCATCGTGCGCCGGGTGCTCGACGTCGAACTCGCCGACCCCGCGCGGTACCGGGTGACCGAGGGCCGGCTGCTGCTCATGGAGTACGACCAGGAGATCGGCAACTCCTCCTGCGACGTCTACGACGGCTATCTGCACCCGGAGTTCCCGTCGAGCGAGCCCACGGGCGCGGCGCCGAGCGGTCCGACGACGGATCCGTACGACCGGAGCAAGGACATCGACCGCGACGCGGACGCGTGCGGGACGGTGTCGCGCACCTGACGGCAGAGGGAAGGGCCCCGCGGGGTGCAGCCGCGAGGCCCTTCTTCTCGTCAGCACCGACGTCAGGGCAGCGCCGGTGCCTGGAAGCGGCGCCGGGGGGTGCGCCGCTGGTCTGTACCTCTGGCAAGGGGGCAATGCGGATGCCCACGAGGGGATTTGGGTGCTGGATGAACGCGGCGCCCGCAACCGTCCGACCCGGTCTTGTGCGTTTTTGCAGGTCCGCCGGTCGGCCCCGGGCGTCCCCGGAGCCGACCGTTCTCTCGGGTGACCGGGCTGCTGTCCCCTGCCGTCCGGTCACTTTCCCTGGAGCGACGTCCCACGACGCACGGCACGATCCGTACGTCTCATCGCTCCAGCGAGCCACGCGTGGTTCTCTCAGGCCCGCGCCTGGCTGGCACGGATACCGGGACCAACGAAGCGGCCCGCGGGGCGGTCACGCGCCGTACGGGTGAGAGGGGGGCGCACGCCTGTCCTGGGAACGGAGATCCAGATCCGGCCCCTGTCTTGGCAACGGGGATTCAGATCAGGCCCGTGTCTTGGCAACGGGGATTCAGATCCGGCCGCGGCACATCTCCAGCAGGGTCATCGCGAGGGCTGTGCCGGGCTTGCCCAGCGCCTCGCGGTAGCGGCCGAGGACCTCCATCTCGCGGGAGAGGTTCACGCGCCGGCCGCCGGAGGAGATC
>NZ_MUKA01000128.1:42545-42666 GCF_002150735.1 Streptomyces africanus
CCGGGGCGCCTGGGAAGTCGCTTGTCAGTTGCTCAAGCAGCACGACCATGGCAGCCGGCGGGCCGGGTGCCATAGGTAAAGACGAACGTCTGGTGCTGGAGCATGAGGCCAGTATGCCCCG
>NZ_MUKA01000665.1 GCF_002150735.1 Streptomyces africanus
GCCCGGATGGAAGCTCGTCGCGGATCTCCTTCAGCACCTCCAGCTCGGTCACCTCGATGACCTCCTGCGTGCCCTCCTTCGCCTTGCGACGAGCTTCCATCCGGGCCAGGTACTTCGCCATCGGCAGGACCATCAGGAAGTAGACGACCGCCGCGGTGATCACGAAGCTCAGCGCGGCGCCGAGGACGGAACCCCACAGGATCTGGATGCCCTGCTCGCCCTCGCACGTCGAGCTCAGACATGAGCTGTAGTGGTCGAGGTTCTTGGTCCCGATGGCCCCGACGACGGGGTTGATGATCCCCTTCACCACGGCGTTGACGATGTTGGTGAAGGCGGCGCCGATCACCACCGCCACGGCCAGATCGACGACGTTCCCGCGCATCAGGAAGGCCTTGAAGCCCTCCCAGACGCTCGGATCCTTCTTCTCGCTCACCTCGGGGTCTCTCCTCGCACGAGCAGCCTGCGGAACAAAACGCTCCGCAACCTACGTCAACGCTGCTCCGAATGGAGCACCCGGGTCCGTCGAACGAGCGACTCGACGAGATCAGGGACGTCACCACAGCGTCACGGCCAACCGCGCGGTGGTGCTCGCGCCGGCGAGCCGGGCCGCCGTGGCGCGCGGCACCGACAGCACGACCAGCGCCCCGGTGCCGCCCGCGCCCTCCAGCGGCTCCGGCACCTTCGTCACCCGGGCCCCGCGCGCGACCACCCGGGCATCGCCGCCCGACACGGTCTCCTCGGCGGCGATGACGTCGACCCGGTCGCCGGGCCGCAGCAGCCGCACGGTGGCCGCGTCGGCGATCCGGACCGGGGCCGTCACCGCCCCCACGGCCCGACGCGTGCGCACGGGCTGCTTCCCGGACACCGGGGCCGCGTGCGCGGGAGGCTGGGCCCGGGGATGCCCACGGGCCCCGTCGGCACTCCGCGGTCCCGCCGCCACCAGCGCGGTCGCGGTGACCGCG